>NZ_CP120131.1:1283719-1604649 GCF_034039665.1 Mammaliicoccus sp. Dog046 | reverse complement strand
TATGATAATATTCTTTTTTTTTTATGAAATATAACGTAAAATAGATGGGAAACATAAAGTTAGGGAGGCCATGTATGGATAAGAAAAGAGCACAAATCAAGAGCCAATTTAAAGTGAAATTTGATGCATTCATGAATAAAATTGGAATCGAGTTTGAAAATTATGATATATATGTACAAGCATTTTCTCATTCGAGTATTATTAACGATTTGAAATTAGATAAATTGAGTCATAATGAACGATTAGAGTTTTTAGGAGATGCGGTGTTAGAATTGACGGTGTCACAGTTTTTATATAAAAAATTCCCAATGCTTCCAGAAGGTAAGCTGACGAAACTGCGCGCATCAATTGTATGTGAACCATCACTTGTAACATTTGCAATGAGTATCAATATGAACGAATTATTAATACTTGGAAAAGGTGAAGAAAAGACTGGTGGCAGAGAACGTCCTTCTGTTGTTGCAGATGCTTTTGAATCTTTTATAGGTGCACTTTATTTAGATCAAGGGCTTGAGGTTGTGGAACAATTTTTAGAAAGTATTGTTTATCCTCATGTTGTTGATGAAAATTATAAAGCTAATCGTGATTATAAAACTGAACTTCAAGAATATATGCATAAGCATGGTAGAGGTACTGTAACGTATCATTTATTGGAAGAAAGTGGACCTGCTCATCACAAAATGTTTAAGTCAGAAGTATTGCTTAACGGTGAGCCTTTAGCAACTGGTCAAGGTCGAACGAAGAAAGAATCAGAGCAAAATGCTGCTAAGAAACAGCTGAATAAAGATTAATAAGGGGTATTATATGGTTTATTTAAAGTCAATTGATGCATACGGGTTTAAATCTTTTGCAGAACATACACATGTCGATTTTGATAATGGTGTGACAGCTATAGTTGGTCCAAATGGTAGCGGTAAAAGTAATATCACAGATGCGATTAAATGGGTGTTAGGAGAACAGTCAGCAAAAAGTCTCCGAGGCTCAAAAATGGAAGATATTATTTTTAATGGATCAAAAGAACGTAAGAAGTGTCAGTATGCAGAAGTGAAACTAACATTGGACAATCATTCAAGAAAATTAAATATCGATGAAGATACAGTAACTGTTGAAAGAAGATTGTATAGAAATGGCGATAGTGAATATTATTTGAATAATGAACGCACGCGCCTGAAGTCTGTCCTTGATTTGTTTTTAGATTCAGGACTTGGTAAAGAAGCATTTAGTATCATTTCACAAGGGAAAGTAGATGAAGTGCTAAATGCGAAGCCAAGTGACCGAAGATATTTGATTGAAGAAGCTGCAGGTGTATTGAAATATAAAAAACGTAAAAAAGAAGCTACTCACAAACTAGATGAGACTGAACAGAATTTAAATCGTGTAGAAGATATTGTGTTTGATCTAGAGGCACGTGTGGAGCCTTTAAGAGAGGAAGCAGCGATTGCTGAGGAATATATTACTTTAAAAGAAGAAATGAAAAAAAGTGATATTACCGTTACTGTTTATGATATTAATAGTTTAAATAAAGATTTTAAACAATTAGAAGCAGATATCAAACATTTTCAAGAACAAAAAGATCAAAAAACAAAAGAATTAGACAGTCAAACACAATCATTAAATGAAAAGAAAAAAATGCGTGATCACGTTTCTTCTCAAATTCAAGAGTCGAATAAATCACTAGTTGAAGCAACGGAATCACTAGAACGATTTACAGGCCAATTAGAAGTGTTGAAAGAACGACAAAAAAATAGTGACGCAACAAATGAAAGATTAGAAGAAGAAAAACAAACAGCGGAATCACGTATTAATAAAATTACTGAACAACTGAAAGATATTGATACCGAGCTAGTTTCGTTTAAATCGACTTATCAGGTTTTAGTTAAAGAAATAAATGAATTAGAAGGCCAACTTTCAAATGAAGATGGCAATTTTGAGGAAAGAATCGAACAACTAAAAGACCAATATTATCAATTGATGACTGAGCAATCCGATATCAATAATGAGATTAGATTTTTAGAAGATAAATTAGCAACACATCAAAAGAAACAATCAAGATTAGATGGTCGACAAAAAGAAGTTTATGATGCACTACAAGAAGTATGGAATGAAAAAGAAATATTAACTGAGAAATTAAATAAAGTAGAAACTGAATTAAAACAAACAACAGACCAATATAAATCGGATCATGCATCATTAAAAGCAAAAGAGCAAGAAGTGAAAGAAACAGAGTCGAAATTATATCAAGCGTATCGTTACACTGAACAAATGAAAACACGTATAAATACGTTGAAAAGCATGCAAGATGAATATTCAGGTTTCTATTCAGGCGTCAAACATGTGTTGAAAGAGAAATCTTTAAAAGGTATTGAAGGTGCTGTAGCTGAAGTATTAGATACACCATCACAATTAACGACTGCTATAGAAATAGCATTAGGTGCATCATTACAACATATTATTGTTCAAGAAGAAAAAGATGCCCGTTTAGCAATTAAATATTTAAAAGATAAAAAATTAGGCAGAGCAACGTTCTTACCAATGAATGTTGTTAAAAGAAGGTTTATACCACAAAGTGTCGTAGAACAAATCAAAGATGCGCCTGGGTTTGTGACGATTGCATCAGAAGGTGTTCAATTTGATGCGAAATATAGTCAAATTGTAGAACACTTATTAGGCAGTACAATCATTGCTGAAAGTCTTGAACATGCGAATGAAATAGCGCGAAACATTCAATTTAAACATAGAATCGTTACTTTAGAAGGTGATGTTATTACGCCAGGTGGTGCAATGACGGGTGGCGGTAGAGAGAAGAAAGCGAGCTTATTGTCTCAGAAAGATGAGCTCAAAACGACAGAAGATAAATACCAAAACTTTATGCAACAAACATCTACCATTGAAACAAATGTTAAAGCGCTTAAAGAGGAAGTAGAACGATTAGAAGCTTCACTTTCAAATACACAAGAAAAAGGTGCAGAATTAAGAGCAAGTGAACATGAAGTAACGTTACAACTGGATGCAATTTTAGCTAAAGAAAAGCGTTTGAAAGATGAGAATGATACTTTCGAATTTGAAAAAAATGATGGCTATAATTATGTTAAAGGAAAGGAAACGTTACAAGAAAAGACAAGTTTACTGTCGACTGTTCAACAAAAATTAGAACAAATTGATCAAGAAATTAATCAATTGAATGCTTCATTATCGAATAATAAAGATAGTGAAAAGAACATTCAAAATACATTGAATGAAAAACGTTCTAATCTTGCTGTAGAAAAAGAAAGAAATCGTCTAAAAGAACAAGATAAGAAGCGTTTAAAAGAAGATTTAAACGAACATCAACATACGTTAGAAAAAATATTGGACCAATTAACTTTAATAAATTCTGAAGAATATTCAGGTAACGGTCAATATGAACATGTTGAAAGCCAAATTCAGCTATTAACTGATCAAAAACAAACAATTGAAACTAAGATGTCAGAACAACAACATGAATATAAAACAATACAAGAAGAAATTGAAAGAGTAGAAGCGAGTACACAATCACTACATCAAAGTATTTCTGGATTAGAAACAGGTCTACAAGATATGGTAAGTAAACATTCTAAAATTGATATTATGATTGAACATCAATTGACGCACTTAAATGAAACTTACCAATTAACTTTTGAAAAGGCACAATCATTATATGAAATGCCTGAAGATATTTCAGAAGCTAGAAAAACAGTTAAATTAACAAAAATGTCCATTGATGAATTAGGGCATGTAAATATTAATGCAATTGATCAATTTAAAGAAGTGAATGATAGATACACATTTTTAAGTGATCAACGTACTGATTTACTAGAAGCCAAAAACACGTTAGAAAAAGTCATTCAAGAAATGGATAGTGAAGTATCTGTAAGATTTAAAGAGACTTTTGATGAAGTGAATCATCACTTTGGTGAAGTGTTCAAATCATTATTTAATGGTGGTAGAGCTGAGTTACAACTGACAGATAAAGATATTTTGGATGCAGGTGTAGAAATAGTTGTACAACCACCAGGCAAAAATAGACAGTATTTATCATTATTAAGTGGCGGTGAACGTGCATTATCAGCAATTAGTTTATTATTTGCTATATTAAAGGTAAGAACAGCGCCATTTGTTATACTTGATGAGGTAGAAGCGGCACTTGATGAACACAATGTTATCAGATATGCTGAGTATTTAGATAAGCTTAAAGCTGAAACACAATTTATTGTTATCACACATAGAAAAGGTACAATGTCTTATGCAGACCGTTTATATGGCGTAACAATGCAAGAAGCAGGCATTTCTAAACTTGTGAGCGTGAATTTAAAGTCAATTAAAGATGAAGAATTGGAGGCATTACAATCATGAGTTTTTTTAAAAGATTAAAAGATAGATTTACATCAAATGATGAAGATAAAAAAGAATTAGAAACACAAGAAGAAAAACCGGTCCAAGACTTATCGCCCGAATCAAATGAAAAAGAAAACCCTGAGGCCGTTCAGTTTGATGATGGTTTAATGTCATTAGATGAATTTGAAGAATGGGAATCTGAACAATTAGGTGCTAAATTTAAACAAGGTCTTGAAAAATCGAGAGAGAATTTCCAAAACAAATTAAATGATTTGCTAGCAACTTATAGAAAAGTCGATGAAGATTTCTTCGAAGCGTTAGAAGAAATGTTAATTCAAGCTGATGTTGGATTTAACACAGTTATGGAGCTTGTTGATGAATTACGTATGGAAGCAAAACGACAAAATATAACTGAAACAGAAGAATTACGTGAAGTTATCGTTGAAAAAATCGTTGATATTTATGTTCAAGGTGATGAAGATATTGACCGTATGAATATCGAAGATGATAGACTTAACGTGATTTTAATGGTTGGTGTGAACGGTGTAGGTAAAACAACTACAATTGGTAAATTGGCACACCGCTATAAACAAGAAGGTAAGAAAGTGATGCTTGCAGCTGGTGATACTTTCCGTGCAGGAGCGATTGAACAGTTACAAGTATGGGGTGACAGAGTAGGCGTTGAAGTTATTAGCCAAAAAGAAGGTTCTGACCCAGCAGCTGTAATGTATGATGCGGTTAATGCAGCAAAAAATAGAGGCGCAGATATACTAATCTGTGATACAGCTGGTCGTTTACAAAACAAAGCGAACTTAATGAATGAATTACAGAAAGTAAGAAAAGTCATTGATCGTAACATCCCAGGTGCTCCACATGAAGTGTTGCTAGCTTTAGATGCTACAACTGGTCAAAATGCATTATCACAAGCGAAATCCTTTAAAGAAGTGACTCAAGTAACAGGTATTGTATTAACTAAATTGGATGGAACAGCAAAAGGTGGTATTGTATTAGCGATACGTAATGAATTACAAATACCAGTGAAATTTGTAGGATTAGGTGAAAAAATGGATGACTTACAACCATTTGACGCTGAAAGTTATGTATATGGATTGTTTGCTGATATGATAGAAGCAAATGCTGATATTGAAAATACTACTGAAGAAGTGAATGATGATGAAGGAAAATAATGAACTTGTAAAAACAATGAGAATGAATTATTTATTTGATTTTTATCAAGGTCTGTTAACAGAAAAACAGCGTAATTATTTAGAATTATATTATTTACAAGACTATGCTTTA
Source organism: Mammaliicoccus sp. Dog046 (assembly GCF_034039665.1). Taxonomy (NCBI): domain Bacteria; kingdom Bacillati; phylum Bacillota; class Bacilli; order Caryophanales; family Staphylococcaceae; genus Mammaliicoccus; species Mammaliicoccus sp. Dog046. The sequence continues at coordinate 1,598,997 of NZ_CP120131.1, read as the reverse complement.
AGTGAAATTGCAGAGACTTTTCATGTGAGTCGACAAGCAGTATATGATAATATAAAGCGAACAGACGAATTATTAGAAGAGTACGAATCTAAATTACAGCTTTTCGAGAAATTTAAAGAACGACAATCTATTATTGAAGAACTTAAGAGGTTGTCTGTAGATAATCAAGAAATTAATCAAGCGATTGAACGCTTAGAAATTCTTGAATAGGAGGAGAAATTTATGGCATTTGAAGGGTTGTCCGAAAGACTTCAAGCCACGATGCAGCGCATCAAAGGTAAAGGTAAAGTAACAGAACAAGATATAAAAGCAATGATGCGAGAAGTAAGATTAGCGTTGTTAGAAGCAGATGTTAACTTTAAAGTAGTTAAGTCATTTGTAAACACGGTTTCTGAACGTGCATTAGGTGCAGATGTAATGCAATCACTGACGCCAGGTCAGCAAGTAATTAAAATTGTACAAGATGAATTAACTTCACTTATGGGTGGAGAAAACAGTAAAATTAATATGAGTAATAAACCACCTACAGTTGTAATGATGGTAGGTTTGCAAGGTGCAGGTAAAACGACAACTGCAGGTAAACTTGCATTATTAATGAGAAAAAAATATAACAAGAAACCATTACTTGTAGCATGTGATATTTATAGACCTGCCGCAATTCAACAATTACAAACAGTTGGTAAACAAATTGACGTTCCTGTTTATACTGAAGGGGATCAAGTTAGTCCTAAAGAAATAACAGATAATGCATTGAAATATGCGAAGGAAGAACATTTAGACTTCGTTATTATCGATACAGCTGGTCGACTTCATATTGACGAGGCATTAATGAATGAACTTGTAGATGTGAAAGAAGTATCTAAACCAGACGAAATTATGTTAGTCGTCGATTCTATGACTGGTCAAGACGCAGTCAATGTCGCTGAATCATTCGATGGAACACTAGACATTTCAGGTGTGACATTAACAAAATTAGACGGTGACACACGTGGTGGAGCTGCACTTTCAATTCGTTCCGTTACGCAGAAGCCGATTAAATTTATTGGTATGAGTGAGAAGCTAGATGGACTTGAATTATTCCATCCAGAACGTATGGCTTCAAGAATCTTAGGTATGGGTGACGTACTAAGCTTAATTGAAAAAGCACAACAAGGTGTGGACGAAACAAAAGCGAAAGAATTAGAAAAGAAAATGAGAACATCATCGTTTACTTTTGATGATTTCTTGGAACAGTTAGAACAAGTTAAGGGATTAGGATCAATAGATGATCTAATGAACATGATACCTGGTGCTAACAAAATGAAAGGCATGAAAAATGCTAACATGGATCCAAAACAAATTGATAATGTTCAAGCGATTATTCGTTCTATGACTTTAGAAGAAAGAAATAATCCAGATATACTCAATGTTTCTAGAAAACGTCGTATTGCACAAGGTTCTGGACGTTCTTTACAAGAAGTGAATAGATTAATCAAACAATTTGGTGACATGAAGAAAATGATGAAACAATTTACAGGCAGTAATAAAAAAGGCAAAAAAGGTAAACGTGGTAGTAATCCATTCCAAGGAATGAACTTACCATTTTAATATCCATTTAAAGAAAACGAGACACTCAGTTTTCAAAACAATTCAGTGTCTCGTCTTTCTTTTTGCTTAAAAAATAAATCGGTAAAGAGAAAACACTTTACAAATAATTTATATCCTGTTATAGTATGTACTTGTAGAAAAGAAATTATAAATGAGTAAGGAGTTTTTTAAACATGGCAGTTAAAATTCGTTTAACACGTAAGGGTTCAAAAAGAAACCCATTCTATCGTATAGTAGTAGCAGATGCACGTTCTCCACGTGATGGTCGTATTATCGAACCAATCGGTACTTACAATCCAGTAGCTAAACCTGAAGCTGAAATCAAAGTTGATGAAGAGTTAGCTTTAAAATGGTTAGCTGATGGAGCTAAACCTACTGATACAGTTCGTGATATCTTATCAACTCAAGGTATCATGGAGAAATTCCATAATTCTAAACTTTCTAAATAAGTGTAGATTAAATTGGAAAAATTAATACAAACAATTATAGTACCGCTCGTAGATTATCCGGAGAGCATCAATATATCTAAAGATGAACAAGATTCTAGCATTACGTTTAATATAGACGTTCATGAAGAAGACATTGGCAGAATTATTGGTAAGAAGGGTAGAATGATCAAAGCCATTCGTACAATTGTGTCTGGTTCAATGAACGAGTATGGAAAGAAAGTGTTTGTAGAAGTTAATTAAGAGTGCCTACTTGGTGCTCTTTTTTATTGTTGATATTGAATCAGTGAAGGAGGATTGGCGCAATGAAGGTTGAAATTGGAAAAATTGTAAATACACATGGTATAAAAGGTGAAATCAAAGTGTTGTCTGAATCAGATTTTACAGATGTAAGATTTCAAGTCGGACAATCGGTTACTGTGCAGAATAAAAATGAAGAATTGAATTATACAATTGCTTCACATAGAATGCATAAAAATTTTCACTTGTTAACTTTCGAAGGTGTAAACAATATAAATGATATTGAACACTTAAAAGGAAGTAAGTTATTCCAAGAACAAGAAAATGAATCTATTGAACTTGAAGAGAATGAATTTTATTATTCTGATATTATCGGCTGTACTGTATTTATTAAAGAAGATGCGCTTGGCAGAGTCATCAATATTATAGAAACTGGCGCAAACGATGTATGGGTCGTTAAAGGCGATAAAGAATATTTAATTCCTTATATTGAAGATGTTGTTAAACAAGTGGATGTCGACAATAAAACAATTATGATCGAACCAATGGAAGGTTTGTTAGATTAATGAAAATTGATTACTTAACATTGTTTCCTGAAATGTATGAAGGTGTACTGAATCATTCCATAATGAAAAGAGCCCAAGATAAGGAAATTGTACAATTCAATACAGTTAATTTTAGAGATTATGCGAATAATAAACATTCACAAGTAGATGACTATCCATATGGTGGTGGCCAAGGGATGGTGTTGAAACCTGAGCCTATCTTTAATGCATTGAAAGCTATTGAGAAGAATGAGTCAACGCGTGTTATATTAATGTGTCCTCAAGGGGAACCATTCACTCAAGAAAAAGCAGAGTCATTATCAGAAAGTGAACATATCGTATTTATATGTGGACATTATGAAGGATATGATGAGCGAATCAGAGAACACTGTGTGACGGATGAAATCTCGATTGGTGACTATGTATTAACAGGTGGAGAACTAGCAAGCATGACAATGACAGATGCAATTGTTAGATTGATACCAGGCGTACTAGGTAACCAAGTTTCACATGAAGATGATTCATTCTCATCTGGTTTACTAGAGCATCCTCAATATACGAGACCGGCAGACTTCGATGGATTAAAGGTTCCTGATGTTTTATTGTCTGGTAACCATGCCAATATTGAAGCGTGGCGTCATGAGCAATCATTATTAAGAACACAAACGCGTAGACCTGATTTGTTAGAACAATATCCGTTAACTGATAAGGATAAAAAATTCTTAAACAACAATAAAAAATAGATTGAATCAAATTACACAATGTGATATATTAATATAAGTGTGTGAGCACAATATCACTATGATCCGCTGCTAGCATTTAAAGTAATTTAATATACATTGGGCAAGAACATAGTCAGAAGGAGAGAATATAATGAGTAATAATAAGTTAATCGAAGCAGTAACTAAAGAACAACTTCGTACGGATATTCCAACATTCCGTGCAGGTGACACATTACGTGTACATGTACGTATCGTCGAAGGAAGTCGCGAACGTATCCAAGTATTCGAAGGTGTAGTTATTAAACGTCGTGGTGGCGGTATTTCTGAAACGTTTACAGTTCGTAAAATTTCTTACGGTGTTGGTGTTGAACGTACATTCCCTGTACATACACCAAAAATCGAGAAAATCGAAGTTAAACGTCGCGGTAAAGTACGTCGTGCGAAACTTTACTACTTACGTAGCTTACGTGGTAAAGCTGCTCGTATTAAAGAAATTAGATAAATTCAAATTCAACACATGCTTTTATATTAAAGTGTATGATGAATTGAACTTAAAAAACCTAGGACATCATGTCCTAGGTTTTTTGTGTTTAATTATTGCTTCGTTAACCATTTATTACGTCTTAACCAAATGAGTAATACAATGCCAATGAATGTAGCTAGCATACTTATTTTTAAGTATGGAGGTTCATATGAAATGATTACTTTTTTATCATCTTTATGAACTTTCAAACTAGACATGATATAATTCGCTTTTTTAATTGGAACTTCTTTACCGTCTATGCTCGCTTTTAATCCTTTTTTATAAACTAGTGGCATGACAAGGTTTCCTGAAGGATGCTCATTTAGATCAATTTCATAATGTGTGTTTTTATTTTTGAATTTAATGTTTTGTGATTTGAAGCCTTTTGATGCTTGTTTCAAAGTAGAAAAGTCTTCTCCATAGATTGATTTCAAATCAAACTTATAAGTGCCTTTTCTAAGTTTAATGTACACATTGTTACTTGATTTAACATTAGCAACTGTTGTATGATGCGGTCTTACATAAGGATACGTTAAACGATATCTAAATATTTTATTTTCATTAACGGCTACATAGTAGTTTTTATTTTTAGGCTTTTGAATTTCAGTATCCAAACCTAAGTATAAAGATTGATATTTTTTGTACGTATCTTTTGGCAATGTAATGTTTAATCCGCCACCATTTTTATGAACGGTTAACTTTTTATTATCGTATGATGCATTTTCATATTGAACATCAGCTGATTTTAATAAGTTTTCTGGTTTACTCACTTTTGCATTAGATGGTTGATCATTTGTAATAATGCCTTTCAACATTGCATGTTCTTTTTCTAAAGGTGATTTTAAATCTTTATCATGATATACGTTTTGAACAATACGTGCACTCGGTAATTTTTGAGTGTTTTCATAAATATGGAAGTGTTCCCCTTGGTCCTTAAATGAATCGATTCTATGTGAAAGAGCAGGATAATGTAAATCATTTTTCGCTTTGATTGTATAATCGACATTGAACAAACTATTCAAATTTGTTCGTTCAGAAAAGCTAGCATAATAACTATTACTATTTCTAGGCATGCTAATTAATAAATCTTTTTCATAAAATCTCAATATTTCAGCATTGTAAATACTACTATATAATTTCGTTCCGTTGAAGCTATAGTACATAGGTGAGTTAACTGATATAGGTTTAACCATATCTATACGTCTAAAGTCATCGGTTTGTTGATCTTTTAAGTGATTAATCTTAGAAGCCATCTTAGGGTTATAGATTAATCTTTTTTCAATTGTATTGATGTTAGGCGTATATTTTGTTAATACATGTTTTTGATAATCATGTATAAGCGTGAACTGATAAGCAACCATAATTAAGCAAAGGGCAATATTCATATATTTATAATGATGCTTAATGCTCATCATTAGTAATCCAATTACGATAGGGATAAATAATACCCAAAAGTAAAATGACTGCTGCCATATCGCTGAAATGATTATAAAGAGCACGGGTATGATAGATGCGTATAATAATTGTCTCATCGTAATTAATCGAATGTGTTGTAAAACCATACTCGTTAGTCCAGCTGATAATAATGCTAAAGCATATACCCATCTTCGTTGTGGCATTGAAAAACCATTAAAGAATGAGTCGAAATAGGGTGAAAATGAGCCTATTAATGTTAAAATTGTAAATATCGCAAATAATTTAAAATAATAAAATTTATATAGCGGCTTTAAAAATAGCGCGATCATTGCTAAGAAAGAAACAGTAATATAAAAACCACCATAAAGCATATTATATTGCTTAATAAATGGGATCAAAGGTGATACGTGGTTATTGGTAAGGGTACGATCATTATCTATAAAAGATAGAACGCCTTGCACAAAACCAAAGTTACCAATAAGGAAACCAATCATACCACATAGTACGAGATAGACTAATTTTTGTTTAATATTCAAGATGTCTGATTTGTATTTGAAGATGATTCGATACAGTGCATAACATGCTAAAATAATAAATTCATAATATGTAAAATAAAAATTAGATGTGATGGTCACTGCAATAGCCAATATTAGGACAGTTATTTTTTTCTGTTTAAATAGTCGCTCGATACCTAATATAGATAACGGTAAATAAAACATCACATCACTAAAGAATGACCAAGTAAACGTAAAGTAATAAAATACGGTAGAACAAGCGTAAAGCATAGCGCCAGCAAATGCATATGACTTTCGCATTTTGAAATTTAAAAACAATAGATAAGTAACAACGATTGTACATGCGCACTTGAATATCGCAATAAAGAGTTGGCTAGTAAGGACGATATTAAACAATTGTTCCGCATGCGTTATAGATTGATAAAGTAAAGTGAAGCCTATACCAATCCATGCAAATGGCGACGTTGAATAATAATAACTTAAGTTAGAGAAATAGTCTCCGCCAATACCAAATCCTATATCATAGAACATCGTAAATTGTTTTGCGTGTTCTGCAAGATACATTTGGAAAGGAATCATTTGTTTAAGACCATCACCAACGCTAGTATATAAATCGCCGTGAATAAAATAGCGATATAATGCAGGTGTATAAAATAGAAAAGCAGTTGCAACAGCAATTATTAATAAATAAATGATGTGTTTGATCTTGTGTGACATGTTTAGACCTCTTATCTTGAATTTACTTTATGAGATTAATCAATTATTCCCAAATATTGAATTTTGTAAACGCATAAAACGGCAACACAAGATTGTGTTGCCGTTTTATTATTAGAATGATTAATCATTTATTTTTTATGTCGTACTTTTCGTGTGAATAATATAGATAAAATGATACTTATGAATGAAATGAGTAACATAGTATTGAAATAGGGTGGTTTATATTTAATTTCAATATGTTTTGCATTTTTATCGACATCTATACCTGTCATGACATGATTAACGGCGTTAACTTCAGCTTCTTTGCCATCCACATAAGCGTATAAGCCTTTTCTATATGGAATATTGATCACTGCTGTACCTTTTTCGTGTGATTTTAAATGAATATCAATGTTGCCACGGTCTTCTTTATAAGTATAGTCTTTCTGTTTATCAGCTTGTTTAAGTACTTGATAATCTTCACCATATAATCCTTGTAGATTCAACTTGTAAACGCCATTTGTTAAAGACAAATTGATCTTTCCATCTTTAGGTACAGGAATACGGTACAGTAAATCATCTTGATTCATTCGGTACTTAGAATCTGCAAACAGTCTTTGATTTTCATACCCATTAACATCAAAAATAAAGTTCGATTGTGGTGGTTTGCGTTCGAGATGTAACATTAAATACAAGTCTTTATATTTTGAAGTTACTGATTGAGGTAGTTTTAATGTAATACCATCACCATTTTTAGGTACAGTTAGTGTTTGATTTTTATAAACTGCATTTCTTTTTTGAATAGATACTTGATCAAGTATATTTTTTGATTTATCAAGATGATTAAATGATTTCGTACTATCACTAGTAACAACACCTTTAATCATTGCATGTTCTAAGTCTAACGGATTACTGATTGCATTCGCATTATAATAATTATTTGTCACTTTCACAGAAGGTAATAGTTGTTCGTTTTCAAGTATTTGATATTTACCATCATCACTTAAAAGTTTAAAGTTAGCTGGATATTCTTTTTGGTAACTTTTTTTCATTATATATTTCGTTGACCACAAACTATATAAGTTTGATCTACTTTGCATATCGCTATAACGACTTAACGATTCATTTTGAAGATTGACTTTTGCTTTTGAATATAAATAATGATTTAAATTACCATCAAAGATACTTGAATAAATGCTCATTCCTTTAAATTGTTGGTACATAGGCGTATTGTCTTGATTTAAAACACGCCAACCAATTCTTTCGTCTGGCTGAAGATGCTGATTTAATTTGTTTATATGTGACCGTTGTAGTTCACTATCAAATGTACTTGCTTGTATAAAAAATGAATTAGCTCGGCGTTCGTGATCATCGTGATAAATTTGATTTTTACTATGCGTTTCAGAAACGAGAAAAGACAGTAATAATACTAAACTTGTATAAACAATGATTGTTACACGATAATACTGTTTCAATGTCAGTACTACTATACCGACAATATAAAGTATAGGAACCATCCAAATCCATATCACGACATCTTTAGTTATGAAATAACTTGTAAATATAATGACAAAACTCGGAATACCCGTAAGTAAGTATTGTTTTAACGGAATTGATTTAAAGTAATAAATATAACTCGCTATTAATCCACTAGAGAAAAAGGTAAGTAAATAGTGCCACCTTTTCTGTGGTGCAGAAAAGCCGTTAAAAATACTATCAACAATAGGTAAGAAACTTGCGATGATTAATGCAATCGTAATGAAGCTGAATAACCGATAATAATAATGTTTATAAAGTTTAAAAGTAAGTAATGCTTGGATAGCAATAAATAGTACAACAACTAAATAATTATCATAGAAAATATTATCATTCTTTGTAAAATCAGAAAGTAATGGAATACTTCCTTGAAAAGAAACTCTATTGTTGCCTATAAATCCACGAGCAGCATGAAAGAATACGAATAAACTGCTACCTAAGCCTAATACACTACCAATGATAAGTAGTTTGAGTTGTTGGAATCTCGGCACTATATCGTCTTTATGTATGAAAATAAAGCGATATAAGAAATATGCTAAACCGACAAGTAATTGATAATATGCAAAATAAAAGTTATTGATAAATGTGATTGTTACTACAAAAATGAAAATACCGATTCTTTTTGTCTTTAAAAAACTTTCAATACTATAAAGCAGTAACGGTAGCAAAATAAATACATCACTGAAGAATGGCCAGTATACAGCGAATCTAAAATATATGGGTGATACAGCAAATAAGAAAGCTACTGTTACTGAACTAAGTGTGTTGAAGTGTATTTTTTTGAAGTATAAATATGATGCACACATAATTAGAAAAGATTTAAAAATCGAAATGATAATTGCATTTTGTGCCCAAAAAATCATATGGTCAGTTTTAAAGTTAAAAATAAAACTACCGATCCAAATACAAATGACATTAACAACAAATAATATATTCGTAGAGAAATAGTAGGCGAGATCAGTAAACATATCTCCGCCTAAGCCTAAATCAGTCGCATAGAAAAAGGAGCCACGTGTCCAATGATCATATAAATACATTTGAATAGGTAGCATTTGTTCAATGCCATCATTCGGTCCTGTAAAAAGGACGCCATCTTTCAAGTAGCGATATAAAATGTATCCATGACCTAATATTGCAAGTAAACTGAATAATAAAATGATTTTTAATAGTGACTTGTTATGTAAGTAGTTTTTTATTTTAATAATCATACGTTTCACCTGTTTATTTATTTTTCATGTTTGATATTAGATTGTGCGATGATATATTTTGGACGATGTTTCGTTTCGTAATAAATGCGACCGATATATTCGCCAATGACACCAAGGCTAAATAATTGTAAGCCTCCTAAGAATAGAATCGCAGATATAATCGTGAAATACCCTGGCGCTTCTATTCCATGTAGTAAAATGTCTACGAATGTAACCATAATGTATAGGAGACAAACGATCATCGTTAAACCACCTAAATAAAAACAAACACGCAAAGGTTTATTGTTGAAACTAATTATACCATCGATGCCATAATCAATCAGTTTGAAGAAAGAAAACTTGGATTTTCCATCATGTCTTTCTTGGTGGTCAAATGTAACTGTTGTCTTATTAAAGCCGACCCATTCGAAAATACCTTTTGAAAATCTATTGTATTCTGTTAGGTTGAGTATGGAATCGATGACTGGTCTGGATATTAAACGGAAATCACCTTCGCCACTTTTTAATTTCACGTCTATCATGCGATGTGAAATTTTATAAAATAGATTTGCTGGTATTTTTTTGAAAATCGATTCATTTTGTCGATCTCGTAAAGCGACAACTTGATGATATCCTTCGTTATGTAATTGTACTAATTCAGGTATAATTTCGGGAGGATGTTGTAAATCTGAGTCCATAATAATGGCTGCGTCGCCTTTACAATGTTCTAATCCACAATACATGCCAGCCTCTTTGCCGAAGTTGTTTGAGAATGAAACGTATTTAACATGTTCATCTTTTTGAGACAAAGATTCTAAAACTTGTAATGAATTGTCTGAAGACCCATCATTAATAAATAACAACTCATATTGATGCTGTAAATTTAAAAAGACGTTTGATACTTTTTCATGTAAAATAGAGATATTGGTTTCTTCGTTATAAAGAGGAACAATAATTGAAATAAACATAAAATAAACAACCTCCAAAAAATTATATATATGTAAATATATCACAATAAGTGATTTTTAGTTAAGAAAGGATAATTACAAATGACAATACAATGGTTTCCAGGTCATATGGCCAAAGCGAGAAGAGAAGTAACAGAACAACTGAAAATGGTAGACGTGGTATTTGAACTCGTTGACGCACGTATACCTCTATCTTCAAGAAATCCAATGATTGATGACATCGTTAAACAAAAACCACGTGTCGTGATCTTAAATAAAAAAGATATGTCAAAACAAAGTGAAACAGATAAGTGGATGCAATATTTTAAGAATCAAGGTTTCTTTCCCGTTCAAATAGATTCTAAACATGGTAAACATTTGGGAGAGCTTATGAAAGCGGCACAAGCTGCAACACAAGAAAAGTTTGATAGAGAAAAACGAAAAGGTCTTAGACCAAGAGCAATAAGAGCAATGATAGTAGGTATACCTAATGTCGGTAAGTCTACATTAATTAATAAATTAGCGAAAAAGTCTATCGCTAAAACAGGTAATACACCAGGTGTTACGAAAAAACAACAATGGATAAAAGTTGGAAAAGAATTAGAATTATTAGATACACCAGGGATATTATGGCCAAAATTTGAAGATCAAACGATTGGTAAGAAATTAAGTTTAACTGGTGCAATTAAAGATAGCATCGTTCATTTAGATGAAGTAGCGATATATGGACTGAACTTCTTAATTAAAAACGATCCAGAAAAACTTCAAAAGTTTTATCAAATTGAATTGAATGAAGAAGACGAAGTAGTAGATTTATTTGATCAAATTGGTAAACGTAGAGGCATGTTGAAACGTGGCAATGAAGTTGATTACGAATCTGTAACCGAACTTATAATTCGCGACCTGAGAAATGCAAAGGTCGGTAATTACTGTTTTGATGTTTATGAAGAAATGAAGGAAAAATATAATGAAACAGAAGAGCATTAAAGAAATTACTGAAGAAATCATCGCATTAAATACTTTCGATGAAATTGAGCATTCAATTTATCAAGATGATGAGAGAAAAGGTGTACAAAATGCACTTTTAAAAAGACGTAAACAAATCGAAAAAGCAGAAGCTTTAAAAGAAAAATATATCAAGATGAATGAATATGAAAATCAAATCCTATCAAATAATGATGAAGCGTTGATTTGTGGTATTGATGAAGTAGGAAGAGGACCGTTAGCAGGACCAGTTGTAGCGAGTGCTGTTATCTTGCAACCTAATCATCAATATATCGGGTTAACAGATTCTAAAGCTTTATCACAGAGTAAGCGTATTTTCTTTGAGCAACAGATTAAAGAACAAGCTTTATCGGTAGGCATTGGTATTGCGACAGTTCAAGAAATTGATCAATTAAATATTTATCAAGCGACAAAACTAGCAATGCAACGAGCGATTGATCAATTAAGTTATAAACCTGATCATCTTCTAATAGATGCAATGACGCTAGATAATGGTATTGAACAAACATCCATTATTAAAGGTGATTTGAATAGTGTATCTATTGCAGCAGCAAGTGTCATAGCCAAAGAATATAGAGATAGATTGATGGATGAATATCATTTAGAGTATCCAGGGTATGAATTTGATAAAAATAAAGGCTATGGTACAAAAGCGCATTTAGATGGGATAAACCGTGAAGGTATAACGCCAATTCATCGTTTAACATTCGAACCAATAAAATCAAAAGTGAAATATTAGTCTAACAATTCTAAAAATTGCGTCCTCCTTGTTTACAATAACGCTTACATTTCCTATAATTGAAAAGTAAGCAAACATAATTGTATGTATTAGGAGGATGGAGAATGAATATCCATGAGTATCAAGGTAAAGAGATTTTTCGCTCTATGGGCGTAGCTGTACCTAATGGTTCAGTGGCTTTTTCACCTAGTGAAGCAGTAGAAAAAGCAAAAGAATTAGATTCAAATGTTTATGTAGTTAAAGCACAAATCCATGCTGGTGGACGTGGTAAAGCTGGCGGAGTTAAAATTGCTAAATCTATTGATGAAGTTCGCGAGTACGCAAAAGAATTATTAGGTAAAGTACTTGTTACACATCAAACTGGTCCAGAAGGTAAAGAAGTAAAACGTCTTTTAATTGAAGAAGGATGCGATATTCAGAAAGAATATTACATTGGCTTTGTTATTGACAGAGCTACAGATAGAATTACTTTAATGGCGTCTGAAGAAGGCGGAACTGAAATTGAAGAAGTTGCAGCAGCAACACCTGAAAAAATCTTCAAAGAAGTTATTGATCCAGTAACTGGATTAATGCCTTATCAAGCTAGAAGAATTGCATTTAATATTAACATCCCTAAAGAATCAGTAAATAAAGCTGTAAAATTAATGATGTCTTTATATAATGTGTTTGTAGAAAAAGATTGTTCAATTGTTGAAATCAACCCACTTGTTACAACAGGTGAAGGTGAAGTTTTAGCACTTGATGCAAAAGTGAACTTCGATGATAATGCTTTATTCAGACATAAAGATATCGTTGAAATGCGCGACTTAGAAGAAGAAGACGAAAAAGAAATCGAAGCATCTAAATATGATCTATCATATATTGCTTTAGATGGAAATATTGGTTGTATGGTAAACGGCGCAGGTTTAGCGATGGCGACGATGGATACAATTAATCACTTTGGCGGAAATCCGGCTAACTTCCTTGACGTGGGGGGCGGCGCTACTAAAGAAAAAGTTACAGAAGCATTCAAAATCATCTTAGGTGATTCACAAGTTGAAGGTATTTTCGTTAATATCTTTGGTGGAATCATGAAATGTGATGTTATTGCTGAAGGTATTGTAGCAGCTGTTAAAGAAGTTTCATTAGATATGCCTTTAGTTGTTAGACTAGAAGGTACTAATGTAGAACAAGGTAAACAAATCTTACAAGAATCTGGTTTAGCAATCGAGCCAGCATCAATTATGGCTGATGGTGCTCAAAAAATTGTTAAATTAGTTCAAGAACGATAAGAAAGGCGGAGAGTTACGTGAGTGTATACATCGACAAAAACACAAAAGTATTAGTTCAAGGTATTACTGGTGCAACAGCACTTTTCCATACGAAACAAATGCTAGAATACGGTACACAAATCGTTGCTGGGGTTACACCTGGTAAAGGCGGCCAAGTAGTTGAAGGCGTACCTGTATTTAATACAATAGAAGAAGCAGTAGCAGAAACTGGTGCTACAGTATCAGTTATCTATGTGCCAGCTCCATTCGCAGCAGATGCGATTGTTGAATGTGCAGATGCTGAATTAGATTTAGCTATTTGTATCACTGAACACATTCCTGTTATTGATATGATTAAAGTTAAACGATACTTAGAAGGTAAGAAAACACGCTTAATCGGACCAAACTGTCCAGGTGTCATTACTGCAGACGAATGTAAAATAGGTATTATGCCTGGTTACATTCATAAAGAAGGTCATGTAGGTGTTGTATCACGTTCTGGTACATTAACTTATGAAGCGGTACATCAATTAACTCAAGCGGGTATTGGTCAAACTACAGCTGTTGGTATTGGTGGAGACCCTGTAAACGGTACAGACTTTATTGATGTGTTAAAAGCATTCAATGAAGATGACGAAACATATGCAGTAGTTATGATCGGTGAAATCGGCGGAACAGCTGAGGAAGAAGCAGCTGAGTGGATTAAAGCGAATATGACTAAACCTGTTGTAGGTTTCATTGGTGGACAAACAGCACCTCCTGGGAAACGTATGGGACATGCTGGTGCGATTATTTCAGGCGGTAAAGGTACTGCAGATGAAAAAATCAAAACACTTAATGATTGTGGCGTAGAAACAGCAGATACACCATCTGTTATTGCTGAAACATTGATAAATCGTATCAAAAAAGAAGACGGTTTATATGAAAAATGTTTAACAATCAAATAAATTAAATTGAAATCAAATAAGTGCAGTGGATAAATTAGTTTTTACACTGTGCTTATTTGACGTTCTGTAAATATATTTAAAATGCCGACAAGTCTATGACTTTGTCGGCGTTTTTTTATGCGCATGATCTACAAAAATTGATTAGAAGTGTAGATCAAGTATGAAATAGGTGTGAATATTGTGCTAACGAGATAGTTTAAGGAAACAATCCCGTTAAAGTATGAAGCAGCTTTAAAACGCAGTAAAATCATGAAAAAACACGAGAATTATGGCGCTAACGAGATAGTTTAAGGAAACAATATCGTTAAAAAATCTAACGAGATAGAAAGTGAAAACAATCTCGTTAGATACGAAATTAGCTCTAAAATGAAGTGAAAACTCGAAAAAACATGAGAATTATAGCTCTAACGAGATAGTTTAAGGAAACAATCTCGTTAGAGAAGGTATTCTAAAACAAAAGATTTTACTTCATTTTTTATAGACGAAATTAGATACTTATATTATAATAAATGCAAAAATATGTAATGAATAGGAGAGGTAAATGAAATACAAATTAGACATGTTATATTTAAAGGCACTTGATTCAAGAATTGAACAGACCGATTTTCAATTAGAATTGAGAAACAAAATGCTTGGATTTGAAGGTGAATTAGCAGTTGATCAAATGTTGAATTTATCAAACCAAATCATATACAGGCATGACTTAGAATTTGTTGCACATAAACAAATTCAAATTGATTTCCTCGTTGTACACAACAACCAACTCAGTATTTTAGAAGTAAAAAATTATTTTGGTGATTTTGAAATTTATGAAACTTGTATGAAAAATGCGTACAATCACCAATACCCATCCCCCTTTATACAAATGGATACCACTAAGAACACACTCAATCAAATTCTCTACTCAAATAATATTAAAATTCCAATCAATGAATACCTCATATTTCCGAATGAAACTTTCTCTGCAAGAACAACTATTCCACATCGATCTAAAGTACTATTAAGATCAGAATTCTATAAATTCCCCAAACTATTTCAGTCCTATCAAATTGCTACAGACCAACAATTACTCCAACAAATATGTCAATTACAAACACCATTTTCACATAAATATAAATCAATTGATAAAGTAGATTTTTCGAAAATAAACAAAGGTTTAAAATGTCCTAACTGTAAAAGTATTCATACTATAATATTTGAAAAATTTAAGAAATTTTCGATATGTCAAAATTGTAATAAAACAATAAAAAGAGACGAACTGTATCGTTTTAATATATTGGAGCTTGCCATAATAAATGGTGAATCTGGTTTTACAATTGATGAAGCTGTAGATTGGTGTGAAGCTAAAAATATATTTACAGTTAAAAAAATATGTAATCAAAATTTAAGTTCTACTGGGGAAAGATACAAAAAGTATTATTTAAACCTTTCTGATGAGCAATTACAAAGTTTGGGCAATTTATATTGGAATATAAAGAATTGAGGTATCTAGTAATTTTAACGAGATTGTTCAAGGAAACAATCCCGTTAAAAAATCTAACGTGATAGAAAGTGAAAACAATCTCGTTAGAGTAAGCACTAGCACTAAAACAGAGTGAAAACTCAAGATATTATGAAAATCCTAACGGACAACTACCACAAACAATCCCACTAAAAAATTTTTACCACAATTAAATATACGTAAAGGAGTTGCTGCTTATATGAACCAATATCAGCAAACGGTTTTAAGGTTAATTTATTCTGGCTTCTCGACGAATCATATACATAAAATGTCGAACTTCGATCATGAACTTAAATTTCTTTCTTTTCAAAATGAATTTTCGGAATTCATTTATAGGTTCGGTTTAAAATACAATTTAACTATGGATAAATATCATCATTTTCTTAATAGTGACATTTTATATATTAAAAATGAAATACGTGATAGGAATATCCAACTTGTATTTAGCGATGACGTAATATATCCTAAGTTATTAAAGGAGATTTATGATTATCCTTTCTTATTATTCTGTAAAGGTGATATTTCTTTATTAAATAATAAGAAGAAATTAGCTATAGTTGGTGCACGAAATGCTACAACTTATACTGAACAAATTTGTAATGCTTTAATTCCTGAGTTAGTCGATGCACAAATTACTATTGTGTCTGGTATGGCAAAGGGGGCTGATTATTTTGCACATCTTAAAGCAATTGAAAATGGTGGACATACAATTGGCGTTGCTGCCTTTGGATTAGATTATCATTATCCTAATGCTACAAGATATATAAATGAATGGATGAGAAAGCATCATCTTATCGTTTCTGAATATTATCCATCTACTAAAGTACAAAAATGGCGTTTCCCTGAAAGAAACAGGATTATTAGTGGTTTATCTCAAGGTGTTCTCGTTACGGAAGCGAATAATCGTAGTGGTTCACTTATTACGGTAGACCAAGCTTTAGATCAAAATAGAAATGTTTATTGTTGTCCTGGATCTATTTTTAACGAATTAAGTAGAGGTGTAAATAAGCGGATACAAGAAGGCGCAAAGGCTGTTCAGAAGGCACAAGATATTATTGAAGATTTTAAAGTTTTTTATGATTAAAAATGAATTTTATAAAATGTTTTAATTGACAAAGCTGAATTTGTCAGTTTATCATTTACACTTGTAATCAATAGAATAGCAAGGGGGAGTTACTTTGGCAGAAAATCTTGTCATAGTCGAATCGCCTGCAAAAGCTAAAACCATTGAAAAATATTTAGGAAAAAAATTTAAAGTCGTTGCATCTATGGGACATGTGAGAGATTTACCGCGTAGTCAAATGGGCGTTGATGTAGAAAATAATTATGAACCTAGATATATAACGATCAGAGGAAAAGGACCAGTCGTTAAAGATTTAAAACGTTATGCAAAAAAAGCAAAAAACGTTTATCTCGCGAGTGACCCGGACCGTGAAGGTGAAGCAATTGCATGGCATTTAGCACATATATTAGATATAGATGAAAATAAAAAATCACGAGTAGTATTTAATGAAATTACTAAAGATGCGGTTAAAGAGAGTTTTAAACATCCGAGAGAAATTGAACATGAATTAGTGGATGCACAACAAGCTCGCCGTATTCTAGATAGATTAGTTGGTTATAATATTTCACCAGTATTATGGAAGAAAGTTAAAAAAGGATTATCAGCAGGTCGTGTTCAATCTGTAGCTTTAAGATTAGTTATTGACCGCGAAAATGAAATCAATAACTTTAATCCTGAAGAATACTGGACAATTGAAGGATTATTTAAACACAAAACGAAAACGTTTAATGCAAAATTCCTTCATGAAAAGAGTAAACCAGTTAAACTTAAAACAGAAAATGATGTTAAAAAAATAACAACACAATTAGATGGAGATAAGTTTGAAGTTACTCAAGTAACGAAAAAAGAAAAACTTAGATATCCTGCAAAATCATTTACAACGTCTTCGTTACAACAAGAAGCGTCACGTAAATTAAATTTCAAAGCTAGAAAAACGATGATGCTTGCACAGCAATTATATGAAGGTATCGATTTAAAAAGACAAGGTACAGTCGGTTTAATCACTTATATGAGAACAGACTCTACACGTATTGCTGACAGTGCGAAAGCTGAAGCAGCAACGTTTATCGAAGAACAATACGGTAAAGAGTACTTATCAAAGGCGAAAGCAGCAAGTGGTAAACAAGGGGCTCAAGATGCACATGAAGCGGTTAGACCAACAAGTGTGCAACGTACACCGGATCAAATGAAAGCATATTTATCACGTGACCAACATAGATTGTATAAATTGATTTGGGAACGATTTATGGCTAGTCAAATGGCTCCTGCGATTGCAGATACAGTTGCAGCAGACATTACACAAGGCGATTTGAAATTTAGAGCGAATGGTCAAACAATCAAATTTAAAGGATTCATGAAAGTTTATGTTGAAGCTAAAGATGACACTGATGAAGAGAAAGAGGGTAAATTACCTCCATTAGAAAAAGGTGACATGGTTACAGCAGAAAAAATTGATCCTAAACAACATTTCACTCAACCGCCACCACGATATACTGAGGCGCGATTAGTGAAAACACTTGAAGAATTGAAAATTGGTAGACCATCAACATATGCGCCAACAATAGATACAATTCAAAAACGTAACTATGTAAAATTAGATCAAAAACGATTTATACCTACTGAATTAGGTGTAATCGTACATGAATCAGTTAAAGATTACTTCCCAGAAATTATTGATGTTGATTTCACAGTGAATATGGAAACATTATTAGATAAAGTAGCCGATGGTGAAATTGAATGGAAAAAAGTAATCGAAATGTTCTACGAGAACTTTAAGATTGATGTTGCAAGAGCAGAAGAAGAAATGGAAAAAATAGAAATTAAAGATGAACCAGCTGGAGAAGACTGTGAGTTATGCGGATCTCCAATGGTATTCAAAATGGGTAGATACGGTAAGTTTATGGCTTGTTCAAATTTCCCAGATTGCCGTAACACGAAAGCAATTATTAAAACAATAGGCGTTAAATGTCCGAAATGTCACGAAGGTGACGTAGTAGAACGTAAGTCTAAAAAGAATAGAATATTCTACGGTTGTTCGAAATATCCAGAATGTGATTATACTTCATGGGATAAACCGTTAGATCGTGCGTGTCCAAAATGTGAAACTGTATTAGTGGAACGTAAAAAAGGTAAATCAGCACAAGTTATATGTCCAAATTGTGACTATAAAGAACAAGAACAAAAGTAGATACCCAACTAGGGGGCGAGACAATGAAATCTAGGTTCTAGATTTCGGTCAGCTCCCTTGTTTTTTTGAGTTTAAAGAATAAAATGTAAAGAATTGTTAATTTTTTTTGATAATTGCAGTTATTTTATTTGCTTAAATTCAGATTTGTTATACAATTCAATATGGAGAAAAAATAGAAAAGTCGAGGAGGCCATTTTAATATGACTTCAATTAATGTTATAGGTGCTGGCTTAGCGGGGTCTGAGGCAGCATATCAAATCGCAAAAAGAGGTATACAAGTAAATTTATATGAGATGAGACCGGTAAAACAAACACCAGCACATCATACAGATAAATTTGCTGAACTAGTTTGTTCAAATTCTTTAAGAGGTAACCAACTTACAAATGCAGTAGGTGTTCTTAAAGAGGAAATGAGACAACTAGATTCATTAATTATTAAAGCAGCTGATCAAGCACGTGTACCAGCAGGTGGTGCATTAGCAGTAGATAGACATGATTTTGCGGGATATATTACTGATACATTAAAAAATCATCCGAATATAACTGTGAAAAATGAAGAAATCACTCAAATACCTGAAGGTCCAACAATCGTTGCAACGGGTCCTTTAACAACTGAAGGTTTAACTAAGCAAATTATGGATATAACAGGTGAAGAGCAATTATATTTCTATGATGCAGCAGCACCAATTATTGAAAAAGAATCAATCGATATGGATAAAGTATATTTGAAATCTCGTTATGATAAAGGCGAAGCGGCTTACTTAAACTGTCCGATGACTGAAGAAGAGTTTAATGTATTCTATGATGCATTAATCAACGCTGAAGTAGTTCCTTTAAAAGAATTTGAAAAAGAAATTTACTTTGAAGGTTGTATGCCGTTTGAAGTGATGGCTGAACGTGGGAAGAAAACATTATTGTTTGGTCCAATGAAACCTGTTGGATTAGAAGATC
Organism: Mammaliicoccus sp. Dog046; assembly: GCF_034039665.1. Lineage (NCBI taxonomy): Bacteria > Bacillati > Bacillota > Bacilli > Caryophanales > Staphylococcaceae > Mammaliicoccus > Mammaliicoccus sp. Dog046. The sequence goes on along the minus strand of NZ_CP120131.1, from coordinate 1,578,993 downwards.
CTAAAACAGGAAAAAGACCATACGCAGTTGTCCAATTAAGACAAGATGATGCGGCAGGTACTTTATATAATATTGTTGGGTTCCAAACACATTTGAAATGGGGCGCTCAAAAAGAAATTATTTCATTGATTCCTGGATTAGAAAACGTGGACATTGTTCGTTACGGTGTTATGCACAGAAATACATTTATTAATTCACCAAATGCTTTAAAAGAGACGTACCAATTAAAATCTCGCGAAGATTTATTCTTTGCTGGTCAAATGACGGGTGTTGAAGGTTATGTTGAAAGTGCAGCAAGTGGATTAATAGCGGGTATCAATGCAAGTAAACTTATTGAAGGACTTGAGCCAATCATTTTCCCGAGAGAAACAATTATTGGTAGCATGGCTTATTACATTACGCATGCGAATAATAATAAGAACTTCCAACCAATGAATGCAAACTTTGGATTGTTACCAACGCTTGAAAAACGTATTAAAGATAAAATGGAAAGATATGAAACTTTAGCTAATCGTGCGCTTAAGCACTTAGATTCGTTTAAAGTGATGCTATAGTGAAAAATTTTCAGAATTAAGTTAATTGTGATACAATTCAGATAAATCAGGAGGCGTATGTGATGATGTACGATATTGAGCAACAATTTGTAGATATGCTAACTTATGAGAAACAATTTTCTGACCATACATTAAATGCTTATCAACTTGATTTACATGAATTTAATGCGTTTTTAGAAGCAGAACATATTTCTATTGAGTCATTTGAATATAAAGATGCAAGGAGATATCTTGCGTTTTTATATGATAAGGGCCATAAACGTACTAGCGTATCACGCAAAATTTCAACATTACGATCTTTATATCAATATTGGATGAGTATAGACAGTAAGATACAAAATCCCTTTATTCAACTCGTCCATCCTAAAAAAGAACATCATTTACCTAGTTTCTTTTATGAAGAAGAGATAGAAAAATTATTTCAAACTTTGAATGATGGTAAGAACACGAATATTCGTGACCGTGTCATCTTAGAAATTTTATATGCGACTGGTATTCGTGTATCGGAACTTGTTCATATTAAATTAACAGATATCGATTTGAATTACTCTTTTGTAAAAGTACTTGGTAAAGGTAGCAAAGAAAGAATTGTTCCTTTCGGTGAATATTGTCAAAGTGCGATAACAGATTATTTAGAATCGTTCCGAAATCAATTTAAATTAGATCATGAATATCTGATTGTGAATATGAGAGGTCAGCCACTAACAGAACGTGGTGTACGCTATGCACTAAATGAAATTGTGAAACGCACACAAGGTGTGTATCATATTCACCCGCATAAATTGCGACATACTTTTGCAACACATTTGTTAAATCAAGGTGCCGATATGAGAAGTGTTCAAAGTTTATTAGGACATGAGAGTTTATCGACAACAAGTCAATATACACATGTGACGAAAGATCAATTAAGAAAAGTTTATTTATCTGCACATCCTCGTGCATAAAGGAGAATGAAGAATGAGCTCATCATTACATGCAACTACAATATTTGCAATTAGACATAATGGACATTCTGCAATGGCAGGTGATGGCCAAGTAACTTTAGGTGAACAAGTCATTATGAAACAAACAGCGAGAAAGGTAAGACGCCTTTATCATGATAAAGTTGTCGCTGGATTTGCTGGAAGTGTGGCAGATGCGTTCACGTTATTTGAAAAATTCGAAGTGAAGTTACAAGAATACAGTGGGAACTTAACCAGAGCTGCTGTGGAGCTTGCACAAGAATGGCGTGGAGACAAAATGTTACGCCAACTTGAAGCAATGTTGATCGTGATGAATGAAACGGATTTACTTGTCGTTAGTGGAACAGGTGAAGTAATCGAACCAGACGATGGCATTATAGCAATTGGTTCAGGTGGAAACTATGCATTGAGTGCTGGGAGAGCATTGAAATCATATGCACCACATTTATCAGCGAAAGAGATTGCTGAAGCTTCATTAAATACTGCTGCAGATATTTGTGTGTTTACAAATCATGAAATTAAAGTAGAAGAATTATAAATGGAGGGTTTAGGTTGTCAAACAATCAATTAAAAATGACACCGCACGATATTGTTGATCGATTAAACGATCACATTATTGGTCAACAAGATGCGAAACGTAAAGTCGCAATTGCATTGAGAAATAGATATAGAAGAAGTTTATTAGATGAACAACTGAGAAACGAAATTATTCCAAAGAATATACTCATGATTGGTCCAACAGGTGTAGGTAAAACTGAAATTGCTAGAAGAATGGCAAAATTAGTTGGTGCACCATTTGTTAAAGTTGAAGCAACAAAATTCACAGAAGTTGGATATGTTGGCCGAGACGTTGAAAGTATGATTCGTGATTTAGTTGAAGTTGGGCGTAGAATTGTTAAAGAAGAAAAGAAAAAAGAAGTTTATGACGATGCTGTTCAAAAAGCGAATGAGAAACTTGTTAAATTACTTGTGCCAAGTATGAAGAAGAAAGCACAAAGTAACAGTAATAACCCGCTTGAATCATTATTTGGTGGTCAATTCCCTAACTTTAATCAGCAAGATGAAGTGGAAGAAGCACCGACTGAAGAAGTTAAAACGAAGCGAGAAGATATTAAACAACAATTGTTAAAAGGCGAACTTGAAGAAGAAATTGTCAAAATCAAAGTTGAACAAGAACAACAATCACTTGGTATGATGGGTATGGATAACAATCCACAGATGCAAGATATGCTTAGCCAAATGATGCCGAAGAAAAAAATCGAGCGTCAATTACCAGTGAAGACTGCAAGAAAAATTCTAACTGATGAAATCGCTAATGAATTAATCGACCAAGAATCTGTGAATGAAGAAGCTATTCAATTAACAGAACAAATGGGTATGGTATTCATTGATGAAATTGATAAAATCGCGGTAAGTAATAGCAACGGTGGTCAAGATGTATCACGTCAAGGTGTACAACGAGATATTCTACCAATCGTAGAAGGTAGTGTCGTACAAACGAAATATGGTTCAATCAATACTGAACATATATTGTTTATTGGTGCAGGTGCATTCCACATGTCAAAACCAAGCGATTTGATACCTGAACTTCAAGGTAGATTCCCAATTCGTGTAGAATTAGACAGTTTGACAACTGATGACTTCGTAAAAATATTAAAAGAACCAAAACAATCGTTATTAGATCAATATAAAGCATTGCTAGAAACTGAAATGGTGACGATTAACTTTACAGATGAAGCAATTAACAGATTGGCTGAAATTGCATTCCAAGTAAACCAAGAAACAGATAATATTGGTGCAAGACGACTGCATACTATTCTTGAGAAAATGCTAGAAGACCTTTCTTTCGAAGCATCAAATATGCCAAATGCAGTTGTGGATATTACACCTGAATATGTAAATCAAAAATTAGAATCAATCGCTACAAATAAAGATTTAAGTGCGTTTATTTTATAACAAAAGGAGAACAATTAAATGAGTTTATTATCGAAAACGAGAGAATTAAATACATTATTACAAAAACATAAGGGGATTGCTGTTGATTTTAAAGATATGGCAAAAACAATCAGTGACGTAACTGTTACAAATGTTTTTATAGTATCAAGAAGAGGTAAAATTTTAGGTTCAAGTTTAAATGAATTATTAAGCAACGAACGTATTATTCAAATGCTAGAAGACAGACATATTCCAAAAGAATACACAGATCAATTAATGCATGTTGAACAAACTCAATCAAACATCGGTATTGAAGATGTATTAACTGTATTCCCACCAGAAAATGAAGAATTATTTGTAAATAGTAAAACAACTATCTTCCCAATTTTAGGTGGCGGTGAAAGATTAGGAACATTAGTAGTTGGTCGTGTATCTGAAGATTTCAATGAAAATGACCTAGTATTAGGAGAATATGCAGCAACTGTAATTGGTATGGAAATTTTAAGAGAAAAACATAATGAAATTGAACAAGAAGCGCGTGATAAAGCAGCGATTAATATGGCAATTAACTCACTTTCATATTCAGAAAGAGAAGCAATTGAACATATCTTCGAAGAATTAGGCGCACCTGAAGGATTATTAGTTGCATCTAAAGTAGCTGATAGAGTAGGTATTACGAGATCAGTTATTGTAAATGCTTTAAGAAAATTAGAAAGTGCTGGCGTTATCGAATCACGTTCTCTAGGTATGAAAGGAACGTTTATTAGAATTAAAAAAGAACGTTTCTTAGATGAATTAGGTTTATCTAAATAAAACACTTGATGAACGTTTGTATATATGATATATTAAAAAACGGCTATAAAAGCCAAATTCACACATAAACACAGACATTATAGAGTGGTGCAACATTTATTAATTGTTGTTTCTATAACGAGTGATTATGGCGGAATACAACCAATTAGGAGGAATTATCATGGCAGTTATCTCAATGAAACAATTGCTTGAAGCAGGTGTTCACTTCGGTCACCAAACACGCCGTTGGAACCCAAAAATGAAAAGATACATTTTCACAGAAAGAAACGGAATCTACATTATTGACTTACAAAAAACAGTTAAAAAAGTTGACGAAGCTTACAACTTTATTAAATCTGTATCTGAAGAAGGCGGTAAAGTATTATTCGTAGGTACTAAAAAACAAGCACAAGAGTCAGTTAAAGAAGAAGCTGAACGTGCTGGACACTACTACATTAACCAAAGATGGTTAGGTGGTACATTAACTAACTACAAAACAATTTCTAAACGTGTAAAACGTATTTCTGAAATCGAAAAAATGGAAGAAGACGGTACTTTCGAAGTATTACCTAAAAAAGAAGTTGTAGAACTTAAAAAAGAATATAACCGTTTAATCAAATTCTTAGGCGGAATTCGTGATATGAAATCAATGCCTCAAGCATTATTCGTAGTTGACCCTCGTAAAGAGCGTAACGCGATTGCTGAAGCACGTAAATTAAACATTCCAATCGTTGGTATTGTTGATACAAACTGTGATCCAGATGAAATCGACTATGTTATCCCTGCAAACGATGATGCTATCCGTGCTGTTAAATTGTTAACTGGTAAAATGGCTGACGCTATTTTAGAAGGTCAACAAGGCGTTTCAAATGAAGATGTAGCTGAAGAGCAAAACATCGACTTAAAAGAAACAGAACAAGCACCTAAAGAAGAATCAACTGAAACTACTGAAGCATAATTTCAAAAAGGTGATAAGGTTCTATAACTTATCACCTTTTTTTAGAAAGAATATAAAAATAATTACTTATATAAATGGAGGAATTAGAATATGGCTATTTCAGCTAAACTTGTCAAAGAATTACGTGAAAAAACTGGCGCAGGTATGATGGACTGTAAAAAAGCTTTAACAGAAACTGATGGTGACATCGATAAAGCGGTAGACTTCCTACGTGAAAAAGGTATCGCTAAAGCTGCTAAAAAAGCAGACCGTATTGCTGCAGAAGGTACTACATTTGTTGCTTCTAAAGGTAATGATGCAGTAATTCTTGAATTAAACTCAGAAACTGACTTCGTTGCTCGTAACGAAGGATTCCAAAACTTAGTTAAAGAAATGGCAGATCATATCTTAGACGTTAAACCTGCTGATGTTGACGCGTTAAATGCATCTACATTATCAAATGGTCAAACTGTTGAAGAAAAAATGAATGAATCTATTTCTACAATCGGTGAAAAATTAACTTTACGTCGATTTACATTAAAAACTAAAACTGATAACGATTCATTCGGTGAGTACTTACACATGGGTGGACGTATTGGTGTATTAAGTGTTGTTGAAGGTTCAACTAATGCTGAAGCAGCTAAAGATGTTGCTATGCACATTGCTGCATTAAACCCTAAATTTGTTTCTCGTGACCAAGTTTCTGAAGAAGAATTAGCTCACGAAAAAGAAATTCTTAAACAACAAGCTCTAAATGAAGGTAAACCTGAAAATATCGTTGAAAAAATGGTTGAAGGTAGAATGCGTAAATATTTAGAAGAAATCTGTGCTGTAGACCAATCATTTGTTAAAAATCCAGATCAAACTGTTGCTGAATTCTTGAAAACAGACGGTGGCGTGCTTGTAGATTTCGTTCGTTACGAAGTTGGGGAAGGTATCGAGAAACGTTCTGATAACTTTGCTGATGAAGTAAAAGGACAAATGAAAGGCAACTAAGATTGCTTTTTAGAAAGAAGACACGTCTTGTGTCTTCTTTCGTTATATATAGAACAAATTATAAGCATAGAGAGGGATTAAGATGACTAAGAATTCTAAATATAAACGCGTCGTTCTAAAACTAAGCGGTGAGGCATTAGCTGGAGATTCTGGCTTTGGTATTAACCCAGTAGTAATTAAAAGTATTGCTCAACAAGTGTCAGAAGTAGCAACTATGGACTGTGAAGTTGCAGTTATCGTTGGTGGAGGAAACATTTGGAGAGGTAAAACAGGAAGCGATTTAGGAATGGATCGTGGAACTGCAGATTATATGGGAATGTTAGCAACTGTTATGAATGCATTAGCATTGCAAGATAGTTTAGAACAATTAGAATGTGATACACGTGTATTAACTTCAATTGAAATGAAACAAGTCGCAGAACCATATATTAGACGACGTGCAATTCGACACTTAGAGAAAAAGAGAGTCGTTATATTTGCTGCTGGAATAGGCAATCCATACTTCTCTACAGATACAACTGCAGCTTTAAGAGCAGCTGAAGTTGAAGCTGATGTTATCTTAATGGGTAAAAATAATGTTGATGGTGTATATTCTGCAGATCCTAAAGTAGACCCAAGTGCAGAAAAATATGAAAGATTAACATATATTCAAATGTTGCAAGAAGGATTACAAGTAATGGATTCAACTGCTTCATCATTCTGTATGGACAACGATATCCCACTTGTTGTATTCTCAATTATGGAAGAAGGAAATATTAAACGTGCCGTTCAAGGTGAAGAAATCGGTACAATTATTACAAAATAAACACGAGGTGTAATTTCATGGCAGATGTAATTCAAGACACAAAGTCGAAAATGAACAAAACAATTGAAAGTTTTAGTAGAGATTTGGCAGCAATTAGAACTGGTCATGCAAATGCGAATCTTCTAGAAAGAGTTAATGTGGAGTATTATGGTGCACCGACACCAATACAACAATTAGCAGGAATTTCAGTACCAGAAGCACGCTTATTAGTTGTTCAACCTTACGATAAATCTTCTGTTGAAGATGTATTAAAAGCAATTAATGCTGCTAACTTAGGTGTTAACCCTACAAGTGATGGTACAGTTATTAGAATATCTGTTCCTGCATTAACTGAAGAACGCAGAAAAGAACTTGTAAAAGAAGCTAAAAAAGAAGCTGAAAATGCAAAAGTAGCTGTGCGTAATATCCGTCGTGATTCAAATGAAGATTTGAAGAAACAAGAGAAAAACGGTGATATTACTGAAGATGATTTAAGAAATCAAACAGATAATGTTCAAGAACTAACTAATGATTTCATTAAACAAATTGATGATTTAACTGCTCAAAAAGAAAATGACATTTTGGAAGTTTAAAGATGAGAACTGTACCAAATCAGACTTTGGTACGGTTTTTTTCTTTAAGTACACAGAACTGTTCTTTTTGTGATAAAATGTAAGACGATATGTTTAATTAATTTTACATATAAATTCGCGTTTGTTTGATGGAGGACGCTATGATAAAAAAGTATATAAAACAAAAACAACAAGTTAATAGTCAAGACAAAGAAATGACAGTTCCCGAACATATAGCAATCATTATGGATGGTAACGGACGATGGGCAAAAAGTAAAAAAATGCCTCGTATTAAAGGACACTATGAAGGCATGCAAACCGTAAAAAAAATCACACGAAAAGCAAATGACTTAGGTATTAAATATTTAACGTTGTATGCATTTTCAACAGAAAACTGGGCTAGACCAGATGATGAAGTGAAATTTTTAATGAAATTGCCAGTAGATTTTCTTAAAACATTTTTACCTGAACTAATCGAGAAAAATGTAAAAGTAACTACAATAGGTTTTACTGATGCGCTACCAAAGCATACTAAAAATGCAATTGAAGAAGCGATCGAAAAGACCAAACATAACACTGGTTTGAACCTTGTATTTGCCTTGAATTATGGTGGGAGAGCTGAAATTTTAAATGCTGTTAAAGAACTGTACCACGAAATTGAAGAGGGTGAACTATCAATTGATGATCTAAATGAGGATCATTTAATGCGACACTTATTCACTTCTGATATTCCAGATCCTGAATTGTTAATACGTACTTCGGGTGAGGAAAGACTGAGCAATTTCTTAATTTGGCAATCATCTTATAGTGAATTTATATTTACTAAAACGTTGTGGCCAGACTTTGATGAACAATCATTAATCGATTGTTTGAAAATTTATCAGTCAAGACAGCGTAGATTTGGTGGGCTGTAAAGGAGAAAATAATGAAGACGAGAACTATATCTGCAATCGTTGCAATGGCTATATTTCTTCCTGTAGTGATTTATGGAAGATTGCCAGTTGTCATATTAGCGTATTTACTTGCTTTAATTGCGTTAAAAGAAATTTTAAATATGAACAAATTATCAATTGTTTCAGTACCTGGATTTTTATCTATTATTTCATTATGCATCATTCTAATACCGCAGGAAGTTATTCATAATGATATACGGATTCAACTTCAATTACTTATTGTAATGAGCTTTTTAATGTTAAGTTATACTGTTATGTCAAAGAACAGATTTAACTTTATGGATGCAGCCTTCTGTGTTTTATCGGTAACTTATATAGGTATCGGGTTTATGTATTTTTACGAAACTCGTGAACACGGATTACAATTCATACTCTTTGCTTTATTAGTTGTTTGGTTAACAGATACTGGTGCATATATATTTGGACGTTTATTTGGTAAACACAAATTATGGCCATTAATCAGCCCTAATAAAACGATTGAAGGTTTTATTGGCGGTATTTTATCAAGTTTGATCGTAGCGGTAATATTTGGACAATCATTTGATATGGATGTATCATTATGGTTACTTATTCCGTTAACAATGTTATTAAGTATGTTTGGACAATTAGGTGACCTAGTTGAATCTGGATTAAAGAGACATTTTGGAGTAAAAGATTCGGGCAATGTTATGCCGGGACATGGTGGTATATTAGATAGATTTGATAGTTTTATTTTTGTATTACCATTGTTAAACTTATTTCTATTTCAAATGTAAAATGGGGTGCATTCTATGAAGCATATAGCTATTCTTGGTGCGAGTGGTTCTATTGGTCAACAAGCGTTGGATGTCATACGAGAACATCAGGATCAATTTAAACTAGTGGCTTTCTCTGTTGGGAAGAATGTTGCATACGCACAAAATATCATAAAAGAATTTAAACCTGAACTTGTTTCTGTACAAAATGCAGAAGATATTGATAAATTAAAACATTTAGATGTTGAAGTTGAATACGGTGAAGAAGGATTAATGCGTGTAGCAACGTATTCTAAATCAGATTTACTGTTAAATTCTATTATTGGAAGTATAGGATTGAAGCCAACAATGGCAGCTATTGAGTCAGGTATTGATATTGGATTAGCAAATAAAGAAACACTTGTTGTTGCAGGTGAATTGATTATGCGTAGAGCGAAAGAGAAGCGAGTTCAAATTATACCTGTTGATTCTGAACATTCAGCGATATTCCAATGTTTAAATGGCGAATCTAAGAAACATGTGAATAAGCTCATTATCACAGCTAGTGGAGGGTCTTTTAGAGACTTAACACGTGAAGATTTAAAGAAAGTTACTGTGGAAGATGCTTTGAATCACCCTAATTGGTCCATGGGACAAAAAATCACAATCGATTCAGCGACAATGATGAATAAAGGTTTAGAAGTTATTGAAGCGAAATGGTTATTCGATTTAAATGTGGATCAAATAGAAACAGTATTACATAAAGAGAGTATTATTCATTCAATGGTTGAGTTTAACGATACAAGTGTAATTGCGCAATTAGGTACACCGGATATGAGAACACCGATTCAATATGCGTTTACTTATCCAGATAGATTGCCTAGAGATGCAGAAAAATTAAACTTAGCACAAATTGGTCAATTGAATTTTAAAGAAATGGATTGGCAACGTTTTAAATGTATACGTTTCGCTTATGATGCAATCAAAATAGGCGGAACAATGCCAGTCGTTTTAAATGCGGTTAATGAAGTCGCAGTAAGTAAATTTTTAAACAATGAAATATCATTTTTAGAAATTGAGGCAATGATTGAAAAAGAAATGAAATCGCATCAAGTCATAGAGCATCCAGATTTAGATACGATACTAAACATTGATGCAGCTTATAAATCTAAGGATTACGGGGTGTAAGTGTGATTTATACTATATTAGCATTTATATTTGTATTTGGTCTCTTAGTGACTGTGCATGAATATGGACATATGTTTTTTGCTAAAAGAGCAGGAATCATGTGTCCTGAATTTGCAATAGGCATGGGACCAAAAATCTTTTCATATAAGAAAAATGAAACACTTTATACAATTAGGTTATTACCAGTAGGTGGATATGTTCGAATGGCCGGAGATGGTCTTGAACAAAATCCTTTAACACCTGGTATGCACATCGCAATAAAATTAAATGAAAACAATGAAATTACGCATGTGATCATGGATGACCAGCATAAATTTCAACAAATAGAACATTTAGAAGTTAAAGATAGTGATTTTGATAATGATATTTTCATTGAAGGAATTGCTTCTAGTGATGAGGAAAGACATCACTACAAAATTGCGAGAGAAGCTTATTTTGTTCAAGGTGGCGATTTAATTCAAATTGCACCTAAAGATAGACAATTGATGAGTAAGAAACCTTATCAAAGATTTTTAACGTTATTTGCGGGTCCATTATTTAACTTTATATTAGCTTTTGTAATATTTATTGGTTTGGCGTACTGGCAAGGTGTACCGACAAACGAACCTGTCTTTGGAGATTTACAAAAAGATGGACCAGCCCAAACTGTAGGTATTAAAAAAGGTGATGAAATCAAGTCTGTTGATGGTAAAGAAATTAATAAATTCACAGACCTTCAGCCGATTTTTAAAGAAAAGAAAACATCTCCAGTTGAAATCAAAGTAGATAGAGACGGTAAAGAAAAAACATTTAAAGTCGCGGCTAAGAAAAATAAAGTAGAAGTAAGTAAAGGTAAATATGAAACAAATTACCTAATTGGCGTTGCACAACCAACTGAGCATACATTGTTTGGTCCATTATTAGCTGGTATTGAGAAGACGATTGTAGCAGGACAATATATATTCCATGCTGTACTCAATTTAATCGGTAGTATTTTTACAGGTGGATTCTCATTTGATATGTTGAATGGTCCAGTCGGTATTTATAGCAACGTAGATTCAGTAGTTAAGCAAGGTTTCGTAACATTAATGGGCTTTACTGCATTATTAAGTGTAAACTTAGGTATTATGAATTTATTACCAATACCAGCACTAGATGGTGGTAGAATATTATTCGTATTTTATGAAATGATATTTAGAAAACCAATCAATAAAAAAGCTGAAATGGTAATGCTTTCTATAGGTGCAGTATTCTTAATATTTGTCATGATCATGGTTACATGGAATGATATCCAACGTTACTTCATGTAATTTTTAAGGAGGAAAACAATGAAACAGTCAAAAGTATTTATACCAACACTAAGAGAAGAGCCTGCAGAAGCCGAATCGATTAGTCATAAATTTTTATTAAAATCAGGAATGATTAAACAGAATGCAAGTGGTATTTATAGTTATTTACCAACTGCAAAACGTGTCTTAAATAAAATCGAGCAAATCGTAAGAGAAGAAATGGAAAAGATTGATGGACTTGAAGTTTTAATGCCGGTACTTCAACCTGCTGAATTGTGGAAAGAATCAGGTAGATGGGATGCATACGGCGCTGAATTAATGAGATTAAAAGATAGAAACAGCCGTGACTTTAGTCTTGGGCCAACACATGAAGAAGTTATCACTTCTCTAGTACGTGATGAATTGAAATCTTATAAAAGATTACCAATTACTTTATTCCAAATACAAACTAAATTTAGAGATGAAAAAAGAACACGCTTTGGACTATTACGTGGTCGTGAATTTATAATGAAAGATGCGTATTCTTTCCATGCTGACGAAGCATCTTTAGATGATACGTATAAAGATATGTATGACGCTTATCATAAAATATTTACACGTGTTGGATTGAATTTCAGACCAGTATTAGCGGATTCAGGTGCGATTGGTGGGGACCATACACATGAATTTATGGCACTTGCTGAAATTGGTGAGGATACAATCGTGTATAGTGATACAGCAGACTATGCTGCAAACATTGAAAAAGCAGAAGTCGTGTACACACCGAACTTAGAACATACAGATGAAGCAGCTTTAGAAAAAGTTGAAACACCGAATGTGAAAACGGCTCAAGAGTTAGCTGATTTTCTATCTGTGTCATTAGATCATATTGTTAAATCAATGATTGTTAAAGTTGAAGATGAATATGTGATGATATTAATTCGTGGACACCATGAATTAAATGATATTAAATTAAAATCATACTTTAAAACAGATAATATTGAATTTGCAACTGATTCTGAAATCGAGAATATTTTAGGTGCTAAACCAGGTAGTTTAGGTCCAGTAAATGTTGATCAAATTAAAATTTATGCTGACAATTTTGTACAAGATATTAACAACTTAGCAGTTGGTGCAAATGAAGATGGATTCCATTATTTAAATGCAAATGTGGAAAGAGACTTTAAAGTTGAAGCATATGGTGACTTTAGATTCATACTTGAAGGTGAAGCTTTACCAGATAATTTAGGTAATGCTAAATTTGCAGAAGGTATCGAAGTTGGTCAAGTATTCAAATTAGGAACAAAATACTCTGAAAGCATGAATGCGACATTCTTAGATGAAAATGGTAAAGCAAATCCATTGATTATGGGTTGTTACGGTATAGGGATTTCTAGAACATTATCTGCCGTTATTGAACAACATCATGATGAGAATGGTATCATTTGGCCAAAGGCAATTGCCCCATATGATGTTCATGTAATTGTTATTAATCATAAACAAGAGGCTCAGTCGAAATTAGGGTCACAATTATATGACCAACTTGGCGATCAATATAGTGTGTTATTAGATGATAGACAAGAACGTGCAGGCGTTAAATTTAAAGATGCAGATTTAATTGGTATTCCGTTAAGAATTATGGTTGGTAAAAAAGCTGACGAAGGCATTGTAGAAGTGAAACGTCGCGACAATTTAGAGAGTCAAGAAGTGCATATTAATGACTTAAATGAAGTAATTAATTCATTATATAATACAGTCAAATAGACTGTTAATAGCAATGAAATCTGATATAATATAAGATATTTAAAGAGGCTAAATTACAGTTAGCCTCTTTTTCATTTTGATGAAGGTGGTCATATTAGTGTCAATGACAGGGAAAGAGAAATTCCAAACGCTTCTCACTCAGTTGAACATAACAGATGAGCTCGATAAAGACATAATTGAATATGGTGAGTTAACACGTATAGACGTATCACAATCTAAGCGGTTATGGCATTTTTATATTCAATTACCAAAATTTTTATCTAGTGAAATGTACCTTGTTTTTACAAATCAACTTAAATCTGCATTTCATAGTATTGCAGAAGTTGATTGGACAATTGAAGTTGCGCAACAAGAAAATATAGACGAACATATTTTAAGATATATGCCTCATTGTATTGATGAAACTGGGTTGAGCGATAAAGTGAAACATCAATTAAAGCAAAAACCAGTTATTTTTGCAGATGAAGTAGTGAAAGTACAAGTTAATAATGATATTGAACGTGACTATTTTGATAAACGCGTTAATGGTTCATTAGTTAAAGCATTACAAAAATGTGGTTTTAAAATTTCGAGAGTAATCTTTGAAACAATAGATAATGAAGAACAAATGAAACGTGAATTAGAATCGTTTGAAGCACATATTCAGCAAGAAGATGAAGAAGCTGCACGTATCGCATCTGAGAAGATGGAACGTATGAAGAAAGAAAAAGCAGAATCTGAAGATGGCGAAAATGCTGTTTCTAAATGTCAAATTGGTAAAGACATACCAGTGGATACGATTAGAAAGATTGAAGAAATTACAGAAGAAGAATTTAAAGTTGCACTTGAAGGTGTCATTTTTGATATTGAAATGAAAGAGCTGAAAAGTGGCAGACATATTGTGACGTTGAAAATAACAGACTATACTGATTCATTGATATTGAAGATGTTTACAAGAAAAGGTAAAGATGATTTAGATCACTTTAAAGCACTTAAAGTAGGAACTTGGGTAAGGGCTCAAGGTAGAATTGAACAAGATCAGTTCATTCGCGATTTAGTAATGATGATGACGGATATTCATGAAATCAAAAAATCACCTAAGCAAGACAAAGCACCAGATAAACGTGTGGAATTCCATTTACATACATCAATGAGTCAAATGGATGGTATTTCTCATATTGGTAAATATGTTGAACAGGCAGCCAAATGGGGACATAAAGCCATCGCGATAACCGATCATAATGGTGTACAAGGCTATCCAGATGCACATGCTGCTGCTACAAAAAATGGCATTAAAATGATTTATGGCATGGAAGGTATGCTTGTAGATGATGGTGTACCAATTGCATATAAACCACAAGATATCCCACTTAAGTCAGCCACTTATATTGTATTTGACGTTGAAACAACTGGTCTATCCAGTCAATACGACCAAATTATAGAATTGGCTGCAGTAAAAGTGAAAGATGGAGAAGTCATAGATACATTTGAACGATTTTCAGATCCTGGTGTTCGTTTATCTGAAATAATCAAGAATTTAACTGGTATTACAGATGAAATGTTGCAAGGGCAACCGGATATTGAAACTGTACTTACAGATTTCCATGAATGGGTCGGCGATGCGATTTATATCGCGCATAATGCCTCGTTTGATATGGGCTTTATTGATACTGGATTTGAACGTATCGGTCTAGGTGCAACAACAAATGCAGTTATAGATACATTGGAACTATCTAGAACTGTGAATACTGAATATGGTAAGCATGGTTTGAATTTCTTAGCTAAAAAGTATGGCGTTGAATTAACACAACACCATAGAGCGATATACGATGCTGAAACAACAGCGCATATATTTATAAAAATGTTAAAACAATTAGAAGAATTAGGTGTACAGAACCATAACCAAATTAATGAACACTTATCTAATGATGAAGCATATAAACGTGCAAGACCGTCACATGTGACTTTAATTGTTCAAAATCAAGTTGGCTTAAAGAACTTATTTAAAATAGTGAGTGCGTCATTAGTAGATTATTATTACAGAACACCACGTATACCACGTTCTCTACTCAATAAGCATAGAGAAGGTATATTAGTTGGTAGTGCGTGTGATGAAGGTGAAGTATTCACAACGGTTATGCAAAAAGACCAAGATGAAGTAGAAAAGGTTGCGCAATATTATGACTATTTAGAAGTTCAACCTAAAAGTTTATATCAAGATTTAATTGATAGAGAATTGATTAAAGATAATGAAACGATGGAAGAAATTTATCAACGTATATTAAGTGTAGGTGAGAAATTAAATATCCCAGTGATTGCTACTGGAAATGCCCATTACTTGAATGAGCATGATGCAATCGCAAGAAAAATATTAATTGCAGCACAACCAGGTAATCCACTTAATAGACAGACATTACCTAAAGCACACTTTAGAACAACTGATGAAATGCTTGACGAATTCCACTTCCTTGGTGAAGAAAAAGCATATGAAATCGTTGTGAAAAATACGAATGATTTAGCGGATAGATTAGAAACAGTTGTACCAATTAGGGATGAACTTTATACACCTAATATGGAAGGTGCCAATGAAGAAATTCGAGAAATGAGTTATGATAATGCGCGTAAATTATACGGTGAGGAACTTCCTCAAATTGTTATAGACCGATTAGAGAAAGAACTTGAAAGTATTATTGGTAATGGTTTCGCAGTTATTTATTTAATTTCACAAAGATTAGTGAAGAAATCTCTGAATGATGGCTATTTAGTTGGTTCGCGTGGTTCAGTCGGTTCTAGTTTTGTTGCTACAATGACAGAAATAACAGAAGTGAATCCACTGCCGCCACATTATATTTGTCCTAAGTGTAAAGAAAGTCATTTCTTTGACGATGGTTCAGTTGGATCAGGATTTGATTTACCAGATAAGCAATGCGAAAAATGCCAAGTAGAAATGATTAAAGAAGGACAAGATATTCCATTCGAAACGTTCTTAGGATTTAAAGGTGATAAAGTACCTGATATTGACTTGAACTTTAGTGGTGAATATCAACCTGTTGCCCATAATTATACGAAAGAACTGTTTGGTGAAGATAAAGTGTTTAGAGCAGGTACTATTGGTACCGTTGCAGAAAAAACAGCATTTGGCTATGTTAAAGGTTTCTTAAATGATCAAGGTATTCATAAAAGAGCTGCTGAAGTGGATCGATTAGTAAAAGGATGTACTGGTGTTAAAAGAACAACTGGACAACATCCAGGTGGTATCATTGTTGTTCCAGATTATATGGATATTTACGACTTTACACCAATACAATTCCCAGCAGATGACCAAAAATCAGCTTGGAAAACAACACACTTTGATTTCCACTCAATTCATGACAATATTCTTAAGTTGGATATACTTGGACACGATGATCCTACAATGATTAGAATGCTTCAAGATTTATCTGGTATTGATCCTAAAACAATACCTGTTGATGATAAAGAAACGATGAAAATATTTAGTACACCTGAGTCATTAGGTGTTACCGAAGAAGATATACTTTGTAAAACGGGAACATTCGGAGTACCTGAATTTGGTACAGGATTCGTTAGACAAATGTTAGAAGATACGAAGCCAACAACATTTTCAGAGTTAGTTCAAATTTCAGGTTTATCACACGGAACAGATGTATGGTTAGGCAATGCTCAAGAATTAATTAAAACAGGAACATGTGACCTATCAAGCGTAATAGGTTGTCGTGATGATATCATGGTATATCTAATGTATAACGGCTTAGAACCGTCACTCGCATTTAAAATTATGGAAGCAGTACGTAAAGGTAAAGGATTAACTGAAGAATTCGAGATTGCTATGAAAGATAACGAAGTACCTGACTGGTATTTAGATTCATGTAAGAAGATTAAATACATGTTCCCTAAAGCCCATGCAGCAGCTTATGTATTAATGGCATTAAGAATTGCTTACTTTAAAGTACATTATCCATTATATTATTACGCAAGTTATTTCACAGTAAGAGCCACTGACTTTGATTTAAAGACAATGACTAAAGATAAAGAAACAATTAAAACGGCTATCAAGGAATATTATAGTCGATTCCATGAACTAGCTAAAAAAGAAAAAGACGTATTAACTGTGCTTGAATTAATGAATGAAATGGCACATCGAGGCTTTAAATTACAGCCGATTAGTTTAGAGAAAAGTGATGCATTTGAATTTAAAATTGAAGGTGATACGTTAATTCCACCATTTATTGCTGTACCAGGGCTTGGTGAGAACGTTGCTAAACGTATTGTTGAGGCTAGAAATGAAGGTCCATTTTTAGCGAAAGAAGACTTAAATAAAAAAGCGGGCGTATCACAAAAAATTATCGAATATTTAGATGAACTTGGTTCACTTCCAAATATGCCTGATAAAGCACAGCTTTCAATTTTTGATTTGTAATGTATCTAGTTGAGTATAGCGCTATTGTATGGTATACTGTTATTGCTTAAAATAATACTCTGACGTTGAAAGAGTGGGACATTTCCCGCTCTTTTCTGTTTGTATTAAGAGGGAGGTCATTATGAGTAAAGTTGCAGCACACGTTGAGGAAATCATTCAACCAATCATTGAATCATTAAATTATGAACTTGTAGATGTTGAATATGTTAAAGAAGGATCTGACTATTATCTACGAATTGCAATTGATAAAGACGGTGGCGTTGATTTAAACGACTGCACAATTGCCTCTGAAAAAATCAGTGAAGTTATGGATAAAGAAGATCCAATAAAAGAGCCGTATTTCATGGATGTATCATCACCAGGTGCGGAACGTCCATTAAAAAAAGAAAAAGATTATCAGAATGCAATTGATCAACCTGTATTTATCTCATTATATGAACCTGTTGAAGGGGATAAAGAATGGTTAGGCGTTTTAAAAGAAATTACTGAAGAGTCGATTACATTAGAAGTTAAAATTAAAACAAGAACTAAAAATGTTACGTTGCCACGCAAAAAAATTGCTAAAGCACGTCGATCTGTAATGTTATAATATAAAGGAGGATACATTGTGAAAGGTAATGAACTATTACTAGCAATTGAATACCTTGAAAAGGAAAAAAGAATACCACGTGAGGTTTTAATTGATGCCATTGAAGCTGCATTAATCACTGCTTATAAGAAAAATTATGATAGTGCTAAAAATGTACGTATAGAATTGAATTTAGATGAAGGTACGTATAGAGTTATCTCTAGAAAAGATGTAGTTGAAGATGTTGAAGATTATAGAGATCAAGTCGCATTAGATACTGCACTTGTTACAAATCCAGCTTATGAAATTGGTGATGTCTTTGAAGAAGACGTTACACCTAAAGATTTCGGTCGTGTTGGTGCTCAAGCAGCTAAACAAGCAGTTATGCAACGTTTAAGAGATGCTGAAAGAGGCATTCTTTATGATGAGTTTATTGATAAAGAAGACGATATCGTAACAGGTGTGATTGACCGTGTTGACCATCGCTATGTTTACGTGAATTTAGGCCGTACAGAAGCAGTGCTTTCTGAAGCTGAAAGAAGTCCGAATGAACAATACCTACCAAATGAACGTATTAAAGTATACGTTAATAAAGTAGAACAAACGACTAAAGGGCCACAAATTTTCGTGTCACGTACACACCCTGGATTATTAAAACGTTTGTTTGAGCAAGAAGTACCTGAAATTTATGACGGTACAGTTATTGTTAAATCGGTTGCACGTGAAGCGGGCGATCGTTCAAAAATAAGTGTTACTTCAGAAAATGGAGATATCGATGCTGTAGGTGCTTGTGTAGGTTCTAAAGGCGTACGTGTTGAAGCGGTAGTTAATGAATTAGGCGGCGAAAAAATCGACATCGTTGAATGGGATGAAGATCCTAAAGTATTCGTAAGAAATGCTTTAAGTCCATCTCAAGTTGTTGAAGTTATTGTTGACGAAGATAATCAATCTACTACAGTTGTTGTTCCAGACTATCAATTATCATTAGCAATTGGTAAACGTGGTCAAAACGCACGACTAGCTGCAAAATTAACAGGTTGGAAGATTGATATTAAATCTGAAACTGACGCAAGAGCTGCTGGCATCATTTCAACTGAAGAATCATAAGTGAGGTGCTTGTATCATGAAGAAGAAAAAGATACCAATGCGTAAGTGTATACTTTCAAATGAAATGAAACCAAAAAATGATATGATTCGCGTCGTGAAAAATAAAGAAGGCGAAATTCAAGCTGATGCAACAGGTAAAGCTCCTGGACGAGGTACATATGTATCTAAAGATTTAGCTGTTGTTGAAACTGCACAACAACAAGGTAAATTAGAGCGTTATTTTGGTAGTGATCAAGAAACGTTAGAGCCAGTGTATAAAGAAATTATTCGATTAATATATCGTGAGCGTATACCTAAATGAATATAGATAAGAAAGATAAAATTTTAAACCTGCTCGGTCTAGCAACAAGAGCTAGAAAGATTAAAACAGGTGAAGAAATTGTTATAAGTGAAATGAGAAGAGGCAACGTGAAACTTGTCATACTATCAGAAGATGCTGCAGCAAATGTTACAAAAACAATAAAAAATAAATGTGCAACTTATCATGTAACACTTTTAACTTTTGCAACACGCTTTGAATTAGGCTACGCAATTGGAAAAGAAAGCAGAGTGGTGTTGGGCATAACTGACATTGGATTTAGTAAAAAACTAAAAACAATGATTCATGATTTTCATGAGGAGTGAGTATATGAGTAAAAAAAGAATATATGAGTATGCAAAAGAAATCAATATAAAGAGTAAAGATATTATCGATGAATTGAAAAAGAACAACATAGAAGTATCGAATCACATGCAAGCACTAGAGGAGAATGACATTAAAATTTTAGATAAAGCATTTAAAAAATCAGCACCTGCCAAGAAGGAACAAACGAATACTCACGGTAATAAACCAAACAATAACCAAAACAATCAAAAGAAGAATAACAATAAAAAACAAAATAATAAAAAGCAAAACAATAATCAGCAGCAACAACAAAAGCCTAAAGAAGAAGTTAAAGAAACACCATCTTTAATTACTTATGAAGAAGGTATTACAGTTGGCGAACTAGCTGAAAAAATTAATAAAGACGCTTCTGAAATTATTAAAAAATTATTCTTACTTGGTGTTGTTGCAAATATCAATCAAGCATTAGATACAGAAACGGTAGAATTAATCTGTTCTGATTATGATATTGAAGCTGAGTTAGAAGTGCATGTTGATGCGACTGACTTAGAAACTTATTTCGAAGTTGAAGATGAAAATGATGCTAGTTTAATTGAAAGACCAGCAGTTGTTACAATCATGGGACACGTTGACCATGGTAAAACAACATTATTAGACTCTATCCGTAACACTCGTGTTACAGCTGGAGAAGCTGGTGGTATCACTCAACATATTGGTGCATACCAAATCGAAAATAATAACAAAAAAATCACGTTCCTTGATACACCAGGACATGCTGCTTTTACAACAATGAGAGCACGTGGTGCACAAGTTACGGATATTACAATTCTTGTTGTTGCAGCAGATGATGGTGTTATGCCTCAAACAATTGAAGCAATCAACCATGCTAAAGCAGCAGAAGTACCTATTATTGTTGCAGTAAACAAAGTTGATAAACCAACAGCGAACCCTGATAGAGTAATGCAAGAATTAGGTGAATATGGTCTTTATCCTGAAGATTGGGGTGGCGATACAATATTCGTACAACTTTCAGCAATCCAAGGCGACGGCATCGATGATTTATTAGAGATGATTGGTCTTGTATCTGAAGTTGAAGAATTAAAAGCTAATCCAAATCGTGCTGCTGTAGGTACAGTGATTGAAGCTGAATTAGATAAATCACGTGGACCAGCCGCTTCATTATTAGTACAAAATGGTACTTTAGAAGTTGGAGATTCATTAGTAGTTGGTAATACTTATGGTCGTGTTCGTGCGATGGTAAGTGATTTAGGTAAACGTATCAAAGTAGCAGGACCATCTACTCCAGTCGAAATCACTGGTTTACATGATGTTCCTCAAGCAGGAGATCGTTTCGTTGTATTCAAGAATGAAAAACAAGCACGCCAAATCGGTGAAAAACGTCAACAAGAAAATATCTTAAAACAACGTCAAGATAGTAAGAGTGTTTCTTTAGACAACTTGTTCGAACAAATGAAACAAGGTGAAATGAAAGACTTAAATATTATTATTAAAGGTGATGTTCAAGGTTCAGTTGAAGCATTAGCAGCATCATTAATGAAAATAGATGTTGAAGGTGTTAATGTTCGCATTATTCATACTGCAGTAGGTGCAATTAATGCATCTGACGTAACGCTTGCAGCTGCTTCAAATGGTATTATCATTGGTTTCAATGTTAGACCAGATGCAGGAGCGAAACGTGCAGCAGAAGAAGAAAATGTTGATATGCGTTTACACAGAATTATATATAAAGTGATTGAGGAAATTGAATCTGCAATGAAAGGATTATTAGATCCTGAATTTGAAGAGAAAGTACTTGGTCAAGCTGAAGTACGTCAAACATTTAAAGTATCTAAAGTTGGTACAATCGCTGGTAGTTATGTTACTGACGGTAAAATCACAAGAGATTCAAGCGTCCGTATTATTCGTGATGGTATTGTTATCTTTGAAGGTGAATTAGATACATTAAAACGTTTCAAAGACGATGCTAAAGAAGTAGCAGCAGGATACGAATGTGGTATCACAATTGAGAAATTCAACGATATTAAAGAAGGCGACATCTTTGAAGCTTTCAAAATGGTTGAAATCGAAAGAAAATAGTATGTAAACAAGCAGAACAAATAGCTTGTCATGCAAAGAGGCTGGGACAAATATGTTCTAGAAAACTAAAAAACAGTAGAAATTCATGTGTAAAACTGAATTTCTACTGTTTTTCTTATTTTCTTTCTCTTTTGTAGCTCTTAGAGCTACCATTTTTCTTATATTTGTTGCCATTAAGGCAACTCCTATTGATTTACAGAATGAGCAATATCATTTTCTGGAATCAATACTTCAATATTAAGTGGAAGAGTTATTTGGGAAATGTTATAATTTTTATACATAAGGCACCTCGTTAATTTGGTTTTTGTTGTGATTAATTAAATTATACGAGAGTGCTTTATTTTTTGTATAAAAATTGGAAATTTGTAACGATTTTGTAACATGCTGACGCCTGAGGGAATAGTATGAGTGAGAGACTACAGGCTCGAACCATACCCTAGGCAAGCATGCACGAACAAAATCGTAGATTATACATAATAACATCTCATTTTATGCTGAATAAATCAGTAAAATGAGATGTTATTTATTTTGAGTTAGAATTTATGTCCCAGCCTTGTTTTTTTTGTAATGATTTTTCAATTTGCATTTATGGAATAGAAGATAATGTCTACTTTAAATCAAATGTTTATCGTTTAATTGGCCTAATTCAGAAACGATTTTTCGACTATATTTGTTTAATTTTTTTACATATACAATGTTATTTTTCTCTTCAAATTTTCTTGTGATTGTATCTATGGCATCTACAGCGGAATCATCCCATAAGTGAGCCTGATCAAAATTTAACTCGATGATGCTATTTTCAATATTAAGGTTCATTTGATTCATCATAGAGTTAATGGATACAAAGAATATCTGTCCTCTAAAAGAGAAAAGCTTTGTTTCACCTAAATCTTTATGAATCACTTCCACATTAGAAATTTTAGTTACAAAGAAAAGGGCACTGAAGATAACTCCCACAATTACACCAATAGCTAAATTGTGTGTCATTAAAACTATAAATACTGTTAAAATCATCACAAACGCATCTGTTTTGGGTGCTTTTTTAATATATTTAAAAGAATTCCAGTCGACAGTTCCAATAGAAACCATTACCATAATTCCTGCAAGAATTGGCATTGGTATTTGAATAACGATGCCACCAAGTACAATAATCATAAACATAAGTACAACACCTGCTGTAAATGTTGATAATCTGCTATTTGCTCCTGATTTCACATTGATAACAGATTGTCCAATCATAGCACAGCCGCCCATACCACCAAAGAAACCTGTAATTACATTTGCAATACCTTGTCCGCGGGATTCTTTGTTTTTACTACTATAAGTATCTGTTGCATCATCTACTATTTTAGCTGTGAGAAGACTTTCTACTAAACCTACAATTGCCATTGATAAAGAATATGGGAAAATAATTTGAAGTGTTTCTAAATTATATGGAACGTTAGGGAATAAGAAGTGAGGTAAAGTTTGTTTGATGCTACCTAAATCTCCGACAGTTTTTACATTAGAGCCCGTATACAAATAAAAAGCTGTCAAAGCTACTATCGCTATTAATGGTGCTGGAATAGCCTTAAAAAATCTAGGAATAATATATACAATAAGTAGAGTTATAATAACGTATATATAAGTGGAAATAGATATACCGAAAATATGCTCAATTTGAGACATAAAAATCATAATAGCTAATGCATTAACAAAACCGATCATGACAGATCTTGGTATATATTTCATTAAATGACCTACTTTAAGTAGTCCTAATATTAATTGAATGAATCCCATTAAAATGGTCGCTGCAAAAAGGTATTCAACACCATGTTCCTTTACTAAAGGTGTGACCAAAAGGGCTACAGCCCCCGCTGCACCAGATATCATTGCAGGTCTACCACCAACAATCGCTGTCACAGTGGCAATAATAAATGCTGCATATAGTCCCACCATAGGGTCAACGCCAGCAATAATTGAAAATGCAATAGCCTCTGGGATTAAAGCTAAAGCTACCACAATACCTGCAAGTATATTTTTACCAGGCTGGTTAAGCCATTCAGATTTTAATTTCTTAACCATTATTTCATCTCCTTCATTTTATTTATAAAACAAAGTATAACACAAAAGTTTCATATATATACCCCTTAATGAAACTATATGTTATACTTTAATCATATAAGGTGGTGTTTTACAATGAAATATGGTTATATAAGACCTGTTACAATTCATGATAGCTTGAACGAACAATTAAAGAAAATAGAAACTTATACAAATAATATTATTGAAGAAACACATGCTAATAATAAAAAGAGGACAAAGCTAGAAGGTTTGGTTAATGATAAATTAACTTCTAATGATATTTTGTATGTTACAGATTTATGTATCATTGCGGATTCTACAAAACATTTAACGGAGATATTAGATACGCTTTCAAACAAGGAAGTCTCACTATATGTAATTAATTTAAACAAAAATATTATTACAGGTGTTAATGAGAGCTTTATACAAATATTGCATAATATTACTGATTTCCAAAGCGATATTGTGAAATTTAGAACACGTATGGGATTAGAAAATTATACTAGAGAAGGGAAAAGTCTTGGTAGACCTAAGCGTGATGATGCAAATTTAAGAAATGCGATAGAGATGTATATGAGTAAAAAATATACGTTAGATGAAATTAAAGAAAAAACGAATATAAGTCGAGCTACGTTATACAGACATTTAGATAGATAAAAGTTATTTTACAATGAGGCTGGATCATCAAAACCCCAATGCTCTTTTTTTACGTTCGGTGGTAAAATAGGACAATTTTTGTCTGCATCACTACATAATGTTACGACCAAATCTGATTGGTTTAAGATGTCACTATCAATCAAGTCTGATGTATGATTTGATATATCAATATCCACTTCTTTCATAGCTTCTACTGCTTTAGGGTTAACACCATGTGTTTCAATACCAGCAGAATAGACATCCCACTCTTTACCTAATATTTTTTTACCCCAGCCCTCAGCCATTTGGCTACGACAAGAGTTTCCAGTACATATAAAATAAATCGTTTTCTTTTCCACGATTAAAACCTCATTTCTTAAAATATAATTAGAGTAAGATATAAACCTAATAGGGTTATAAATAGTACTGGAATTGTAATAATGATACCAGTTTTAAAGTATGTTCCCCAAGGAATCCTTATACCTTTTTGTGTTAATACATGTAGCCATAATAATGTCGCTAAAGAACCTATTGGCGTAATTTTAGGTCCTAAGTCAGAACCTATGACATTCGCATAAACCATACCATCTTTAATAGTTCCAGTTACATTTGATTGTCCGATAGCAATAGCGTCTATTAAGACAGTAGGCATGTTATTCATAATTGATGATAAAAAGGCTGATATAAAACCCATACCCATAACACTGCTGAATAATCCATGACTTGAAATATTGGATATTACATCAGCTAAAATCGTTGTGATACCTACGTTTTTTAAACCAAATACAACTAAGTACATACCGATAGAAAATAGAACGATATTCCATGGTGCGCCTTTAATCACTTGCTTTGTATGAACTGCTTTAGATTTACGAGCAAATAGTACAAATATAAAAGCAATGATACCGGCAATGATTGATACAGGAATTTGAATAAACTCACTAACAAGATAACCCACGAGTAGTATTACTAATACAATCCATGAAATCTTAAATAATTTTGGATCTTTAATTGCATCTTTAGGAGTTGAAAGATTTTCTGTATTGAATGTTTTAGGTATAGATTGTCTAAAATATAGCCATAAAACTAGAATACTAGCAAATAGAGAGAATATGTTAGGAATAATCATTCGACTAAAATACTCAATAAATCCAATATTAAAGTAATCTGCCGAAACAATATTAACTAAATTACTGACAATAAAGGGTAACGATGTTGTATCAGCTATAAAACCACTCGCAATAATAAAGGGGAAAATCACTTTTTTATTAAATCCGAGATTTCTTACCATCGCTAATACAATGGGCGTTAAGATTAAAGCTGCACCATCATTTGCAAAAAATGCTGCTACAATTGCCCCTAATAACATGATAAAAACAAACATTTTTAAGCCGTTACCATTTGAAGCTCTAACCATATGTATCGCAGACCATTCGAAAAATCCAATTTCATCTAGTATCAATGAAATCAGAATAACGGCTACAAATGTTAAGGTAGCATTCCAAACAATACCTGTTACTTCTAATACGTCAGAAAAATTAACAACACCAGTAATGATAGCGACGATAGCACCAATTAAAGCTGTAATTCCAATATCTAAACCTTTTGGTTGCCATATCACAAATATTAAAGTTAAAAGAAAAATCACTATTGCTAATATTGTCATTAACACTCACCTGATTTCATAGTATTACATACACAGCGCTGATTAGATGCGTTAATGATGTTTAAGTTTTGATTAATATCTTCTAAAGTAGAGTGATTAAGTTGATACATGTGTTTATTACCGTTTTTACGTGTATAAACGAGTTTGCTATCTACTAATGACTTCATATGATGACTTAGCGTTGGTTGCGAGAATTGAAAATGTTCCAATAAGTCACAAGCGCATAATTCACCACAAGATAGTAAATCTAGAATTTCTAATCTGCTTGGATCTGATAAAACTTTTAGTATTGATGATAGTTCTTTATAAGACATGAAAATACCTCCTAGACTTTAAATAGAGTAACATCTATATAGGTTTAAGTCTATATAGTTTTTCTACATATTTGAATATTAGATAAGAAAGACAAATGATTGAGTTCAGAAGTGAATTGCTTTACACTTCAAAATAAAGGAAGTGAAACTATGAAAACGATATACCATGATACTGTTTCATATAATAATCATGTCATTGATGTTTATGCGAGTGAACAAGGGTTGTTATTTGTAGGTTCCTATGATCAACAGAATGAAATACATGCATTTTTTTCTGAAATAGAAATTCAAACGAATACAGAAAAAATGAAACCATATACAGATCAACTACAAGAATATTTTAATGGAGAAAGATATACTTTCGATTTAAAACTAGATATTGATGCGACTGCATTCAACCAACAAGTATGGGAAGCATTGCAAACTATTCCTTATGGAGAAACAACGACGTATAGTGATATAGCAGAACGAATCAACAATCCTAAAGCAGTCAGAGCAGTAGCCTCAGCAATAGGTAAGAATCCATTAACAATCGTTGTACCTTGCCACAGAGTGATAGGTAAAGATGGACAATTAAGAGGTTATAGAGGCGGATTAGAAATGAAACAGTCACTCTTAAGTCTAGAACAATAATAGAAAAGAGGATGTTAAAATGGAACAATCAGAACAAAGTAGAAAAATAATCTTAGACCTCGCAGTAACACTTGATGGATTGATAGAAGGAGAAAATGGTGAAATTGACTGGTGTATCATGGATGAAGAAATGAATTTTGATGATTTTCTAAACCAAATAGATACTATTTTCTATGGAAGAAAAAGTTATGAAGCTTGGGGAGAGTATGAGCCAAGTAATGAAGATTCAGAAGAAGAAAAACAAATATGGGATAAAATAAATACAAAAGAGAAATATGTATTTTCAAAGCAATTTAAATTTGAAGGTAAAAACTTACACGTGATAAATGAAAATTTAATCGAACAAGTGAAACACATCAAAAACCAACCAGGCAAAGATATTTGGCTATATGGTGGGTCAAGTCTTATTACAGCATTTATCAATTATGGGTTAGTTGATGAATTTAGATTATCTATACATCCTGTCATATTAGGAAAAGGAAAACCATTATTCATAGATATAGCACAAAGACAAGAATTAAAGCACGCATATACAAGAACGTATCAATCAGGTGTTGTGCAACTCGTTTTTGAGCAAGTATAAAATATTAAATGAGAAGTATACCTTAGCTGGAGGTATACTTCTCATTTTGGAAGATAAGCACTTTTATTGTTGAGGCGAGAATACGCACAATATTCTCTTCAAGTCTTGTAGAAATACTTGATAAATTAATCATAGCTTAAATTTTTAAAAAGTGAAATCTGTGTTAATGTATATCACTTAACGTGTGATGGTAAGTGACATCTGCATTTGTAATGATAAATTATTTATCATTGATTGATATTTTAAGGAGGATTTTTATGACGGCTTTTATACATGGGTTTCTTTTGGCATTGGGTTTGATTTTACCTTTAGGTGCTCAAAATGTATTTATTTTTAATCAAGGGGCAAATCATAAGGATTTGAGGAAGACGATACCTGTTATTATTACTGCTGGACTTTGTGATACTGTTTTAATTGTTCTTGCTATTTTAGGTGTTTCTTTGATTTTGCTTTCTTTACCTGTATTACAATTGATTGTTTATGTATTAGGTTTTGGTTTCTTAGTTTATATGGCTATTACGCTTTGGAATGAGAAACCTAAACATTTGGAATACCAAAGTCCTCTATCTGCTAAAAAGCAAATCGGATTCGCATTGTCGGTATCGCTGTTAAATCCGCACGCGATAATGGATACGATTGGTGTAATTGGTACAAGTGCAGCGTTATATCAAGGGACTGAGAAGTGGATTTTTGCGTTATCTACAATTTCAGTATCTTGGTTATGGTTTATTTTATTAGCTTTTCTTGGTAAATTGATAGGGACAGTGGATCGAACTGGAAAATGGATCGTATATTTAAATAAAGTTTCTAGTTTAATTATTATTGTAGTGGCGATAATCATATTGAAGAATATTATTGATATTTTATTTTAAACACAAATGAATGGTTTTTTATGAATACAATTGTTAAGAAATGGGAATATAATAACTATCAATATAGATGGAGTAGATAAGTATGAAAACATGGATTAAGGGTTTAGCAGCTGTAAGTGGAACATTGGCAATGGGAAGGATTATTTTGAAACGTGCTTCGAAAAGGAGTGTGAAGAGTCAAGTTGCAGAATGGTTGGTATCAGCTCAAAATAACGAAGTAAATTATGAGGATTACGATTCTAAATGTGATTTTGTTAATCAGTTATTTGAAGTTAATGCCGAGGAATATCAATTGCCTACGGGATTTAGGGCAAAATCAAATGTTCAAGAATTTCATATTGGTCATACGCAAGTCTTTAAATATCAAGGCTTAGAAAATAGTCGAATCGGTATTTTGTACATTCATGGTGCTGCTTATATACACCAACCTAATTTATTTCACCATCGATTTGTAGATGATATTGCTCATGAGCTTAATGTGAATGTAGAAATGCCTATTTATCCAAAAGCGCCAAATGACATATTTGTAAGTGCTTATGAGAGTTTGATTGATGTATATAAATATATGATTGAACAATACGATGATGTCATCATGATAGGTGATTCAGCCGGTGGAGGATTAAGTGCAGGGTTGATTCAACTGATTAATAAACAAAATATTAAACAACCGCTTCACGCTTTTTTAATTTCACCATGGATTGAAATGACTATGGAGAATGAATCAATTGATGCATCATTACAACAAAATGATCCATTGTTAACGGTTGAAGGATTGAAATTCGCTGGAGATTTATGGTGTGGTCATACATCAAAAGACCATTATTTATTATCACCAATCAATGGTAATTTAGAAGGCATGCCACCTATGACGATATTTGTAGGAACGAGAGAGATTTTATTACCAGACATTCGTAGTTTCAAAGATAAATTACAACAATTGAATTCTAAAGTAGAATATCATGAATTTATGAATCAAAATCATAATTTTCCACTATATCCAATACCAGAAGCAAATGAAGCGAAACATATTATGTATCAAACGATTCATCGTATATGCAAGTAGTAGAAATGATTGCTTTTTAACCACGTATGCTTGTGGTATAATTTAATAATGTAAAAATAGAGAATTTAATGTTAAAGAGGTGAAAGCAATGAGTATTCGTTCAGAACGTGTTGGTGAACAAATGAAAAAAGAACTCATGGATATTATAAATAATAAACTTAAAGATCCTAGAGTTGGATTTTTAACAATTACAGATGTTGAACTACCGGGTGATTTATCACATGCTACTGTTTATTTAACAGTATTAGGTACAGATAATGAAAAAGAAGATACATTCAAAGGACTTGAAAAAGCAAAAGGATTTATTAGATCTGAGCTTGGAAATAGAATGAAATTACGTATCTTACCAGAATTACATTTTGAATATGATGCTTCAATCGATTATGGGAATAAAATCGAGCGCATGATTCAAGATTTAAATCGTAACGACTAAAATATTAGCGTGCCGACAAAGTTATAGACTTTGTCGGTATTTTTTTTATGTATTTTTTTAATGCTATCGTTAGAGGGCGTGAATTAGAGCGGAATATTAAATTTTGAAGGTGATGATTGCACGTTTGCTGAGTCTTGCAATGATTGGCTATTCAATTTATCAAGACTCGGCAAACGTGATAAATAGAGCAGTCGAATTTATCAAGACTCATCAAACGTGATAAATAGAGTGGTTCAATTTATCAAGACTCACCAAACGTGATAAATAGAGTGGTTCAATTTATCAAGACTCACCAAACGTGATAAATAGAGCGGTTGAATTTATCAAGACTCGGCAAACGTGATAAATAGAGCGGTTGAATTTATCAAGACTCACCAAACGTGATAAATAGAGCGGTTGAATTTATCAAGACTCACCAAACGTGATAAATAGAGCGGTTGAATTTATCAAGACTCGCCAAACGTGATAAATAGAGCGAATGAATTTATCAAGACTCAGCAAACGTGATAAATAGAACGATTGAATTTATCAAGACTCGGCAAACGTGATAAATAGGTTCCACAATATGATATTTCTCAATACAATACATAACGTAGTTCATTATAAATTTTCCAAACTACAACTAGGCGTTAAATTTTTTAATCAATTTTTAATTTTTCTCTAATTGTTTATGAACTTTGTAAAGGTAAATTGTTAGTAAGTTCAGTAAATCAATTTGAGGAGGAAAATAAAATGAAAATTGTTGTTATACCTTCAGGGTTTAAAGAAAATTTAAGTGCAGAAGAAGTAGGAAGTGCAATATCAAGGGGGATTAAAAAAGTTGATTCTAATCATGAAGTAACAATGATTCCGATGGTAGATGGGGGCGAAGGTTTTGTTGATACAATTATCAAATTAAAACAAGGGAAGAAAATTAGAACAAGAGTTATGGGGCCAGTTGGCAAACCAATCGATTCATTTTTTGGTCTGTTTAATGAAAATGGTGTAAAGACTGCTGTAATAGAAATGGCTGCGATAGCTGGTTTAAGACATGTACCTCATAATATGAGAAATCCATTAAATACAACGACTTTTGGTGTGGGAGAAACAATTATTAAAGCATTAGACCATGGTGCCAATCGTATATTAATCGGTTGTGGAGATTCTGGTACATCTGATGGTGGTGTTGGCATGGCACAAGCATTAGGCATTAAATTTCTAAATCATAAAGGGGAACCAATCTTTGTGAATGGTGGCGGTGAAATAGATCGTATTCACGGCGTTGATATGAAGTATATGGACACTAGAGTACATCAAGTCGATATCGACGTTGCAGTGAATTGGACAAATGTACTTTGCGGAGACAAAGGTGTTGCTAAAGTGTATGGTCCACAAAAGGGCGCATCTCCTGAAGATGTTGAAAGGTTATCTCAAAACTTAACGCATCTCGCTAGATTAATTAAAAGTATGAACAAAAAAGATGTTTCTTTAATGAATGGTGGTGGTGCATCTGGTGGACTAGGTGCAGGATTACATGGATTCTTGAATGCTAAACTTCATCCAAGATTTGAGATAATTATGAAACACATTGAAATATCTGATGCGATAAAAGATGCAGATCTTGTAATCACAGCGGAAGGTTGTATTGATTATCAAACACCGAATGGGAAAATTCCTTCTGAAGTAGCAAGAATTGCAAAAATACATCAAAAACCGGTAATTGCGTTTGCGGGTACAATTGGACGAAATGCAAAAATCAATTATCAAAGTGGTATCGATGCATATAGTAGTATTATTCCAGAGCCAACAACATTAGAAAATTCAATGATAGGTGCTTTTAAATGGCTAGAAAATTGTTCTGAAAATGCATTGCGACATATCATGATTGGTTTCAATATAGGAAATCAAATGAATAAAGAAGTAGATGTGGTAGGATGACAAATAGACAAATTTTATACTTGTGTTTATATTTAGCGTTCGCTATATATATCTTTTTATACACAGAGATGGCCTACTTAGGACAGTTAAGTTTAATTATCTTTGTATTGTCGTTAGGGTTGTTCTTATTTACGAAATTACCAGCAGGCCTTGCAGGGTTAATTGCACTCATCATTGGTATACTATTCGGATTACCAGAAGATGTATTGTTTGCATCATTTAATGAACACGTTGTTTGGCTCATGATTGGAGCATTTATTATCGGTGCTTCCGTTGAAATAAGTGGGCTACACGAACGACTCATACATTGGATTGAAATAAAGTGCAATTCTGAAAAAAAGATGAATATGTTTTTATTCCTATTGATTCAAATCATTTCTGTAACGGTTCCTTCTACTTCTGGAAGAGCAGCAGCCATGTTGCCGATTTATAATGCTTTTGCAACTAAATATCGACATAATCAAACATATTTTGCATTATTATTGCCCATTTTAATATTAATTGGTGCAAATCTTACTTTAATAGGTGCAGGAAGTCATATTGTGGGTATTGGATTATTAGAAGGTCAAACGAAAGAGACGATATCTTATAGTGCATTTCTCATATGGGGATTGCCGTTTGGCCTCATCATGGGATTGATAAGTTTATATGTAATAAAGAAAATGTACTTTGAACACAACAGTGCTGAACAAGCAAATGGAAATGTGAACACGTCATACGAGAAAAAGCCTTTCAGCATCAAAGAAAAGAAAACGCTGATTTATATTTCAGTAACGGTATTGTTATGGATGACAGAAAATATACATGGTTTTGGCATTGCTTTTATCACGATGGCGATGAGTGTCATTATGATGTTGCCCAATATCGGCGTTCTTACTTGGAAGCAAGGATTGAAAAGTGTTTCGTGGAGTTTAATATTGTTTGTAGCAAGTGCAACTGCTTTAGGTGAACTACTCGTAAAGTATAAAGTTGTCGATGCAATACAAGAACAATTATTAAGCCG
This sequence comes from Mammaliicoccus sp. Dog046, assembly GCF_034039665.1. Lineage (NCBI taxonomy): Bacteria > Bacillati > Bacillota > Bacilli > Caryophanales > Staphylococcaceae > Mammaliicoccus > Mammaliicoccus sp. Dog046. Next base: position 1,545,619 of record NZ_CP120131.1, on the reverse strand, counting down.
ACTATCGCAATTTCAAAATATGAGTGAACTTGTTATTTTGATCGTTATTGTAGTTATAACAGTTACATCACATTTATATGTAACAAGTCATACGACAAGAGCAATCGTTTTCGTGCCGCTATTTCTCTTATTTAGTGAAACATTTCATTTAAATCCAGTTGCTGTTGTATTTATCACGTTAATAGGTACAAATTATTGTGTCACATTTCCTGTGAGTTCAAAGGCTTTATTATTATTTTATGAACAACAAGGTAATCCATTTAAAAATAAAGATTTGGCGAAAGTTAGTTGTGTGCTCATGCCTATTTACATGTTGTTAATGATTGGATGCTATTATTTCTGGTGGCAACATACAGGTATTTCGCTTAGATAAGGAGTAGAAGCATGGAGAAGATTTTAGTTGTTGAAGATGATGTGAAAATTGCGAGAGTTATTCAGTTGGAGTTAGAGTATGCGAACTATAAAATTAGCATCGCACATTCGGGACGACAAGCTTTAGAAAAGTTTGAAGAAGAAAGCTTTGATTTAATATTATTGGATGTCATGATACCGGAGTTAAATGGGTTGGAAGTACTTCGCAGAATTCGGGAAGAAAATGATAACATTAAAATTATTATGTTAACTGCTAGGGATGCTGTAATGGATAAAGTCAGTGGATTAGACTCAGGTGCAAATGATTATATGACTAAACCGTTCGAAATTGAAGAACTACTCGCCAGAATTAGGGTGCATTTAAAACAAAGCGGGGAAATGGTGAAAGGTAAAGAAGAAACGATACACTTTAAACATTTAGTCATTCACCCTTTAAGTAGAGAAGTTTATTCGAATGATGAAATCGTCAATTTGACGCAAAAAGAATATGATTTGTTGATATATTTACTCAAACATAAAAACCAAGCATTAACGAGAGAACAGATTATAGAAGCGGTATGGGGATATGATTATTATGGAGATACAAATGTGATTGATGTTTATGTACGGTATTTAAGGAAAAAGCTAGATCAAACGGATATATCTTTAATATCGAGTGTAAGAGGTATTGGATATATGATAAAGGATTGAGCAAATGAAGCTAGGGACGAAAATTCAACTGTATACTACTGTGATGATTGTTATTGTTGTTATTTGTATTAATTTATTTGTTTATTTTGTTTATCAAAAAATATCACTCGAATCTGAAGTGACACAATTAGAGAGTCGTGGCATAAATATAATGAAAGAGTTACAAGATACGACGAATTCAAATGTGAATTCAGAAATGATTTTACAATCTCATCTATTGTCTGATGGATACATTACTGTTGTGAATCAAGACAATAAAAATATTGTTCAAATATCAACAGACGTCAAATATAAAAATTTAGCTGAAAAATATAAAAATGAACAATACAAAAAAGTCGTTCAAAAAAATGGCCAACACTTTGCGATGGTCTCATTACCGATTATTTTAGAAAGTGGAGAAGTAAGTAACTTACAAATTTTTGAGAATATCAATTTTAAGTATGAAACTTTTTCTATATTAAGATGGATTCTTATAGTATCGACATTCATTATATTGATTGTGATTTTTTTATTAAACCGTATTATTACGCAAATTATACTCAAACCAATTAATGAATTAATTGATCAAATGAATCAAACGCGTGAAACCAAACATTATAATCAAATAGATATTAATGATAATGATACAAAAGAATTGAAAGAATTATCCCATACATTTAATGAAATGATGGTGAATTTGAAGCGTCACGACGAACAACAAGAAGCGTTTATATTAAATGCATCTCATGAATTAAAAACGCCAATTACTGTAATGACTTCTTATAGTGAAATGTTAAAACGATTTGGAAAATCACGACCTGATGTACTTGATGAAGGTATTGAAACGATTAACGAGGAATCGAAACGTTTAAAATATTTAACAGAACAAATGTTAGATTTAGCTAAAATCGAACGGTCATTTCATGATGTTGATTTTGACGAATTAGATGTTGTAGAACAAGTTTCGCGATTATCGAGAAGACTAGCACGCGTTTATGATAGAAACATTCATATTAATGCCACTGAACAACCACAAATCGCAAAAATAAATAAAGAAAGCTTTCAACAATTATTAACGATTTTCATTGATAATGCCCAAAAGTATAGCCAATCAGATATTGATATTAACATTAAAGATTTAGGACAATTGATTGAAATTACAATCAAGGACTATGGAGCTGGGATACCAGCAGAGGATGTCGATAAAATCTTTACTAGATTTTATCGTGTAGATAAAGCGAGATCTCGCAAATCTGGCGGTTCTGGTCTTGGTCTTTCTATTGCGAAAGAACTTGCTTTGAAAAATCAAATCGAAATTGAAGTAAACAGTAAAGTCGGGGAAGGTACAGCATTTATATTAAAAGTAAAAAAGGTGTGAAACGATGAATAAAGCAATTAAACCTTTGCTATTGTTATTGATGTGTGCACTATTTGTTGTATTAATGGCGGTTATTTATTTAAAATCTACTGAAAAATTAATGACCGAAAAAGAAGCGAGGGAATTAGTGACTGAAAGATATACAGGTCACATTATTAAATTAGATAATAGAAAAGATCATCGAATATATGATGTAGAAATTAAAGACAAAAATAAACTATACAGTGTAGAAATTGATCGATTAAAGGGAACGATTAAAAATGTTGATGCAAAAATAACTGAAAAAAAGAAAGTCACGAAAACCACGAAAGCCAAGGAAAAAAATAAGCCTAAAGAACAGAATAAACAAAAGAAAACAGGTATCACTGAAAAAAAAGCGAAACAAATAGTCATGCAAGAAGTTGGAGGAACATTTGTAAGCATAAAAAAGAATGAACATGCGACACCTGTGACATATTCAGTTACACATCATGTCGGGCATAATGAAGGTGCAGTTGTAACAGTGAATGCAATAAACGGAAAGGTAAATGCAGTATCTTGGTTTAATATTGAACAAACAGAAGCACAAGATAATGATACACCTGTAGTTCCTAATCAACCAACTCAAGAAGAAACACCTATCAATCCACCGCAACAAGAACACATATACGACAATGACGATGATGATTTTGATGATGACGACGGTGATGATGATTAATAGATTTCACTATATTTCTTCTTTTTATATTCAATTTCATGTAAACTAAGTAGGAATATAAAGCTTTTGGGGGTTATAAATTTGGATGGCATATTAGCAATTCATAAAGAAATAGGCATGACGAGTCATGATGTTGTCTTTAAACTTCGTAAAATTTTAAAGACTAAAAAAGTAGGACACACTGGGACGTTAGATCCGGAAGTAAGTGGTGTATTACCTATTTGTATCGGTAAAGCGACGCGTGTAAGTGATTATGTAATGGAAAGTGGAAAGCAATATCGCGCGGAAGTGACGATTGGAATGAGTACAACGACTGAAGATCAAACGGGTGATATCGTAGAAGAACGTCCAGTGAGTGATGCAGTATGGACAGTATCTGACATAGAACAAGTTCTTAAACAATTAACAGGCGAAATTGAACAAATACCGCCGATGTATTCTGCTGTAAAAGTCAATGGTAAAAAACTTTATGAATATGCACGTCAAAATATTGAAGTTGAAAGACCTGTTCGCAAAGTACACATTTCAGAAATTAATTTAATATCAGATTTAACATTTGAAAATCAAACTTGTAAATTTGAAATTGAAGTGGAATGTGGTAAAGGAACGTATATCAGAACACTAGCTACGCAAATTGGTGAATTGCTAGGTTATCCAGCGCACATGTCGCATCTTGTTCGTTTGAAAAGTGGTGGTTTTTCACTTAACGAAGCAGTTAAACTAGATGAATTAGTTCAAATAGTTGAGCAAGATAAGTTACAAGACGTGCTTCTTCCATTAGAATATGGATTGAATGGTTTGGAAAAAGTGGTCATCAATGATGAACAACTTGTTAAACGCATCCAAAATGGACAGAAGATTGATAAACAATTATTAGATGCTAAACAAAGTGAACAATTTGTTGTTTGGTATAATGATAAAGCAATTGCAATTATGGATACATACGATAAAAATCAATCGTTATACAAACCGAAAAAAGTCTTTCTTTAAAGGAGTATTTTGATGGAAGTTATAGAAATTACACACCCAATAAAATCATCACAATTTGTAAATGAAAATATTGCTTTAGCTATCGGTTTTTTTGATGGTATACATTTAGGCCATCAAGAAGTACTTCAGAAAATGTTGAAAGTGGCAAAGGATAAACATTTAAAAAAAGCTGTAATGACTTTTGATCCACATCCTTCAGTTGTACTAAACCCAGAGAAGAAACGCACAACTTACTTAACGCCAATAACAGATAAAGTTGAGGCAATTAGACAACTTGGTGTAGATTATTGTTTTGTTGTGAACTTTTCTTCAACATTTGCTGACGTATCTGCAGATGATTTTATAGACCAATATTTTGTACGTAATCACGTCAAAGCAGTTATTGCAGGTTACGACTTTAGCTTTGGAAAATATGGCAAAGGTAATATGTCTTCACTACAAGAAAATGATTATCCATTTAGTGTCCATGTTGTTTCTAAAAAAACACTTGAAGGCTCAGAAAAAATATCTACAACAAATATTAGAGCTTCATTAGAAAATGGAGAAATTGAATCTAGTAATTTATCGTTAGGTCGACCTTATGTGATTAAAGGCATGGTTGTGCAAGGAGAGAAGAGAGGCCGAACAATCGGTTTCCCTACTGCTAACGTAGAGCCGAGTGATGATTATGTCCTACCTCAAAAAGGGGTTTACGCAGTAACTTTACTGATAAAATCACGAGACCAAATGTATAATGGTGTTTGTAATGTAGGTGTAAAACCAACATTTCATGATCCATCTGTTTCTCAAATTAGCATTGAAGTAAATATTTTCGATTTTGAAGAAAGTATTTATGGTGAACGAGTGGAAGTATTCTGGCATCACTTTATTCGACCAGAACAAAAGTTTGATGGCATCGATGCTCTTGTAGCACAAATTAGGAAAGATAAAGAAGAAGCTAAATCTTTATTATCACTTGAAAATTAAAAACAATTTATGTATACTAGTTTGAGTGCCTAATCCTTGGCTAATCGACACTCCGACGAATTGCTCAGGTTTATGGTGAATATAATATTAGGAGGGAAATTGACTATGGCAATTTCACAAGAAAGAAAAAACGAACTTATCGAACAATACCGCGTACACGAAACTGATACTGGTTCTCCAGAAGTACAAATCGCAGTTTTAACAGCAGAAATCACTGCTTTAAACGAACATTTACGTACTCATAAAAAAGACCATCATTCACGTCGTGGATTATTAAAAATGGTTGGTCGTCGTAAGCACTTATTAACTTACTTACGTGACAATGATGTTCAACGTTACCGTGAATTAATCAAATCACTTGGTTTACGTCGCTAATCACTATATTTATCGAAAGAAATCATCGAGATTTCTTTCGATTTTTTTATTCATAAAGAAAATGAAAATAAATACTATGTAAACGTTTGTTATTTATAATTCGTTTTGATACGTTGTGGTATCAAAGAGTGGTATTGTGGTATGATATAATAGATTAATTGTATGAGAGGAGATTCATAAATGTCTCAAGAGAAAAAAGTCTTTAAGACAGAATGGGCGGGCAGTCCATTAATAATAGAAACAGGCCAATTAGCTAAACAAGCAAATGGTGCAGTATTGGTAAGATATGGGGAAACTGTTGTGTTATCAACGGCAACAGCATCTAAAGAACCAAGAAATGTGGATTTCTTCCCATTAATGGTAAACTATGAAGAAAAAATGTATGCAGCAGGTAAAATACCTGGTGGATTTAACAAACGTGAAGGTCGTCCTGGCGAAGATGCAACTTTAACAAGTCGTTTAATTGATAGACCAATTAGACCATTATTTCCTAAAGGGTATAGAAATGATGTTCAAGTTATCTCAATCGTGATGAGTGTCGATCCAAACTGTTCACCAGAAATGGCAGCTATGATTGGTTCTTCAATGGCATTATCAGTATCTGATATTCCTTTTGAAAGACCTATTGCAGGCGTGAATGTAGGATTAGTTGATGGAGAATATGTCATTAATCCTGACGTAGAACAAAAAGAAGTCTCTCAATTAGATTTACAAGTTGCAGGACATAAAGATGCGATTAATATGGTTGAAGCAGGTGCTAAAGAAGTAACTGAAGAAACAATGTTAAATGCGATTTTATTTGGTCATAAAGAAATTCAAAGATTAGTTGAATTCCAAGAAGCAGTAATTGCTGAAATTCAACCAGTTAAAGCTGAATTTGTACCAGTAGATGTTGAACCATCACTTGAAGCTTCTGTTCGCACGAAAGCTGAAGCATTAGATCTTAATGCGGCTATTAGAACTGAAGAAAAACAACAACGTGATATTAATATAACTGCAGTTAAGGAAGAAGTTCTTTTACAATTTGTAAATGAAGACGATCCTGAAAATGAAGAAGTATTAAAACAAGTAAGCAAAATATTAGATACGATGGTTAAAGATGAAGTACGTCGTCTTATTACTGAAGACAAAGTTCGACCTGATGGCCGTAGACCAGAAGAAATTAGACCTTTAGCTTCAGAAGTTGGATTATTACCAAGAGCCCATGGTTCTGGTTTGTTTACTCGTGGACAAACACAAGCATTTTCAGTTGCAACATTAGGTGCGCTAGGTGAACATCAAATTATTGATGGGTTAGGTACTGAAGAACAGAAAAGATATATGCATCATTATAATTTCCCTAACTTCTCAGTTGGTGAAACTGGTCCAGTAAGAGCACCAGGACGTCGTGAAATTGGACATGGTGCGTTAGGTGAACGTGCATTATTACAAGTGATTCCAGATGAAAAAGAATTCCCTTATACAATTAGAGTTGTATCAGAAGTACTTGAATCTAATGGATCATCTTCACAAGCTTCAATTTGTGGATCTACATTAGCATTAATGGATGCAGGTGTACCGATTAAAGCACCGGTTGCTGGTATTGCAATGGGCTTAATTACTAAAGATGATAATTATACAATTTTATCAGACATTCAAGGTATGGAAGATGCTTTAGGCGATATGGATTTTAAAGTAGCTGGTACTGAAAAAGGTATTACAGCGATTCAAATGGATATTAAAATCGACGGTTTAAGTGAACAAATCTTAAAAGAAGCACTTGAACAAGCACGTTTAGGTCGATTACATATCTTAAATCATATGTTAGAAACATTAAGAGAACCTAGAGAAGAACTAAGTCAATACGCACCTAAAATTGAAATCATGCATATTAAGCCTGATAAAATTAGAGATGTTATTGGACCTGGTGGTAAGAAAATTAACGAAATCATCGATGAAACAGGTGTTAAATTAGACATCGAACAAGATGGTACTGTATTCATCGGTTCTAAAGATCAAGAGATGATTGACCGTGCACGTCAAATTATTGAAAATATCGTTCGTGAAGCTGAAGTAGGCGCTATTTACATGGCTACAGTTAAACGTATCGAAAAATTTGGTGCATTTGTTGAAATATTCCCTGGTAAAGATGCGCTAGTTCATATTTCTCAATTCTCAAATGAACGTGTGAACAAAGTTGAAGATGTAGCTAAAATGGGTGACCAATTCTTAGTTAAAGTAACTGAAATTGATCGTCAAGGACGCGTAAATGCATCTCGTAAAGTATTATTGAATGACGAAAACGAACAAAAATAATAAATTGAATAAGTGATATGAGTGGGAGTGAGATGACAATCTAAATTACCAATTTAGACCATTGTCTCACGCCCATTTTTATTATGAGGTGATAAGAATGACTGAAATATTAAAATTAGAAAATGGTACGACAGTATTGTTTGAAGATGTACCTAGCAGTGAAACAATCAGTATTGGAGCTTATGTAAATACTGGTACAGCTGATGAAGGTGATTACCCAGAAGGTATCGCTCATTTCATGGAGCATATGTTGTTTAAAGGTAGCGAGAATTATACAAGACAACAATTATCAATAGAATTTGATAAAATAGGTGGTTATAACAATGCTTACACGACTAAAATGTACACATGTTACTTTTGTAAAACATTAAAACGTTTTGACCGAATCGCAACAGACTTACTATTTGATATGCTTCAGCGTCCATTATTTTTAGAGGAAGAAATTGAACGTGAGAAGAAAGTCATACTTGAAGAAATAAAAATGATTGAAGACACACCAGAAGAATGGTTATTGGATCAATTAGAAAGTGAAATATACGAGAATCAACCTTTAGGTAGAATGATTTTAGGATCACCTGAAAGTGTGAATAGTATTGATAAAGCGACACTCGTTGATTTTCACAATAAATATTATAATAGTAATCGATTAATCGTTTCTGTTGCAGGGGCAATCACTCAAGAACTTAAAGATCAAATCGTTGAACAATTATCACACGCAACTGAAGAAGGCATTGAGAAAAATAATGAAACGATGACTTTTATTGAAAAGAAAAAAACGTATTATAAAAATGAATTAGAACAAACACACTTTATGCGAAGTTATGCTGCACCGAGTTATCAATCCGATTTATATTACGCAACGAATATATTAAATACAATATTAGGAGAAACGATGAGTTCAAAACTATTCCAAGTTTTGAGAGAAGAACATGGCCTTTGTTATAATGTGTATTCTGATTTTCAAAGTTTCCATAATAACGGTTTACTGACGATTTATGTGGCGACTGATAAAGAAAATGTTGCAGCTTCGAGTGAACTGATTACGGAAGTATTAAAATCTTTACTTGAAGAAGGTATTACACAAGAAGAATTAGATGATGCAAAAAGTCATATCATTACAAGTTTCTTAATGGCATCTGAATCTAATCAAAATAAAATGACTAGAAATGCGCGTTCAATGATGTTTCATCATGAATTAGTAACGAATAATGACTTTGAAAATGAAGTGAATCAAATTAAACTCGAAGATATAAAATATGCTACGAAAAAATTATTAGAAGCACCTTATTCTGAGTTTATATTAACAGAAAAATAATTAGTTTGATTGATTGTTTAGAAAAATTGTTTCCTTTATTAAATAATCTATAAGTATGTTGTATGTGCTTGTATAATCGATTATATAAATGGTATGATTAAATAAATATATTATGGACGGGACGACATTTAGGAGGAACAATTTTGAGTTTAATAAAAAAGAAAAATGATAAAGTTCGAATCATACCACTTGGTGGTGTGGGTGAAATAGCAAAAAATATGTATATCGTTGAAGTGGATGAAGAAATGTTCATGTTAGACGCTGGTTTAATGTTTCCAGAAGATGAAATGTTAGGTGTCGATGTAGTAATACCAGATATTCAATATGTCATTGAAAACAAAGATAAATTAAAAGGGATCTTCTTATCACACGGTCATGAAGATTCAATCGGTGCAGTAAGTTATATTCTTGAAAAAATAGATGCACCTATATATGGTTCTAGACTGACAATCGCATTAGTTAAAGATCATATGAAAGCTAGAAAGCTTAATAAAAAAGTACGTTATTATACAGTAAATAAAGACTCAGTAATGAGATTTAAAAATGTAAATGTCACGTTCTTTAATACAACACATTCAATTCCAGATAGCTTAGGCGTATGTATCCATACTTCATATGGTGCAGTCGTTTATACAGGAGAATTTAAATTTGATCAAAGTTTACAAGGTGCATATGCGCCTGACATTGCAAAAATGACTGAAATTGGTCAAAATGGTGTATTCGCTTTAATTAGTGATTCGACTGAAGCTGAGAAACCAGGGTATAACGTACCTGAAAATGTAATCGAAAGTCATATGGTAGATGAATTTGCTAAAGCAAATGGTAGAATCATTGTGTCTTGCTATGCATCTAACTTTATTCGTATTCAACAAGTGTTAAATGCAGCAAGTAAATTGAATCGTAAAGTGTCATTCTTAGGTCGCTCATTAGAGAGTTCATTTAATGTTGCACGTAAATTAGGCTACTTTAATATTCCTGAAAATTTACTTGTACCGGTACATGATATTAGTAAATATCCGAAGAATGAAATGATTATTATTGCTACTGGTATGCAAGGTGAACCAATAGAAGCATTAGGCCAAATGGCGCAACAAAGACACCCAATTCTAAACATTTTAGAAGGTGACAATGTTTATATTTCAACATCAACGTCTGCAAATATGGAAGTAATCATAGGCCAAACATTAAATGAACTTGTAAAAGCCGGCGCACATATTATGCCAAATAATAAAAAAACGCATGCATCCAGTCATGGTTGTATGGAAGAATTAAAATTAATGCTTAATTTAATGAAACCTGAATACTTTATACCTGTTCAAGGTGAATTTAAAATGCAAATTGCACATGCTAAATTAGCTGCTGAAACTGGTGTAGATCCAGAGAAAATCTTCTTACTTGAAAAAGGTGACGTTGTTAACTTTGATGGTGAAAAAATGGTAGCCAATGAAAAAGTAACTGCAGGCAATGTATTAATTGATGGTATTGGTGTCGGAGACGTAGGTAATATCGTTTTAAGAGACCGTCATTTATTAGCTGAAGATGGTATCTTTATTGCTGTTGTAACTTTAGATCCTAAGAACAGAAAAATTGTTGGCGGACCTGAAATTCAATCACGTGGTTTCGTGTACGTAAGAGAAAGTGAAGAATTATTAAATGATGCTTCAGAAAAAGTACGTGAAATTGTCGAAGAAGGCTTACTTCAGAAGAAAATTGAATGGTCTGAAATGAAACAAAATATGCGTGATAAACTCGGCAAATATTTATATGAACAAACGAAACGTCGCCCAATGATTATTCCAATTATTTCTGAAATTTAATTTATAGCATTAGATGTTTTATTTATAGAAAGAAACAGGGCTGAGGCATAAATGTCCCAGCCTCTTATTTTTGTAATATGGATAAGGAGGCTATTTCATAATGGTGCAAAAGAAAAAGCCCGCAACACGTAAGAAAAGTACAACTCGAGGTAAGAAAAAACAAAAAGATACAACTTTAAAATATGTCATACAAATGATCATATTGTTCTTATTAGTGTTAGGCGTCTTTCAATTAGGATTTATCGGTTTAATAATAGATAGCTTCTTTCATTTTCTTTTCGGCTATTCAAAGTATTATACGTACATATTCATAGCATTTATATCGTTGTTTATAACGATTAACGGTAAATTGAAATTTACTCGAAGAATTACGGGATTGTTTATTTTTCAAATTGCATTGTTATTTATTATGCAACTTATTTTCTATTTTAAAGATCATCAATTTGAAACGTATAAGCGAACATTAAGTGAGACTTATTCAAGCTTAGAGAGAAATTCATTTTACTTTAATGGTGGAGGATTTATCGGTTTTCATGTATTTCAAACGATTAGTAAATTAATCTCTGTGTTTGGATATAGTTTATTAACGGTGCTTATATTATTATCAAGTATTATTTTAATCATGAAAAAAAGACACCGTGACATTACAAAATCAGCATTTGAAATTACCCAAAGTAAGACGAAATCGCAATTGACAAACATGGAAAAGAAACGGGAAGAAAAAGCGAGAGCGAAACAATTAGAAAAAGAAAAACGCATGAAAGAATCACCGAAAGATGTTTCAGATATGCAAGAAGTTAAGCAGCCTGCAAAAGTACAAGATACTGAACCACAAACACCAAACGAAGAAATACCAATTTTTGAATCTCAAGAGAAGTTACAAGAAAAAAGAAAACAACTTCCGAAACAACAAGAACCAAGTCACGAACCAAATGAACCTGAAATCAAAGAATCTGCAATTGATGAAGCAGAGAATTTAAATTATAAATTACCACCTTTAACGATTTTAAATGATCCACCAAAATCTCAAACAGTTTCTAAAAAAGCGGTTCAAGAAAAAGGGAAATTGCTTGAAGCGACGTTGAAGAACTTTAATGTTGATGCTAGAGTGACGCAAATTAGAATTGGACCAGCTGTTACACAATACGAAGTACAGCCTGCTCAAGGTGTAAAAGTGAATAAAATCGTTAATTTAAGTAATGATATTGCTTTGAATTTAGCGGCTAAAGATATCAGAATAGAAGCACCTATACCAGGGAAATCTGCTGTAGGTATTGAGGTACCAAATGAACATATTTCAATGGTTACTTTGAAAGAAGTTTTGAATGAAGCCAAATCATCAACGAATAAACTTGAAGTTGCATTAGGTAGAGACATCTCAGGTGAACCAATTACTGCAGAATTAAATAAATTACCACATTTACTTGTTGCTGGTGCAACTGGGAGTGGTAAATCTGTTTGTATTAACGGTATTATCACTAGTATTTTAATGAATGCTAAACCACATGAAGTGAAATTGATGCTGATTGATCCTAAAATGGTTGAATTGAATGTCTATAACGGTGTGCCACATCTATTAACACCTGTCGTAACAAATCCACAAAAAGCAAATCAAGCATTGCAAAAAATTGTTTCTGAAATGGAAAAGAGATACGATTTATTCCAGCATGTAGGTGCAAGGAATATTGAAGGTTATAATCAATTTATTGAACGCAGTAATAAAGAATTAGAAGAAAAACAAGCACAATTACCTTATATTGTTGTTATTGTAGATGAATTAGCAGATTTAATGATGGTTGCTGGTAAGGATGTAGAATCTTCAATCATGAGAATCGCGCAATTAGCTAGAGCAGCAGGAATTCACTTAATCATTGCTACACAAAGACCATCCGTAGATGTTATTACTGGTAGTATTAAAGCGAATATTCCTTCAAGAATTGCTTTTGCAGTTAGTTCAGCAACCGATTCTAGAACGATATTAGATGGTGGTGGTGCAGAAAAACTACTAGGTAGAGGTGATATGTTATTCCTATCTAGAGATTCTTCAAAACCGACTAGAATTCAAGGTGCATTTCTTTCAGATGGAGAAGTTGAAAATGTTGTTCAACACGTTGTAGGCGAACAAACAGCTAATTATATCAAAGAAATGGAACCAGACGAGCCAACTGAAACAAGTGAAATTGAAAGTGAAGACGAATTATATCAAGAAGCTTATTTATTTGTAGTAGAAGAACAAAAAGCAAGTGCCAGTTTACTTCAAAGAAGGTTTAGAATTGGTTATAATAGAGCTTCTAGGTTAATGGATGATTTAGAAGGAAATGGTGTCATAGGTCCACAATCGGGAAGTAAACCTAGACAAGTATTGGTGGATATTTATCAAGAAGAATAGGAGGATATTATGTCGACAAGTGCATCTGTAAATTTCGTTAAGAATTGGATATTAGAACAAATTCAAACGAATGAATTGAAACCGGGAGATACAATACCAAATGAATTTGAAATAAAGAAAATGTTAAATATTAATTATGATGAAATTGATAAAGCGATTCATGAACTTGTAACAGAACAAATCTTATCTCAAAAATTAGGTGGCATAACAGTTGTGAAGCCAACACAATCTTACTATTATCCATTAGATGAATTAGTAAGTATCACAAATATGATTGAAAAAAACGGGGAAGTTGCTGGTACGGAATTTATCAGTTTAGATGAAGAAGTAGCAACTAAGAAAGATATAGAAGTACTAAACTTAGAAGAAGATGCAATGATTTCAGTAATTGAAAGATTACGAACGGCAGACGGAAAACCTGTCGTCTATTGTTTAGATAAAATAGCGACAGATATGTTTGCTTGTAGTGATTATCGTTCAAATTCTTCTATCTTATCAGCAATTGAAAGTAAAGTGGAATTTAAAATCACACATGCGTATACATCAATTGAATCTATGAGTTATGAACCTTATATAAACGAAATACTTAACTCAGATCCTGATGAAGCGATGATGTTATTAACGCAAATTCACTATAATGAACATGAACAACCAGTGTTATACTCATTAAATTATTTTAAAAGTAGTCTTGTAAAGTTTCGTATTACAAGAAATAGGATATAATAAAATATATTGGATGAAACAAAGTAACAATTGTTGCTTTGTTTCTGTATATACATACATATAAAAGTGAGGTATCGATTATGATAACGACTGAACATTTAAAATTAGCATCAAATGATATTTATGTGATACCAACTACAAAATTTAAAACGACAACAATTGTATTAAAGTTTGTAGCGCCTTTAACACGTGAAACAATCACATCAAGATCAATTTTAAGCAAATTATTGACGAGGGTCACAAACGAATACAAAACAGATAAAGCGATGAATGAATTATTAGCTGAACTATATGGGGCACATTTATTTAGTTATGTGAATAAACAAGCTAATAATCATATCATGACAATTGGAATAGAAATTGTTAATGAAAAATATTTAAAAAATGAACAATCATTGTTAACACATGCAATTAAGTTGTTACATGATGTGATTTTCCAACCTTATATTGAGGATAGGCATTTTAATGAGAAATATACAAAACAAGAAAAGTCATTATTAAGAAAAAAATTAACTGCTATTGATGATAATAAATCACAACGTGCCTTTCTACAGTTTATGAATCATATGTTTCATGATGAGCCATATAAATATTTGGCTTCAGGAATTTTAGAAGATATCGATGGTGTAACGCCGACATCATTAGTTGATACATATTATGATTTAATACAAGAAAATGCAATATCTACATATATCATTGGAAACGTTGATTTGAATGAAGTTAAATCACTTTGCCAATCTTATCTGAATTTTGAACATAATAGCCAATTAGAAATAGAATCATCACAATTTAAAGAGGTTAAAGAAGTTAAAGAATTAGTGGATTATACCCATATTGATCAAGCGAAATTAAATATGGGTTATCGTTTTCCAATTACATTCCATTCCAAAGCATATTATTCATTCTTAGTTTTAAATATGTTATTAGGTGGAGATGCTTCATCTATTCTCTTTAGTGAAGTAAGAGAAAAACAAAGTTTAGCTTATTCTATTCATTCTCAAATAGATACTAAAAATGGATTTTTATATATTTTAGGCGGAATAGCTAAAGATAAAGTTCAAGTAGCGAAGGAAACTATACTAGATATATATCATCAATTAGAACAAGGTGAATTTGATGATCATAAATTAGATTTAGCTAAAAAAGTACTCATTTCACATGCGAGAGAAAATTTTGATAAACAGCGACAAATGATTGATTTACTTCATACACACGCACGTTATCAAGCAACTTATAATCATGATGAATGGATAAGTGAGATTGAAGGTATAACGAAAGAAGACATTATGAACATCGCACAACTTGGCCAATTAGATACTATATATATACTGACTGAAGGTGAAGAAAATGAATAATCAATATTTTGAACAAATTGATGAAACGGTATTTGAAGAAACATTAGATAATGGATTAAAAGTGGTTGTTATCCCTAAAAAAGGATTTTCAAAAACATATGTTACATATACGACGCATTTTGGTTCATTAGATCATTCTTTTAAACCTCACCAAAGTGATGAATTTGTTACAGTACCTGATGGCGTTGCCCATTTTTTAGAACATAAATTGTTTGAAAAAGAAGAAGGTGACGTATTCTCAAGTTTTGCTGAACATGATGCACAGGTTAACGCATTTACGACTTTTGATAGAACAAGTTATTTGTTTAGTGCAACTGGACATGTAAACGACAATATTTTAAGACTATTGAAAATGATTGAAAGTCCATACTTCACTGAAAAAACAGTTGAAAAAGAAAAAGGTATTATTGCTGAAGAAATTAAAATGTATCAAGAGCAGCCGAATTATAAATTGATGTTCCAAACGTTAGGCGCATTGTATCATCATCACCCTGTCCAAGTAGATATAGCGGGAACAGTGGATAGTATTTATGAAATCACAGCCGAAGATTTACATTTATCATATGAGACATTTTATCACCCAGCGAATATGGTGCTTATTATAGTCGGTGATGTAGAACCTGAGGCAACGATGGATTTAATCCGTGAACATGAAAATAAAAGAGAAATGAACGAGATGCCACCAATCACGAGAAAACCGTTCAATGAACCTCAAACAGTGAGCCAATCATATGTAGAAACTAAGATGGATATCGTTCAAGAGAAATCAATGATTGCATTTAAATTTGTTCCAAATACGATATCTGACAAAGTAAGAGTTAAAAATGATATTGAAATGATGATTGCTTTAGATTTAATGCTTGGTGAACAAACTGATTTTTATCAAGCATTACTTGAACAAGATATTATCGATGATTCATTTGGGTATCAATTTGCTAATGAAACAACGTATAGCTATTTAATTATGGCAGTTTCTACTGATCAACATGATGCGTTTAAACATGCGATTTTTGAAGAATTAAGAAAGCATATTCAAACAGGGTTTAATCATGATGACTTGGAAAGAGTAAGAAAGCAAACACTTGGAGAAATTATTTCAAGTCTGAACTCACCTGAATATATTGCAAATCAATATACGAAGTTTTATTTTGAAGGTGTAAATCTTTTTGAATTGATCGATATTCTTGAATCTATAACGGTTGAGAGTGTACATGATACGTTAACATCACTTATTGATTTTGATCATACGGTAGAAAGTCGTTTGGTGAAGAAAAATGGCTAGATCACTTGTTCTTGGAGGAAGCGGCGATATCGGACTTTCGATTGTAGAAGAATGTTTATCATTAGGACATGAGGTTATTGTACATTATCATCATTCAAATATAGATGACTTGAATCAGCGGTTTGAAGGTCAACCAGTTAGTTTCGTACAATTTGATTTATCTAAGGAAAGCGATATGCAAGTCTTGGATAACATTGGTCAAATTGACCATTTAATATATGCTGCCGGACAATCATCATTTGGTGCCATACAAGATGTATCCAACGATGAAATTAATCGACAATATTTTATCAATGTCTTTTCACTGATTAAGGTCGTTCAATTATTTGTAGATAGATTAAGGAATCGCCCAAATAGTAGAATTATCGTGCTTTCTTCTATATGGGGAGAAACGGGAGCTAGCTATGAAACGATTTATTCTACAATGAAAGCTGCTCAATTAGGGTTCGTAAAATCACTATCAAAAGAACTGGCATTAACATCTATTACGGTTAATGCTATAACTCCTGGTGTTGTTCATGGTAAAATGACTAATGAGCTAGCTGAATTAACACAAACGCAGCTAAAAGAAGAAATACCACAAGGTCGATTTGTAACAACTGAAGAAATTGGTGCGACAGTTGCTTATTTATTAAATCCATTGTCTCAAAGTGTTACGGGGCAAGTGCTTCGTATTAACGGAGGATGGTATATTTAAAATTGGGGTGGTTCTGATGGAAGAAGTAATTAAAAAAGAATGGTATTTAGAATATGATATCCAAGTGAACAGAGCAGGTTTATTAGGTGATATTTCAAGTTTACTTGGTATTTTAGGCATTAATATTATAACGATTAATGGTGTGGACCAAGGCAGAAGAGGTCTGCTCATTAAAACGGACGATATGAATAAAGTAAAACGATTTGAAAATATTGTGAGAGAAATTGATGATATATCTATAAAAAAATTGCGTACACCAGGTTTACGAGATCGATTAGCGGTTAGACATGGTCGTTACATTAAACGTGATATTGATGATAAGAAAACATTTAGATTTGAAAGAAAAGATTTAGGTCTACTTGTCGACTTTATGGCCGAATTGTTCAAGGAAAATAGACACAAATTAATTGGTGTGAGAGGGATGCCTAGGGTTGGTAAGACAGAATCCGTCGTTGCGGCAAGTGTTTGTGCGCATAAGAAGTGGTTGTTTATTAGTTCAACGCTTATTAAACAAACTGTACGTAGTTCATTGTTAAAAGGTGAGTACGGTGATGAAAATGTCTATATTATAGATGGTGCTGTAACATCGAAACAAACAGACGAGAGACACAAACAGTTAGTTAGAGAAGTTATGAGTTTACCAACAATTAAAGTGGTAGAACATCCCGATCTATTTGTCCAACGTTCAGAATATAGTCTTGAAGATTTTGATTATATTATTGAATTGAGAGAGACTGAGGATCAAGAGATTACATATGAACAATTGAATCAAAATGAATTATTTACCAATGACAATATGGCTTTCGGTGATGGATTCGGTTTCTTTGAATAATTGAGTTGAGGTGAATATATTTTGAAATCTATTGGAGAAACATTAAGAAATAAAAGAGAACAGCTAGGAATGACTTTAGTTGAATTAGAACAAAAAACTAAAATACAAAGACCGTTTTTAATCATTATTGAAAAAAACGAATTCGAAAATTTACCAAATCCTGATTATACAAGAGGATTTATAACTAAATATGCTTCTGCAATTAATGTGAGCCCTGCTGAATTAATTGATAAACATCAAAGTGAATTGCCTAAAACAGCACCTTCTGCTAAAGATGCATTTCGATCATTAACGCAAGAGAAGAGAAGTCAATCAGAAATTACAGAGAAAAAAATGATAACAAAATTGATTACGCAAATGGTCACTTTCTTTGGAATTTGTCTTGTCATTTGGGTGTTATTATTAATTATTATTTAATTATATGTCTGATTGATTTATAATAGAGTTATTATCGGATTGTATGAAAAGAAGGAGAAAGAAAATGAATATTCCTAACCAACTTACGGTATTACGTGTGATTTTAATACCAGTTTTTGTATTGTTTTTACTTGTTGATTTTAACATGGGGCATATGACCTTTTTATTCGGACAGGAAATGAGAGTTGAACAATTTATTGCTGGTGTAATTTTCATATTAGCTTCAGTTACGGATTGGTTCGATGGATACTTAGCTAGAAAATGGCAACTTGTAACGAATATGGGTAAATTTTTAGATCCGTTAGCGGATAAATTACTCGTAGCAAGCGCATTAATTGCATTAGTTGAATTGAATAAAGTATCATCAGTAATTGCAATTATTATTATTGCTCGTGAATTTGCTGTCACAGGTTTAAGACTGTTGCAGATTGAACAAGGATTTGTTAGTGCAGCTGGTCAATTAGGTAAAATAAAAACAGCAGTTACTATGGTAGCGATTGTGTTTATTTTACTTCAAGAACCGTTTTCAACATTATGGCAAATTGATTTAGGTCAATATCTAATGTATATTGCGACATTCTTCACTATTTTATCAGGTATAGAGTATTTCTATCATGGTAGAGATGTATTTAAAGGTTCAAAATAATAACAACATTGAAGGCTTGGACAGAGATGTCCTAGCCTCTTTCTTTAGGAGACGATTTGATGAAAGTAAGTATATTAAGTGTTGGTACAGAAATATTGTTGGGACAAATTGCTAATACAAATGCACAATTTATTTCTAAAGTAGTAAATGAACTTGGCGCTAGTGTAATGAGACATGTTGCAGTAGGTGACAATCCAAAACGATTGGAAAATGCCTTCAAAGAAGAACTAGATCAACATGATATTGTTATCTTGACGGGTGGTTTAGGTCCAACGAAGGATGATTTAACAAAACAAACGATTGCCAATGTGTTAGGTCGTACTCTTGAAATGAATCAAGAAGCTATGGATCAAATTGAAGATTATTTTAAAAATGAAAATCGTACAATGACACCGAATAATAGACAACAAGCACTTGTGATTCAAGGTAGTCATGTGTTGAAAAATGATTTTGGCATGGCTCCAGGAATGTATTTAGAACAAGACAATAAAAAAGTTGTCCTATTACCTGGACCACCAAAAGAACTTCAACCAATGGTCAATCAATATCTTGTACCATTCTTAATGGATGAACAAAATGTGATTTTATCAGAGTCTTTAAAATTCACTGGTATTGGTGAATCTAGTGTTGAAACAGAATGTATGGATTTAATTGATAATCAATCCAATCCGACAATCGCACCACTTGCTGGTCATCATGAAGTTTCATTAAGAATTACTGCTAATGCATCAACAAAACAAGAGGCATTAACAATGATTAAACCTGTGAAAGAAGAAATATTGAATAGAATTGGTAAATTTTATTATGGTAGTGATGATTTAACATTAGAAGAAGCGGTCTTTAACTATGTAGATCAACCTTTTGTTATTTATGATGGTATTACGGATGGTGTACTTTATTCACGATTAAAACGTGATGATAAGAAAGATGAGCATCTAAAAAATTATAATATAAAAAGCGATTGGACAGATCGCATGTTGCAGATTTCAGAATCAGATGACCATGAAGCAATTGCAACGAAACTTAGAACTACTTATGGCGTTGAAAGTGCGATCGTGCTATTACAAGATGGTAAAGAATCAAAAGTATTTATTTCTCATATGCAAAAAAGTAAAATATTTATTTCAACGCTTAGTCAGTCTTATAAAGGAAGACGCGATAGAATCAGTAATTTGACGTTAATAAAATTCTTAAATATTTTAAGAGAAGAATCATAAAATTAAATAATCGGTACCTATGTTCGCATATTATTAAAAAACGCATTAAAAAACACGAACAAATATTCGCTTAATGCTTGCATTTTAATATGAAAGCATATATAGTAATAATAGCTAATTAAACAAATAAATTTATTTAATATATAGGAGGTTATCGCGTGAACGAACGTCAGAAAGCACTCGATACAGTAATTAAAAATATGGAAAAGTCCTTTGGTAAAGGGGCTGTTATGAAATTAGGGGATAACACAAGTAGAGAAGTATCTGCTGTTTCAAGTGGATCAATTACACTTGATAAAGCTTTAGGTGTAGGTGGATATCCTAAAGGTCGTATTATTGAAATATACGGACCAGAAAGTTCTGGTAAAACAACAGTAGCGTTACATGCCATTGCTGAAGTTCAACGTCAAGGGGGCGTTGCTGCTTTTATCGATGCCGAACACGCATTAGATCCTGTCTATGCTAAGAACTTAGGTGTGGATATTGATAACCTATACTTATCTCAACCAGACCATGGTGAACAAGGTCTTGAGATTGCTGAAGCATTTGTTCGTAGTGGTGCAGTTGATATCGTTATTGTCGATTCAGTAGCTGCGTTAACACCTAAAGCAGAAATAGAAGGAGAAATGGGAGACACACACGTTGGTTTACAAGCAAGACTTATGAGTCAGGCGTTACGTAAATTATCAGGTGCTATTTCTAAATCTAATACAACTGCTATATTTATTAACCAAATTCGTGAAAAAGTCGGCGTTATGTTCGGTAACCCAGAAGTAACACCTGGTGGACGTGCACTTAAATTCTATAGTTCTGTTAGACTTGAAGTACGTCGTGCTGAACAATTAAAACAAGGCCAAGAAGTTGTTGGTAATAGAACGAAGATTAAAGTTGTTAAAAATAAAGTCGCACCTCCATTCAGAGTTGCTGAAGTAGATATTATGTATGGTGAAGGTATCTCACGTGAAGGTGAATTAATCGACTTAGCTGTTGAGTTTGATATTGTTGATAAATCAGGCGCTTGGTATTCTTATAATGGAGAACGTATGGGTCAAGGTAAAGAGAATGTTAAGACTTACTTGAAAGAAAACCCAGCGATCATCGAAGAAATTGATGGTATTTTAAGAGATCAACTTGGCTTTAATGGTAAGAAGAAAGAAGAAGCTAAAAAAGATAATAAAAAAGATGAAAAAGCAGCTAAAGATACTGAACAAGAAACATTATTAGATTAATACAATCAGTAGGCAAGTATGCTTAAGTAAAATTATAGATATTGTAAAAAAGCAACTCATTTCGAACTGAATAAATCAGTGAAATGAGTTGTTTTTTCCTATTTAATAAACAATTATATATTTTTCACAATACATACTTAATAAAATTAAGTGCAGAATCACGTATATATTTATAATTTTTGATATAGTTGCATTATTTCCAGAAAGAGTATTAAAAATAAGGATGATGTCCTTGACACTTGTACAAATTTAAACGTACAATTGAGTTGTATGATTCCATAGTTCCATTTAATCATATTTTTATTTATATAAGACGTAAAACCTAGATAGAAGGAGGTGTTTATGTGGACTTATTAACCCTCTTACTCATTTTGCTAGGAGTTATTCTAGGTGTTGTTGTAGGATACTATTTCGCACATAATAGCTTATCGAAAAAGCAAGAACAAGCTCGTCAGTCTGCTCATTATATTATAAGTGAAGCTAACAAAGAAGCTGAGAGTTTGAAGAAAGAAAAGTTGATTGAAGCTAAAGAAGAAAATCAACAAATTAGAGATCATCTTGATAGTGAAATTCGAGAGAGAAGAAGTGACCTACAAAAGCAAGAAGCAAGATTACTTCAAAAAGAAGAAAATTTAGAGCGCAAATCTGATCTTTTAGATAAAAAAGATGAAATTCTAGAAAACAAAGAAGCTAAAATTGAAGAGCGACAACAACAGGTAGATGCAAAAGAGAGTAATGTTCAAGAAATAATAACGAAACATGAACAAGAACTAGTACGCATCTCCGGACTAACACGTGATGAAGCTCGTAAAGAGCAATTTTCACAAGTAGAAGAAGAACTGTCACATGATATTGCTGTGCTTGTAAAAGACAAAGAAAGAGAACTAAAAACAAATGTAGATAAGAAAGCGAAAGAACTGTTAGCGATTACCGTTCAAAGGTTAGCAGCAGATCATACTTCTGAATCAACAGTCTCTGTTGTTAATCTACCTAATGATGAAATGAAAGGTCGTATTATCGGTCGTGAAGGTCGAAACATACGTACTTTAGAAACATTAACAGGTATTGACTTAATCATTGATGATACACCAGAAGCAGTAATTTTATCTGGATTTGATCCAATTCGAAGAGAAATTGCGAAGACAGCCTTAACTAATTTAGTATCAGATGGACGCATTCATCCGGGACGTATTGAAGATATGGTTGAAAAAGCAAGACGTGAAGTAGATGACTTAATGAGAGAATCTGGTGAACAAGCCACTTTCGAATTAGGTATTCATAATTTACATCCAGAGTTGGTTAAAATTTTAGGTCGAATGAAATATCGTACAAGTTACGGTCAAAGTGTACTCAAACACTCTGTTGAAGTTGCTCAACTTTCAGGAATGTTGGCAGCGGAATTAGGGGAAGATGTTACATTAGCCAAACGTGCAGGTTTATTACATGATATTGGTAAAGCTATTGATCATGAAGTAGAAGGTAGCCATGTTGAAATAGGGGTTGAACTTGCAAAGAAATATCATGAACATGATACAGTAATAAATGCAATACACTCACATCATGGGGATGTAGAACCAACTTCAGTCATTTCTATATTGGTAGCTGCAGCAGATGCATTAAGTGCTGCAAGACCGGGAGCTAGACGAGAAACTTTAGAAAATTACGTAAAACGTTTAGAACGATTAGAAGAAATATCTGAAGGTTATCAAGGTGTTGAAAAAGCATTCGCTATTCAAGCAGGTAGAGAAATTAGAGTAATTGTATCACCTGAAGATATCGATGACTTAAAAGCACATAGAATAGCACGAGATATTAAAGATCAAATTGAAAACGAATTACAGTATCCAGGGCACATTAAAGTGACAGTTGTCCGGGAGATGAGAGCAACTGAGTACGCCAAGTAAGATGCTTTCAAATTCAAAACCCTCTAACCATAAGTGTTAGAGGGTTATTTTTTATGTTTATATCAAAATTCACTGTATAATAAAAACAAGACAGACTAAACAATGGGGGAGAGTTATGAATATTAAATTAGTTGTAACCGACATGGATGGGACATTTTTAGACAATGAAAGTAACTTTGATAGAGAAGCATTCGATGAATTGAAAAATAATCTAGATGCTAAGAATATAAGATTTGTTTTTTGTACAGGTAAGCAATGTGAAAGAGTTGAAAATATAGTAGGTGACTTAAGCAAAGATACTTTTATTATTGGTGACAGTGCAACGCGTATAAAATACAATGGAGAATTTCTTTATACTGCTTCTATTCAAAATGAGTTAGGACTTAGTATTATAAATTCTATTAAAGAAATAGACGAAAGCCAGACAATAATCGCATGTACTGAAAAAGTGGCTTTTGCTTTAGAGTCCGTTCCAGATGATGAACGTAAATTTATACATGGATCGTATCAAAATGTAGAATACATAAAGGATTTTAAAGAAATTGAAAGTGACTTTTTAAAAATAACAGTTCATGATGCTAAAGGAAATTGTATGA
This sequence comes from Mammaliicoccus sp. Dog046, assembly GCF_034039665.1. Taxonomy (NCBI): domain Bacteria; kingdom Bacillati; phylum Bacillota; class Bacilli; order Caryophanales; family Staphylococcaceae; genus Mammaliicoccus; species Mammaliicoccus sp. Dog046. The sequence continues at coordinate 1,521,458 of NZ_CP120131.1, read as the reverse complement.
AGACGGCTGAATCAATAAAATATTTTGAAAATGAAGTATATATAGTAGCATCAGAAGATTATTGGATTGATATAACAGATTTGGGCGTTAATAAAGGTACGACAATTAACCGAATACAAAATATATTAAATATTGATCCATCTGAAACAATCGCTTTTGGGGATGGATTGAACGATATTGATTTGTTCAAAGCAGCAAAATATAAAGTTGCTATGGATAATGCGTATTCAGAGTTGAAAAAAGAAGCCAACTTAATTGCTATAAATAATAATGAGAATGGTGTTATAGCTACTTTACAATTGTTAATATAATTTGTAAATCAAACCTATCAGATTCAATCACTATATTTCATCACATTTATATCAAATATATACTTGAAATAAATAGCTTTCAGGATATAATATAATTACCAAAACAACATATATCCCAAATATGATGAATAGGGTGAGAAAAATGAAGTATAAATCACTTAAAACAGTTTTTCATATGTTAGGTGTTGAAAGTGCTGAAGCTGAATATGAAAAGAGAATAAACCATTTTTCATCTTATGTTAGCCATTTAAACATTCATCCAATGAAGGATCAACAACAAATGTTGAATTTAGAATATCATTTATTTTATTGTATGACTAATGAAATTGTGGAAAATAACGAAAAAATATTATTGAATTCTGCTAAAATTCTAGAATTATCCTCTAATCAACCCGGAATTGCGACTGAAGCATATATTAAGCATCTACTGATTAACGAGTTACAAAGTACGAACGAAACTGAAAATATTAGAAGTACGAAACAAGAAATAGCAGAGGCGTTAAATAACATAAATGGGCACCCTAAGAGATTTACAGGATTGGTTAATCAATACTTATTGATAAAAGAAGATAACGTTGAATTGAAATCTATTGCAGACATTCGATCAATATATGACACTATCGTTTCGAGAGAAGTTAAAGAAGATGAACAACCTGATGGGAAACTTTTTAGAAAAGAAAGTATCGGTGTATATGATGAGTCAAATGGAAAATGGGTACATCGAAATGAATACAATGAATCACAAATATTTGAATATTTAACGAAGATACTAGATTTCATTGAGCATTTTAATTCACCTAAAATTGCTAAAATAATGGCTAGTCATTATATGTTTGAATACTTACATCCGTTTTATGATGGTAATGGAAGAATAGGACGATATTTAGTGGCAAAACTTTTAAACGAAGTCATTGATCCATTCACTTCACTTACATTTTCATACGTTGTTAATAAAAACAAATCCAAATATTATAAAGTCTTTGAAGATACATCCCATTATTTTAATAAAGGGGATTTAACAATTTTTATTCAAGATATGTTAAAAATGTTGATTGAAGGACAAGAAAACATTATTAGCTCATTCGAAGAAAATATTGAAATCATTAATAACTTACAAATATCGTTGAATAAAATGAAACTCGATAAATATGAAAGTAAAATCTTTTTCATATTATTACAAGATAAAGTGTTTGGAAGTAGCTATGCAAGACTTAGTTTGAAAGAGTTAGAGAAAATCACTGGATTTTCAAGAGGGAAAATAAATAGTGTCATTCAGCTTCATACTGATAAACTAGTCAAAATAAAAAGTAAACCAACGATATATGAGATTAAAGAATCATTTATTTATGAACTGTTGTCTCAACCTTTAGAAGATGAAGATTGAAATATACTTTAAAAATAAAAACCACAAACCTTATCACATCAATGAGGGTTGTGGTTTTTATTTTTATTTCATATTAGTCTTTAAATCATGTAAGAACGTATTAAATGCTTCTACCGTAGTATTCATTCGTACTGACTGACCGCTTTCAGTTGCCATATTCGAATGTATTAAACCTGAATCGAAATTAAGATACACAATCAATTCATCCTCATCTTGTCTAAAAATCGTAAACCAAAAATCTGGCTCGTAAAAATAGAAATCAGGACTATTATTTGTAAAATGATTGATATCTAGACTTTCTATTTCGTTTTCAAAAAATACAATTTCTTTCTCAAATTGCATTCGATCATAGCTGACATGTAGTAAATAGTGATAGTGTTTAATATCATCAATCAGTTCAGTTTGTATGAATTCAAATTGACATTGTACATTGCTTTCTTTGAAGTTAGTATCTCGTAAATTGACTGAGCAAGTCATCGTTCTAAACCTCTCTTTACATTAACTTATATTAAAATCAGTTTGTTTTTTAGCTATGAATTGTTCTACTGCTTTATTTAAGTCAACATCACTTTCTTCTGCTATAACTGCTAACCACCAAATGACCTCACCAATTTTATATTCTAATTGATCTGTATCATCTTGTTTGTATGGCCAAATCTGTGCTTTATCCATTACTAATCGATTGATAAGTCCAACATCTGTTGACATTGCTAATGCATCTTCTTGCAATGTCCATCTTCTCCCGTGATATTTCTCTTCTAAAGCATGATACGCCTCTCTAATCTTCATACTTTCTTCAACGACTTCTTCTAAATTCATAATTATTCCTCCTATTTATGTCTATTACATTATTTCTACAATGCAATCCAACTTTATCTTAATCAATTCATGTTCTTTCTTTACTTGAAGTATATTATGTTCACTATTAAATGTATGGATTTCACAGTGCATCATTTTATAATAACCATTCTCCCAATATTTAATAGTAGCATCCGGATGGTAAAATATCTTCTCAGCTAACACATAGTTTAAATCATCTAATGCATCATTGCTCAGAATAGGCTTATTTACTTTAGTTTGATCATTTATAAATTGATTAATTGTTTCATATTGTTGTGGCATTGTCGCAAATGGTGCCCATTTAATCATACCTCGTCCTCGAGGGATATCATTGTCTAAATATTGTTTCGGTATATTTCTATAGTCTTTCTCGTATTTGTACGGATCAGGCAGGCTTGGGTTAATGATACGCATATGACATTTCCTTATTCATTTGAATTAAACAGTGGATGGACTGATTTAATTCAATAATCATCGTATCTCTTTTTGAAGAAGATGATTGTACTTTATAAAAAATATTAAACAATAACTGTAAATAACTTGAGTATAAAAGGTATTGTTCAGAATGACAATGAAACGTAGGGAGTTGTTGAATGACTTTAGAAATATTGTTATAGATTACTGTTTCGCTTAGAAAAGTTGCGGTGTCATTAGTTGGCTCGACGCTATCTAGCATATAAATATAGGACTCAAATTGTTCGATCATCGGATCGATATATTTATTCATAGCTTACACCTCTCTTTGTTAAGTAATTCTATTATACGAACAAGTGTTCTGTTTTGTAAAGTATTAATGCTTAATAAATTCTTTGGTTATGATATTAAGCTGAAATTTTTTATAAAACGTTTTCATTGTTTTTAGGATATAAAAACGTGTGTATGATACAATGTGTGAAATGGAAATTTACAGTATAAAAAGATATGCTTTTGGGTAATTAAATAAAATTCAAATTATTTTGAAATACATATAGAAATTGATAGTGTGATGTATTTAAGAATGTTATTATTAAATAACAAATGAAATATACATAATGTTAAAAACAAAAGGGGAGAGATTGAATGAGAGTAAAGATATTAGGATTCAATCTACTTGCAAAAGGTGGAACGTCAAGAAGTAATATTAATTTAATTCAATCATTTCTAAAAGCTGGTCATGAAGTGATTTATTATAATTATAAAATTTTTGATAAGACAGAAAAATTTAATACGATTATTAATGAACAGTTATTTGATAAACGATTAGATTTTAAACAGTATAATGATTCGAAAGACTTGCTAGATACAGATTTAGTGATACTCACGAGAGAAACATTCTTTTATATTGCTAGAGAAATTAAAGGGATGAATTTTGAAATTAAAATAGTTGGTGAAGTGCATGCACCTATTGCTTACATTTCAGCTGAACATGATTTAGCAGCCGATTCGATCGATGCATATAGAGTAAGTACTGAAGATGTTAAGCGAGATTTTGCTAAAAAATTTAATATCACAAATGTATTTAATCAATATGTAGATGCATCACATATTAAGGTAAATGATGAAGCGAGTATTACGAAACGTAATTTATTAATTAAAGCGAGATTTGAAGATAACATCAAAGACATTTCGTATGTGATTAAATTAATGAACAATATCGTTAATGTTAAAGGTCAGGATGATATTCAGTTATATATTAAAGGGTATGGTCCGTCGGAGATATTGTATAAAAATTTAATTAATTATTATCAATTGGATGACAATGTACATATCAATGAGAAAGAACCGCTTAATTATATTTATGTATCATCATCTCCTTATGAGACATTGGGATATTCTATTTTAGAATCGATTGCAGAAGGTAATAAAGCATTTATATATGCTGGAGAAGACGATGTTTTAAAAAGTATTTATAATAAATATCACGCTGTTCAATTTTTAACTAAAGATATCGAAGATGATGGTGAACGATTGCTAGATTTTGTTGAATATAAATACACGAAAGCAAAAAGAACTGAAGACGTTCAGTTGTTAAATGAAACATTTGTAGAAAGAGATTATGCTACTGATTTTATCGAAGGCGCCAATGCTTGTATGGACGGTATTAAAAAAGGTTCAACGGTTAATCAATCTTCGAAGAAAAAAGTAGAAAAACAATCTAAAATCGAATGCGGAAGAGATTTGTATGAGACATATAAAAATAAACCCGTATTACGAATGGTATTAAATAATCAACGTGTGTTTAACTTTGCGAAAAAGAAATATGAAAAACGAAAAATGAATCAACTTATAAAGACATATGATGAAATTGAACCATCAGAGAATAAAGTCTTTGTTGAATCTTTTCATGGTAATAATTTTAGTGGAGATCCAAAGTATTTAGGTATATATATTAAGAAACACTTCCCGGAAAAAGAAGTCTATGTCAGTTCTAGAAATGCGTTAGTAGATATTGAAATTAGAAATGCACATTTAATACCTGTAAGATTCGGTAGTGATCACTATAAAATGACGTTTAGGCAAAGTAAATATGTCATCGTCAATGGTAATACATTAGATAAAGTATTTAAGCACAAAAATCAAATCTTTATCCAAACGTGGCATGGTTTTCCTTTGAAAAGAATGTTGCATGATTTAGGAGATGAAAAACAAAAATCTTTAGAAACGAAAGTCTTTCAACCAAGAATGCAGAAATGGGATTACTTACTTTCATCATCAGCGTTTAATACGATGTTATTTGAATCAGCGTTTAATACTGACAAAAATAAAGATTTGCAAATCTTACAATTAGGCGCACCAAGAAATGAGTATTTGTTAAATAGTGATGAAGAAGAAGAGGGACGAATTCGTTCGAAATACTTTTTCACTAAAAATAAAAACAAAAAGTTTATTTTGTTCTGTCCAACATGGAGAAAAGAAAAGCGAGAAGTGTTATCGAAAATCAATTTAATCATATTACTTGAAAATTTACCTGATGATTATGAAATTATCGTTAAATTACATCCGAATGAAGCACATTTAAGAACAGCGTATACGCAGTTAGATCCTCGAATCCATTGTTTTTACAATGAATTTGTAGATATACAAGAGTTATATTTAATATCTGATGCGATGATTACAGATTACTCTTCTACAATATTTGACTTTGCGCATTTAAATAAACCAATCTTCTTATTACAAGAGGATACGAAAGCATATGAAGCATCTATCGGATTTTATTTTGATATATTTGAACTCGTTGATATAGAGCTCGCAAGTAACGATGAGCGAATTTTAGCAAGACAATTATTACAAGATAAAGATTGTGATTATGAAAATATCACACATAGATTACTTGAATCAGATAAAATGAATACAACTCAAAATATCGTAAACTTTATAATGAAATAAATAGGGAGCGGGACAGAAATCTAATTTATCAAAAAAGATTTCGTAGTCCCGCCCCGGCAAGGATGACTAGAGTTGAAAAAACTTGATATAAGCGCATTTTCAACACAGTCATCTACTGCCAAGATACTAAAAGTGGCTGAGACATTACATTATGTCCCAGCCACTATTTATTTTATCACTTATCTTAATTTAAGATTTTATCATTAAGTGGTTAAATTGAGTTCTAATTCTAATGCTTCTTTCAATGTGTTAGATGTTTCTTGTGAGTTAACACCACAGTTACCATATTTTTCAGCAAGTTTAAATGCTGTAACATATAGTTCTAGACTATCTTTCGCGATGTCCTCTGCGTTTTCGTTTACGGATGGATTTGCTTTAACCACTAATTCAGCGAATTTTTCTGGTTCTATTTCAATTCCCATGTTTAAATAAACACTCCTAATAAGGTTTTGTAACGTTATGTATATAATGTAATAATATAACGTCCAACATTTGTTTACCCTTTTAAGAAAATGTTAATCATCTCTTTCAAAAATAATGTTTATGACTTAAAATAAAGTTTGTATAGAGAGGATGACAATATTGAGAATATTATTTATAGGTGATATTGTAGGTAAATTAGGCAGAGAGCAATTAGAAACGTATTTGCCAAAAATAAAGTCTGCTTATAAACCAACGTTAACAATTGTAAATGCTGAGAATGCAGCACATGGTAAAGGACTAACAGAGAAATTATATAAAGAAATATTACGTATGGGTGCTGACTTTTTAACAATGGGTAACCATACATATGGACAAAGAGAGATTTATGATTTTATAGATCAAGCGAATAGAATGGTTCGACCAGCGAATTTTCCTGAAGAAGCGCCAGGAATTGGTATGAGAATCATTAAAGTGAATGATAAAGAAGTGGCCATTATTAATTTACAAGGTCGTTCTTTCATGCCAGCAATTGATTGTCCATTTAAAAAGGCAGACGAGCTGATTGAAGAAGCTTCGAAAATAACACCGTATATCTTTGTGGACTTCCATGCAGAAACAACTTCAGAAAAGAATGCCATGGGTTGGTACTTAAATGGTAGAGTGAGCGCGATGGTTGGTACACATACACATATTCAAACATCTGATGAACGTGTATTAAACGGTGGTACTGCATATATTACAGATGTAGGTATGACAGGATATTATGATGGTATTTTAGGTATTAATAAAGATGAAGTTATTGAACGATTTATAACAAGTTTACCACAACGTCATAACTTGCCAGATCAAGGGAGAAAAGTATTGTCTGGTGTGATTATCGATTTAGATAAAGAAGGACAAGCGAAAAAAATTCAAAGAATACTTATAAATGACGATCATCCATTTGAGTAGTATCGTCCATTAGACTGATTTTTAGTAAAACCCTTTTATTTCATAGGATTAAGAGGGTTTTTTTGATATGATATAAATTGAGATATTACATGGGGAGGCCATAAAATGAAATCACAAATTTCATGGAAAGTTGGCGGTCAACAAGGTGAAGGTATTGAATCAACAGGTGAAATATTTGCAACTGCTATGAACCGTCAAGGATATTACTTATACGGATATCGCCATTTTTCAAGTAGAATTAAAGGCGGTCACACAAATAATAAAATTAGAGTTTCGTCAACGCCAGTAAGTGCGATAAGTGACGATTTAGATATATTAATTGCATTTGATCAAGAAACAATTGAAGTAAACTATGGTGAAATGCGAGAAGGTAGCATCATTATTGCTGATGAAAAAGCAAAACCACAAAACCCAGAAGACAGCAAAGCACAACTTGTTGTTTTACCATTTACAGGTATTGCTAAAGAGCTAGGTACAGCATTAATGAAAAACATGGTTGCTGTAGGTGCAACATGTGCAGTGATGGATTTAAATACAAATGTCTTTGAGTCATTAATCAAAGATTTATTTGGTAAAAAAGGTGAAAGTGTTGTTGAATTAAATATTAAAGCGTTAAATGAAGGTTATCGTCTTATGAAATCTGAGATGGAAAATCTTGAAAGCGCACATGTCTTAGAACAAATCGATTCAGAAGGACATTTATTCATGATAGGTAATGATGCTATAGGTTTAGGTGCTGTTGCAGCAGGTGTTAGGTTTATGGCAGCTTATCCGATTACACCAGCTTCTGAAATTATGGAATATATGATTGATCGTTTGCCTGCATTAGGTGGCGCAGTTATTCAAACTGAAGATGAAATTGCTGCATGTACGATGGCAATTGGATCTAACTATGCAGGTGTACGTTCATTTACATCTTCAGCTGGTCCAGGTTTATCATTGATGATGGAATCTATCGGTTTGTCAGGAATGACTGAAACACCTCTCGTTATTGTTAATACACAACGCGGTGGTCCATCAACAGGTTTACCAACAAAACAAGAACAATCTGACTTAATGCAAATGATTTATGGTACGCATGGTGACATTCCTAAAATTGTATTGGCGCCAACAAGTGCAGCTGATGCATTTTATTTAACTGTCGAAGCATTCAACTTGGCAGAAGAATATCAATGCCCAGTAATACTATTATCTGACCTACAATTATCTTTAGGTAAACAAACAGTGGAATCACTTGATTATAATAAAGTAGAAATTCGCCGTGGTGCATTAGTAGAAGGTGATTTAGAATCACAAGAAGATAAAGCATACTTTAAACGTTATGCATTAACAGAATCAGGCATTTCTCCAAGAGTATTACCAGGTACAAAAGGTGGTATTCATCACGTAACTGGTGTTGAACATAATGAAGAAGGTAAACCATCTGAAAGTGCAGAAAATAGACAACAACAAATGGATAAACGTATGCGTAAAACAGCGGAATTATTAATTGAAAATCCAGTTGAATCTAATGAACAATACGATGAAGCGGATATATTATACGTTGGATTTATATCTACTAACGGCGCAATAGATGAAGCAATAATGCGTTTAGATCAGCAAAATGTAAAAGTGAATCATATTCAAATTAGACAATTACATCCATTCCCATCAGAAGTTGTACAACGCGCATTTGATAAAGCGCAGAAAGTTGTTGTTGCAGAACATAACTATCAAGGACAATTATCAAATATCATTAAAATGAATATTAATCATCAAAATAAAATCATCAATCAAACAAAATATGATGGTACACCTTTCTTACCACATGAAATTGAAGATAAAGCATTAGAAATAGCAAGCAATTTGAAGGAGTTGATTTAATTGGCAACATTTAAAGATTTTAGAAATAATGTGAAGCCAAACTGGTGTCCTGGGTGCGGAGATTTTTCTGTGCAAGCAGCGATTCAAAAAGCAGCAGCGAATGTAGGACTTGAACCAGAAGAAGTTGCCATTATTACAGGTATTGGTTGCTCAGGTCGATTAAGTGGATATGTTAATTCATACGGCGTGCATTCTATTCATGGACGTTCATTACCTTTAGCACAAGGTGTTAAAATGGCGAACAAAGATTTAACAGTAATCGCGTCAGGTGGCGACGGAGATGGTTTTGCGATTGGTATGGGCCATACAATACATGCATTAAGAAGAAATATGGATATGACATATATCGTAATGGATAATCAAATTTATGGTTTAACTAAAGGTCAAACATCACCAAGTTCAGCTAAAGGATTTGTAACAAAATCAACACCTAAAGGAAACATCGAACAAAATGTTGCACCTTTAGAGTTAGCAATATCATCAGGAGCAACATTTGTTGCACAAAGTTTCTCAAGTGATATTAAAGAACTAACGCATATTATCGAAGAAGCAATTAATCATAAAGGATTTTCATTTGTAAATGTATTCTCACCTTGTGTGACATATAATAAGATTAATACGTATGATTGGTTCAAAGAAAATTTAACAAAATTAGCTGACATCGAAGATTACGATGCTTCTAATAAATCACAAGCGATGCAGAAAGTGTTAGAATCAGAATCAATGATTACTGGAATCGTTTATCAAGATAAAGAAACACCTTCATATGAATCACAAATTGAACAATTTGATGAAGAACCACTTGCGAAAAAATCATTAAAATTAGAACAAGATCAATTTGAAGAACTTGTTGCTCAATTTAAATAATGATATAACAAAATGGAACATAGAGTGATATACTAATTTTATAAGTTCTGGACTGAGACATTTATGTCCCAGTCCATTTTTATATCATTGAAAGGGGAAATGAACATGACAAACACATTAATGAGTATACAGGTCATTCCGAAACATCAAGAAACAGGTGTTATACCACTCGTAGACGAAGCGATTAGCATTATAGAACAATCAGGTTTGAAATATGAGGTCCATCCATTAGAAACAACAATCGAAGGCGATATGAATGCCTGCTTAATATTAATAGAACAAATCAATGAACGCATGGTTGAATTGGAATGTGAAAGTATCATATCTCAAGTGAAGTTTTATCACGTTCCAGATGGTATTGCGATGGAGACATTAACTGAGAAATATTGATGTGACAGACTGTAAAGGGTGATGATATGGAATTTAGAAATATTGATGTAGATATAGAAAAACAATTTCGAAACTATATAAATGAATGGTATGAAAATGATGAACATGTCGTACCTTGGAGTACAGATGAAAAACAGCATGGTGGATTCAAAAAGATGCTTGATATGCAGAAAGCAGGGCTGAATCCGACTGATTCAAGTTTTGTAAAAGCAGAAACATTCGTCTTGATTGTAGAAGATGAAATTGTTGGTGCTTCAAATATTAGGTATGGATTAAATGCATCTTTAAGAGAAACAGGTGGTCACATTGGTTATGGTGTGGGTCCAAAACATCGTGGTAAAGGATATGCGACCGAGATATTAACATTATCATTAGAAAAATTAAAAGAAAATAATATAAAAGAAGCACTGATTACTTGTAATGAACCAAATATTGCAAGTGCACGTGTGATTATGAATAATGGTGGTATTGAAGTGGAACCATTTATATCGGAAAACCAAGAAAAAACAAGACGATTCTGGATTACGATCGATTAACAATCCTTTAAACAAAATTAATATCTTTTTTGCACTTTAAGTTGAACTCTAATATAATATAAGGACGTAAATATATGGGCAGAAAGGGTTTTTACATTGAATGAAGAGCAAAGAAAACATGGTGCAAATGCGAAGGCAGAACCTCAAGTTGAGAAGGATTACAGCAAGTACTTCGAACATGTTTATCAACCGCCAAATTTAAAGGATGCTAAACAAAGAGGGAAATCAGATGTAGAATACCATGATGATTTTAAAATAGATGAACGACATAGAGGTATGGGGAAAGGTCGTAAATTCTATATCAGAACATATGGTTGTCAAATGAATGAACACGATACTGAAGTCATGGCGGGTATATTCCAAGCATTAGGATTTGCACCGACGAATACAGTAGACGATGCAGATGTAATTTTATTGAACACGTGCGCGATCCGTGAAAATGCAGAGAATAAAGTGTTTAGTGAAATTGGTAATTTGAAACACCTTAAACAAGAAAGACCAGATTGTTTAATCGGTGTTTGTGGCTGTATGTCACAAGAAGAGTCTGTAGTTAATAAAATTTTAAAATCTTATCAAAATGTAGATATGATTTTTGGAACGCATAATATTCATAGATTGCCAGAAATTTTAGAAGAAGCGTATATGTCTAAAGCGATGGTTGTTGAAGTGTGGTCTAAAGAAGGCGACGTTATTGAGAATTTGCCTAAAGTGAGAAATGGTAGAATTAAAGCATGGGTTAACATTATGTATGGTTGTGACAAATTCTGTACATATTGCATTGTGCCGTTTACGAGAGGTAAAGAACGCAGTCGTATGCCAGAAGAAATCATTGCAGAAGTGAGAGATTTGGCACGACAAGGTTATCAAGAAATTTGTCTTTTAGGTCAAAACGTCAATGCGTATGGTAAAGATATAGATGGATTAAATTATGGCTTAGGCGATTTGTTAAGCGATATTGCTAAAATTGACATTCCGCGAGTAAGATTTACAACAAGTCATCCATGGGATTTCGATGATCGTTTGATTAAAGTGATTGCGAATGGAGGAAACATTGTACCTCATATTCATTTACCTGTTCAATCTGGGAATAACCAAGTATTAAAAATCATGGGTAGAAAATATACGCGCGAAAGTTATCTGGAACTTGTTCAAAAAATTAAAGCCGCAATACCTGACGTTGCATTAACGACAGATATTATCGTTGGTTATCCGAACGAAACAGAAGAACAATTTTTAGAAACGTTGAAACTTTATCACGAAGTCGGCTTTGAACATGCATATACGTATGTATATTCACCGAGAGAAGGTACACCAGCAGCTAAAATGAAAGATAATGTACCTGATAAAGAGAAGAAAGAACGTCTACATCGATTAAATAAAATCGTAGGTACATACACTGCACAATCTTTAAAACCGTATGAAGGTAAAGAAGTTTATGTATTATGTGAAGGCTCAAGTAAGCGAGATGAATCAGTGTTAGCAGGATATACTGAGAAAAATAAATTAGTTAACTTTAAAGGTTCTAAAGATAATATCGGTAAAATTGTGAAAGTGAAAATTACTGAAGCAAAGCAATATTCATTAAATGGGGAAATTATAGAGATTGTATCTAAAGAAAAGGTGGTACATTAAATGTATACAAAAGACGATATACTAGATCAAGCACGTAAACTTGGGAAAATGATGTCTGAAACTGAAGAAGTAGAATTCTTTAAACGAGCAGAAGCTCAAATTCATGAGAATCAAACAGTAAGAGAAAAAATGGCAAGTTTGAAATCATTACAAAAACAAGCTGTGAATTTTCAAAATTACGGTAAAGAAAAAGCATTAGCAATGGTAGAAGAGAAAATTCAAAATATCGAAAAAGAACTTGATGAAATGCCGATCGTAAGTGAATTCAAAGAAGCTCAAGTTGAAGTTAATGAATTATTACAAATGGTTTCACATTCAATTAGTCATACTGTTACAAATGAAATTATAGAATCTACAGGTGGCAATCAATTAACTGGGGAAACAGGCGCGGCAGTAAAAAATGCACCAAATTCAAATAGCTGTTCACATTAATGAATATAAATAATGAACAAATAGAACCATCTAAGCATGATGAATGTTTTAGATGGTTTGAGAGTGGGAGCGGGACAGAAATCTAATTTATACAAAAAGATTTCGTAGTCCCGCCCCGGCAAGGATGACTAGAGTTAAAAAGCTTGATACAAGCGCATTTTTAACTCAGTCATCTACTGCCAAGATACTAAAAGAGGCTGAGACATATATCATGTCCCAGCCTCATTTTTTTGCGCATGCTTTTCGCGGGAGTCAGCGCAAAAAATGTTGAACATTGCAAGTGGAGGCTGACAAGCAACATTGAGTAAGGCTAACGAGATAGTTTTAGGAAACAATCTTTTTAGAAAATTTAACGAGATAGTTCTGAAAAACAATCTCGTTAGAGCGGAAAATGAGGTCTAAAAATGCTGAATCTTTAAAAAACCTGAGAAAATCACAGTCTAACGAGATAGTTTTAGGAAACAATCTTTTTAGAAAATTTAACGAGATAGTTCTGAAAAACAATCTCGTTAGAGCGGAAAATGAGGTCTAAAAATCCTGAATCTTTAAAAAACCTGAGAAAATTACAGTCTAACGAGATAGTTTTAGGAAACAATCTTTTTAGAAAATCTAACGTGATAGTTCTGAAAAACAATCCCGTTAGCGAGCTTTTTTACTAAAAATGATTTGTATATAGTCTAGAACCAACACAATGAATGTTTTAGATGGTTTCTTTATGAATAAAAACTTCGCCATACTCGTTAAATCGGTGAAATTTTGATAAAATAAGTAAATCGAAAGTTAAAAAAAGGAACGTGAATATAAATGTCTAAACCGACGCCGATGATGGCTCAATATTTAAAAATAAAATCACAATATCAAGATACATTACTCTTTTTCAGATTGGGCGATTTTTATGAAATGTTCTATGATGATGCAATAGAAGCATCTAGAGTACTTGAAATTACTTTAACAAGAAGAGATGCTAAGAAAGATCCTATTCCTATGTGCGGTGTACCGTATCATTCAGCATCAGGTTACATTGAAAAATTAATTTCTAAAGGATATAAAGTAGCAATCTGTGAACAAATGGAAGACCCAACGCAAACAAAAGGGATGGTTCGCAGAGAAGTTGTACAAGTCATCACACCTGGGACTGTCATGGATCAAAAAGGCATGGATGAGAAATCGAACAATTATATCTTAAGTTTTATTAAAGAAGACGGCGCGTTTCATTTAAGTTACTGTGACGTTTCGACAGGTGAATTGAAAGTCACTTCATTTGAAGACGAAACAACATTAATAAATGAAATAACAACGGTGCATCCGAATGAAATTATCGTTAATACAGTATTACAAGACCAGCTATATAAGCAAATTCAACTCATTACAGAAACGATAACTGTAGTAGATGAATTTGAGGCACGTGAATATGATGTTGTACACCATACATCTGAACCTCAAAAAAAATCACTGACTTATTTACTTAATTATATTTATGATAATGGTAAACGCGATATGCCGCATATTGAGGATGTTGTTGTTTATCATGCGTTAGATTATATGAAAATGGATTTCTATGCTAAAAGAAATCTAGAATTGACTGAGAGTATTCGACTGAAGTCTAAAAAAGGTACCCTGTTATGGTTAATGGATGATACGAAGACGCCAATGGGTGCGCGTAGATTAAAACAATGGATAGATCGACCATTGATTAATCAAAATGATATTGAACAAAGGTTAGATGCAGTTGAACAATTAGTGAATGGTTTTATTGAACGTGACGAACTAAGAAGTTATTTGAATATGGTTTACGATATTGAAAGACTTGTTGGACGTGTAAGTTATGGAAATGTTAACGCGAAGGATTTAGTTCAATTAAACTATTCCATTAAACAAATTCCATATATTAAATCCATTATTGAAAGACTTGATGTAGATTCAATAGAACGATTTAAAGCATTAGAACCACTGGAAGAATTAGAAGCACTATTGGAAGATAGCTTGATTGAAGATGCACCGATTTCTGTTAAAGAAGGCGGCATATTTAAAGTTGGCTATCATGAACAATTAGATCAATATAAAGAAGCGTCAACAAATGGTAAGCAATGGATTGCTGAATTGCAATTGCGTGAAAGAGAAAGAACGGGCGTAAAATCTTTAAAAGTGAGTTTTAATAAAGTTTTTGGATATTACATTGAAATTACGAGAGCTAATTTGAATCATGTCGATACAGATGCACTTGGCTATGAAAGAAAACAGACATTATCTAATGCTGAAAGATATATAACGGAAGAGCTTAAAGAGAAAGAAGCAATTATTCTTGGTGCTGAAGATAAAGCGATTGAGTTAGAGTATCAGTTATTTTTAGAATTAAGACAAAAAGTAAAAGCATTTACTGAGAAGCTTCAAATACAGGCGAAATTACTTTCAGAAATTGACTGTTTACAAAGTTTTGCAGAAACAGCTCAAAAATATCATTATACACAACCAACTTTTAGTGATGATAAAACATTATCTTTAAAATCATCAAGACATCCTGTTGTGGAACGCGTTATGGATCATAATGATTACGTTCCAAATGATTGTTATTTAGATAAAGATGGATTTATATATTTAATCACGGGTCCAAATATGTCAGGTAAAAGTACTTATATGAGACAAATAGCGATTATTAGCATTATGGCTCAAATGGGTGCATACGTCCCAGCAGATGAGGCGAAATTACCGATATTCGATCAAATATTTACAAGAATTGGTGCAGCAGATGATTTAGTATCAGGTAAAAGTACATTTATGGTTGAAATGTTAGAAGCAGAAAAAGCAATGGTCGGTGCCACAGAAGATAGTCTTATAATCTTTGACGAAATTGGTAGAGGAACTTCTACATTTGATGGATTAGCATTAGCACAATCTATGATTGAATATGTACATCACAATACAAAAGCGAAAACACTTTTCTCAACGCACTATCATGAACTTACACATTTAGAGACAACATTACCAGGACTTAAAAATATTCACGTCGCAGCACAAGAGTATCAAGGCGAATTAATATTTTTACATAAAGTAAAAGAAGGTGCTGTCGATCAAAGTTATGGTATTCATGTTGCTCAATTGACGAACTTGCCAAATGAAATTATAGATAGAGCACGTGTCATTCTTCATGAATTAGAGTCGAATACGAAAGAAGAACGTAAAGAAAGTACTTTTGAACAACCTGCATTCCAATTGTTTGAAGAAGAAGGATCATCAGATATAGAAAAAGATATCAAATCATTAGATATCATGAATTTAACACCAATTGAAGCATTAACGAAACTACAAGATTTACAAAATCAACTTAAATAGAAAGCGTGAGTACAGTGGGAAAAATTAAAGAACTTGAATTATCTTTAGCCAATAAAATAGCTGCTGGTGAAGTTGTTGAAAGACCTGCTTCTGTCGTAAAAGAATTGTTAGAAAATGCTATTGATGCACAAGCTACACAAATTGATATTACGATTAAAGAATCTGGTATTCAATCCATTAGAATCGTAGATAATGGAACTGGTATTGAAGAATCAGATATAGAAAAAGCATTTGGTAGACATGCAACGAGTAAGATAAACAACGATTACGACTTATTCCACATACGTACGCTTGGATTTAGAGGAGAGGCATTAGCGAGTATATCCTCAGTAAGTAGAGTGACTATGAAGACTTGTACAGATGGATTAATGGGCCATGAGGTACAAGTTGAGAATGGTGTTGTTATTAAGAAACAACCGGCAAAAGCAAAACAAGGTACCGATATCTTAGTTAAAGATTTGTTCTATAATACACCTGCAAGGTTGAAATATGTTAAAAGTTTATATACCGAGTTAGGGAAAATTACAGATATCGTCAATAGAATGGCAATGAGTCATCCGCATATATCTTTTACACTTGTTTCAGATGATAAGACGGTTATTTCAACAAATGGTTCTGGAAAAACGAACGAAGTAATGGCTGAAATTTATGGAATGAAAATAGCAAAAGATTTAATAGAAATTAATGGGACAACAGATGACTATGAGATGCATGGATTTATATGTAAACCAGAACATACACGTAGTAATAGACATTATATTTCTATCTTTATAAATGGACGCTATATTAAAAATTTCGTGTTGAATAAAGCGATTATTGAAGGTTACCATACTTTATTGCCAATTGGACGATATCCAATTGTGTACATTAATATTGAGATGGATCCGATACTTGTAGATGTAAACGTCCATCCAACAAAATTAGAAGTAAGATTATCAAAAGAACAATTACTCTATGACTTAATCAGTAATAAGATTAAAGAAGCGTTCAGAGGTATTTCATTAATACCTGATACATCAATAAATCGTGATCAACCTAAAAAATCTCAAAAAGAAATTTTTGAACAACAAAAAATAGATTTTGAAGCAAAGCGTTCATTTGTTGAACAAAATGAAAAAACAGAAGACAAACCTACCAATCCTGAACCAGTTTCGCCAGTAGAACCATCAACGAAACAATGGACGTTTAAAAATAAAGATTCAAACTCAATCATTCAAGAAGAAATAGAAAAACCTAAAGAAACAGAACGTCAATTTGAAGAAATTGAACAAACGGAACAAACGGAACAAACCGAAACATCATATAACAATCAAGAAACGATTCATGAATCCCAAGATAACGATTTAACAAATGTTGAAACAAAAACATCATCAACGGCGAATATAAATGAAGACGACAATGTGCCGAGAGTGCCATATATGGAAGTGGTAGGACAAGTACATGGAACATATATTATTGCTCAAAATGATACAGGTATGTTTATGATTGACCAACATGCTGCGCAAGAAAGAATAAAATATGAGTTCTTTAAAGAGAAAATTGGCGAAGTGACGAATGAAACACAGAGTTTATTGTTACCAATTACATTTAATTTCTCGAGAGATGAGCATATGATTATTGAGAAATATTTAACACCACTAGCAGAAGCGGGTATATTCCTTGAGCCAATTGGTCATAATGATTATATGGTGAGTGAATATCCAGTTTGGTTACCACCTATAGACGCTGAAGAAATAATAAAAGATATGATTGATTATGTATTAAAACACGCGCGCGTAGATATAAAAAAACTTCGTGAAGATGCAGCGATAATGATGAGTTGTAAGAAATCCATAAAAGCAAATCATTATTTAAGAAACCATGAAATGAGTCATCTCATAGATGAGTTGAGAGAAACAACAGATCCATTTACTTGTCCACATGGAAGACCCATCATTATTGAGTTAACGACATATGAATTAGAAAAATTATTTAAAAGAGTTATGTAGGAGGATAAGATGAATAAACACATATTGCCAGCGATTCGATCAATGAAAGATATGGAGAAATTTTTCAAAATGGATTATGAACGATGTGTTTTATTAGATACACATATTGGCCATTTACAAGGCATTTTAGAACAAATGAAAAAGCATAATAAAGATGTAATGCTGCATATTGATTTAATAAAAGGATTATCCAATGATGAAGCGGCTGTAGAATATGTGATCCAACAGTATAAGCCACATGGCATCATATCAACAAAATCAAAAATTATAAAAAGAGCTAAGAAATTAAACACACTTACTATATTAAGAGTATTTATTTTAGATAGCACGGCATTAAGTAGAAGTATAGATTTAATCAAACAAGCAGATCCTGACTTAGTGGAAGTCTTACCAGGTGTTGCTACAAAAGTAATAAAAGAAATCAGTGATAAAACTGGTAAAAGTATTATTGCTGGGGGATTAATCAACACAGATGAAGAAATTAATCTTGCGATTGAAAGCGGTGCACAGTATATTACTTCAAGTGATGTATCTATTTGGTAAATTGATTTGACAACGTTTTCATTAAGTATTATAATTTTACTTAAGTTAATATATGAGACGAGTAAATGAGACCCTCTACAAACAGCACAATGGTATTAATTTGTATAAATTAAGATGCAAATAATATGTATAGTTGTCAGTAGAGGGGTTTTTTATGTATTAGCATCAAAATTGAGGAGGGTGTTTAGTATGAGTGAATTTTTAGCAGAAATTGTTGGTACGGCCATATTGATTTTATTCGGTGGCGGGGTTTGTGCCAATGTCAATCTTAAAGGCGCTTTAGGTAAAGGTGCAGACTGGATTGTTATATCATTAGGTTGGGGATTAGCAGTTATGTTAGGTGTTTATGCAGTTGGTGGTATATCCGGGGCACACTTAAATCCTGCTGTTACAATAGCATTTGCAATTGATGGATCATTCCCATGGTCTAAAGTAGTACCATTTATTATTGCACAAATGATTGGAGCAATGATCGGTGCAGCATTAGTATGGGCAACTTATTTACCACATTGGAAGAAAACAGAAGATCAAGGTGCAAAATTAGGTACATTCTCAACTGGACCATCATATCCAAACTATGTAGCTAACTTCTTAAGTGAAATTATTGGTACAATGATATTAGTAATGGGATTATTATTCATTGGTGCTAATAAATTTACAGACGGCTTAAATCCATTAATCGTAGGTTTATTAATTGTTGCGATTGGTTTAAGTTTAGGTGGTGCGACTGGTTATGCAATTAACCCAGCTCGTGATATTGGACCACGTATTATGCATATGATTTTACCTATTCCAGGTAAAGGAAGTTCAAATTGGAAATATGCGCCAGTACCAATTTTAGGACCAATTGCAGGCGGTATGTTAGGTGCAGCTTTATATAATATATTATTTAACGGTGTCGTAAATGGATTTATCATTTTCGCATTCATCTTTACAATACTTGTTGTATTATTAGGTATAGTATTGAACAAAGCGATACTTAAAGACGAAGTTTCAGAAATTCTGTAACAGACAATTATATAGGAGTGTTTAATATGGAAAAATACATTTTATCAATAGACCAAGGAACGACAAGTTCAAGAGCAATACTGTTTGATAAAGAGGGAAATATCAAATATGTTAGCCAACGTGAATTCAAACAATACTTTCCAAAAGGCGGCTGGGTAGAACATGACGCTAATGAAATTTGGACATCTGTTTTAGCAGTTATTTCAAGTGTATTAAATGAAAATAACGTAAATCCAAACCAAATTGAAGGTATCGGTATTACAAACCAAAGGGAAACAGCTGTTGTTTGGGATAAAAACACAGGTCGTCCTGTATATCATGCGATTGTATGGCAATCAAGACAAACACAAGATATTTGTACAGAATTAAAATCTAAAGACTTAGAACCTATTTTTAAAGAAAAAACAGGATTATTATTAGATCCTTACTTCTCAGGTACAAAAGTAAAATGGATTTTAGATAATGTTGAAGGTGCTAGAGAAAAAGCTGAAAACGGTGATTTATTATTTGGAACAATCGATACATGGCTTATTTGGAAATTCACAGGTAATGTACATGTAACGGACTATTCAAATGCAAGTAGAACATTAATGTACAATATTTATGATTTAAAATGGGATGAAGAATTATTAGGCTATTTAGATGTACCAGCTTCAATGTTACCTGAAGTTAAACCTTCAAGTGAAATTTATGGACATACACAAAAACATCATTTCTTCGGTGAAGAAATTGCAATTGCTGGGGTTGCCGGTGACCAACAAGCTGCACTATTTGGTCAAGCTTGTTTTGAAAGTGGAGATGTGAAGAACACATATGGAACAGGTGGCTTCATGTTAATGAACACAGGTGAAAAAGCTGTAAAATCTGAAAGTGGTTTATTGACTACTTTAGCGTACGGTATTGACGGTAAAGTCAATTATGCACTTGAAGGTAGTATCTTTGTATCAGGATCAGCAATTCAATGGTTACGTGATGGTTTAAGAATGATTAAATCAGCACCAGCTTCTGAAGAATATGCTAGAAAAGTTAAATCAACTGAAGGCGTTTATGTTGTTCCAGCATTCGTTGGTTTAGGCACACCATATTGGGATGCAGATGCACGTGGTGCAGTATTTGGTTTAACTCGTGGTACTGAAAAAGAGCATTTCATTAGAGCGACATTAGAATCATTATGTTACCAAACAAGAGATGTTTTAGATGCAATGGAAAAAGATTCTGGTATTCCAGTTGAAACATTGAGAGTAGATGGAGGCGCAGTTAAGAATAATTTCTTAATGCAATTCCAAGCTGATATTGTTAATACACCAGTAGAAAGACCAGAAGTAAATGAAACAACAGCATTAGGTGCTGCTTACTTAGCAGGCTTAGCAGTTGGCTTCTGGAAATCAAAAGATGAAATACAACAGAGATGGAAATTAGAGACAGAATTCAAACCTGAATTAGAAGAAACTGAAAGAGAAAAACTATATAAAGGTTGGAAAACTGCAGTAAAAGCCACTCAAGCTTTCAAATTAGATTAAGTTGTGTTATCATTAGGTTAAGTTAATATTTCGTAGAGATGTGAGAGGCTTTGTTCATACAATTTTTTGTAGGGACGAGTCTCTCATTTTTTTACTTTCATAGGAGGAAAATGGTTATGCAACATTTATCAGCATTAAATCGTAATCAAGTTAAAAATCAACTCAAAAATACTGAGTATGATGTAGTCGTTATAGGTGGAGGAATTACTGGTGCAGGGATCGCATTAGACGCATCTCAACGTGGTATGAAAGTAGCACTTGTAGAAATGCAAGACTTTGCACAAGGAACAAGTTCAAGAAGTACTAAATTAGTTCACGGTGGTTTACGTTACTTGAAACAACTTCAAGTAGGTGTCGTTGCTGAAACAGGTAAAGAAAGAGCAATCGTTTATGAAAACGGACCTCACGTTACTACACCTGAATGGATGTTATTACCTCTTCATAAAGGCGGTAGCATGGGACCATTCAGTACTTCAATCGGGTTAAAAGTATATGACTTCTTAGCTGGTGTTAAAAAAGCAGAACGTCGTTCAATGTTAAGTAGAGAAGAAACTATCAATAAAGAACCATTAGTAAAACAAGATGGCTTAAAAGCTGGTGGATATTATGTTGAATATCGTACAGATGATGCGCGATTAACAATTGAAGTTATGAAACGTGCACGTGAATTTGGTGCTGATATCATTAACTATACAAAATCTAACCAATTCTTATACAACAAGAAAAATAAAGTTTCAGGTATTGAAGCTACAGATTTATTACAAAATGAAATTTTCGAAATTAAAGGTAAAAGAGTTATTAATGCAGCAGGACCATGGGTAGATGAAGTAAGAGGTAAAGACTACTCTACAAATAATAAACAACTTAGATTAACTAAAGGTGTACACATTGTTATTGACCAAAGTGTATTCCCATTAAAACAAGCAGTATACTTTGATACTGAAAATGATGGCAGAATGATCTTTGCTATTCCTAGAGATGGTAAAGCATATGTAGGTACAACAGATACTATTTACGATAACGATAAATCATCACCAAAAGTAACTGAAGAAGATCGTTCATATTTAATTGACGCGATTCACTATATGTTCCCAACTGTGAAAGTAGAAGATAAAGATATTGAATCTACTTGGGCTGGTGTAAGACCACTTATTTTCGAAAAAGGGAAAGACCCATCAGAAATTTCTCGTAAAGATGAAATTTGGGAAGGTGATTCAGGATTACTAACAATTGCTGGTGGTAAATTAACTGGATACCGTCATATGGCGCAAGATATCGTGGACTTATTAAGTAAACGTCTTAAAGAAGAATACAAATTATCATTCAAACCATGTGATACAAAAGGTACACATATTTCTGGTGGTAATGTTGGCGGAAGTAAAAACTTCGAAACATTCGTTGAAAACAAAGTTAAAGCAGCAAAAGACTATAATCTTTCAGAAGATGCAGCACGTTATTTAGCTAGAAAATATGGTTCAAATGTTGACGATGTATTTGAAATTGCACATGCTACACAAGTTGCAGATGTTAACTTACCAATCGAAGTGTATGCTGAAGTTATTTACAGCATTCAAAAAGAAATGGTTCATAAACCAACAGACTTCTTAGTAAGACGTTCTGGTCGTTTATACTTTGACATCAATTATGTAATTGAACATAAAGATGCAATTGTTGAAGTAATGGCAAAAGTATTAAACTATGATACAGATACTACACGTGTTTACAAAGATGAATTAGAAAGAGCAATTAAAGAAGCAGTTAATCCTAATGATCAACCTGCAATCGTTAAATAATTTAATTGTTAATCACACGTTTTAAGCATAAGAGAGGCTGGGACATTAATAATGTCTCAGTCTCTTTTAGTATCTTGGCAGTAGATGACTGAGTTAGAAATGCGCTTGTACCAAGTTTTTTTAAACTCTAGTCATCCTTGCCGGGGCGGGACTACGAAATCTTTTTTATAAATTAGATTTCTGTCCCGCTCCCTTTTTTATTGATATAAATATGAAATGATTAAATGAGACTTTATGAATGTTTAAGCGTTCTTGAATTTGATATAATGTAAAAGAATGGAGGCGTATGACTTTGAGAAGAATTAATCATAAAATAACTTTATCAACAGAACAAACTTTAGAAATAACAATTGATAAAACTGATGAAGAACCAATTGGTATCATACATATTCTGCATGGTGTTTCTGAACACAAAGATCGATACGACCTTCTTGCAGAGTATTTATGTAAACGTGGATTTCATATATTAAGACATAATCACCGTGGTCACGGTATAAATATAGAACCTTCTACTAGAGGGCATTTTAATTCGATGCAAGAATTAGTAGATGATGTTAAAGAGATAAATGAAACATTTAAATCTGAACTTAATCCGGATTTACCATATATTTTACTTGGGCATTCTATGGGTTCGCTAGTAGCAAGAAAATATGTTCATGATTATCCTGAAGATGTGGATATTCTTATGTTATCAGGTACGGTTATTTATCCGAAACTTCAAGGTAAATTTAATTACAATGCTTTAAAAGTAGTCAATTTATTTTTAGGAAGTCGTGTGAAGTCCAAATTTATAAATAATATTGCGTTTAAAACGATTAATAGAGAACATAAATCGCTAAACAAGGATCATAATTGGTTGAGTGAAAGTGATGATAATCGAGAATCATATGAAAAAGACCCTTATGCAGGTTTTCCAGTTTCGCATAAAGTATTATACGAAATTGTAAAAGTAGCTGAGCAATCTAAAAAGCGAACATATATTAAAAAACAAAATTCAAAAATGCCAGTGTTATTCGTTTCAGGTAAAGAAGATCATTTCGGTGGATTTGGCGTAGGAATTAAACGTCTCGCATCTTTATATAAACGCGCTGGTGTTAAACACGTGACAGTTCAATTATATAAAAACAAAAGGCATGAAGTGTTGTTCGAAACAAACCAATATGATGTATATGAACACTTGTATCATTGGTTAAATCTACAAATTAAACATTTAGAAAAAGAGGAAATAAAAAATGAGCAATAAACCTTTGATCGCAATAGTTGGACCGACAGCAGTAGGTAAAACAGAGTTAAGCATTAAATTGGCTAAAGCATTGAACGGTGAAATTATAAATGGAGATGCCTTTCAAATTTATAAAGGTCTAGATATCGGAACTGCAAAAGCTACCGAAGAAGAACGTGAAGGTATTCCACACCATTTAATTGACGTTTATGAACCGTGTGAAACATATTCAGTTTATCAATTTAAAAAGGAATTTTCAGAAATTGTTGATGATATTCATAATCGTGGAAAAATACCGATTTTAGTAGGTGGGACAGGTTTATATGTACAATCTGTATTATATGATTATCAATTGGAAGAAGAAGAGATAGATTCTGAAAAAATGGAAATTATTCAAAATAAATTAAAAGAATTATCTAAATTAAATAATATCGAAATGCATGAACATTTAAAGTCGTTTGATCCAGAAACGGCGTCATCAGTGCATCCGAACAATCGCAAAAGAGTTGAACGAGCAATTGAATATTACTTAAAAACAAAAAAAACTTTAAGTGAACGCAAGAAAAGCCAGACTTTTTCTGGAAAATATAGTACAATATTAGTTGGGATAGAAATGTCGCGTGAAACATTATATGAAAGAATTAATATGCGCGTCGACATGATGTTGGAGCGAGGATTATATAAAGAAGTGTCTAATCTTGTTGAGATGGGGTATGAAAATTCACAAAGTATGCAAGCAATTGGATACAAAGAATTAATACCAGTTGTAAGGGGAAAGATAGATATAGAAACTTCTAAAGAACAAATCAAGCAAAATTCTAGAAGATATGCCAAGCGTCAAATGACATGGTTTAAAAATAAAATGGATGTAACTTGGTTTCAACGGGATAAACAGACTTTATCAGAAATCGCGGACAACGTAATCCAATTATCCGAGTGAAGGAGAAAGTCATATGGCAGAGAAAGAAAATATTCAAGAAGTATTATTGGAGAAATTTAAATCAGAAGGTACTGAATTAACAATCTTCTTATTAAATGGTTTCCAAATGAAAGGCAAAATCGTCAATTTTGACGACAAAGTTGTATTATTATATATTGAAGGAAAAGAAAATCTAATTTACAAACATGCTATTTCAACTTTCGTAGATGCACAAGACGAAGAAGAAACTAAAGAAGAAGCTTAATCGTCACGGTGTATAATGTCTAAGAGGTTCTATACGTGTAGTTAAACTACACGTATAGAACCTCTTAAATGTTTATAACAATTCTTCAATTGCACTTCTTAATTGATCTGGACTTTTTTGAGGAGCAAAGCGTTGTACGACTTCACCATCTTTATTAACAAGGAATTTCGTGAAATTCCATTTGATTGCCCCGTTTAATATACCTTTTTTCGCACTCGTTAAATAATCATATAATGGATGTTGTTCAGATCCTTTAACGTTGATTTTCTCGTGCATAGGGAAAGTTACACCATAGTTTAATTTACAATTTTGATATGCTTCGTAAGAATCTCCAGGTTCTTGATTCCCAAATTGATTACAAGGAAACCCTAATACAACTAAGCCGCTATCTTTATAATCTTGATAAAGTGATTCTAATCCTTCAAATTGAGGTGTAAAACCACATTCACTTGCTGTATTTACGATTAATATTACTTTATCTTTATAATCAGATAATGAGTATAGCTCACCATTTGTTTTTGCTACTTCAAAGTCATAGATTGTCATAACGCTCACTCCTTTTCTTAAATTCATTATAATAAAAAAATATTCAATCGCATATTAATATGCATAATCGTTTCTATGTTAAAATAAAATCAAAGAGAGCGTGATATAAATGAAGAACAATTTGAAATCAACAATCAATAAAACAGAAAGAGTCATCTTATTAGCTTATCATGATAAAAAAGTAGACGAAACGACTTTTCAATCAACAGTAGATGAGTTGGCTTCATTAGCGAAAACAAGTCAGCTTGAAGTAGTTGAGATTTTTACACAAAAAAGAGATCGCCCAGATCAACAATATTATTTTGGGAAAGGCAAGATTGAAGAAGTTATAGAATATATTGATTTAAACGAATTAGACGTCGATGCTATTATAGCGAACGATGAGTTGACGACTGGTCAATCGAAGCATCTCGATGAATTGTTTAATACTAAAATAATAGATAGAACGCAATTGATATTAGAAATATTTGCTCAACGTGCATCTAGTCGTGAAGGACAATTACAAGTAGAATTGGCGCAATTAGATTATTTATTACCAAGATTATCTGGCCACGGTAAAAGTTTATCCCGATTAGGTGGCGGTATTGGTACAAGAGGTCCTGGTGAAACAAAATTAGAAACGGATAGACGACATATTCGTACGAGAATGAATGAAATAAAACATCAATTAGAAACGATTGTTTCGCATCGATTTAGATATAGAGAGAGAAGACAGCATAATCAAGCATATCAAGTCGCACTCATTGGTTATACAAATGCAGGGAAATCATCATGGTTTAATCAATTAACCAATGATTCAACATTTGAAAAAGATTTGTTATTTGCTACGTTAGATCCTAAATCAAGAGCAATTTCAATCAATGATGGATTTAATGTCGTTCTATCGGATACAGTGGGATTTATTCAAAAGTTACCGACGACTTTAATTGCTGCTTTTAAATCAACGTTGGAAGAAGCGAAATATGCACAATTACTGATACATGTTGTTGATGCCAGTCATCCACACTATCAAGAACAATATGAAACTGTAATGACTTTAGTGAAACAGTTAGAAATGGATCATATACCAATGTTAGTTGCATTCAATAAGAAAGATAAAATAGATAGTAAAGATATAGCTGTCTCAGAACATTCTATCTTTGTATCAGCAAAATCTAAAGATGATAAGGCGGTATTTAAAGATAAATTAGTGGAAATGATTAAAGAAACAATGTCGTATTATGAAATGACATTACCATCTACAGATTCGGACCAAATTTATTGGCAGAGAACACATACTTTGGTCGAATCAATGGACTTTGATGAAATAGAAGAAGCGTATTTAATAAAAGGATATAAACAAAAATAAGAGGTAGAATAAATGGAACAGAAATTAGAGCAATTAATTAAAGAAGTTGAAACAACTTTAAGACCTTATTTTGATAAAGTTGAACAAAATGCATTTATAGCACAAACACGCGTACTAGATGCATTCCATAAAGTGAAAATTACTGAATCAGATTTAATTGGAACGACAGGATATGGATATGATGATATTGGTAGAGATCATTTAGAAGCTGTTTATAGTGAGGTATTTAGAGCAGAAGATAGTCTTGTTAGACCACAAATTATATCAGGTACACATGCGATTACATTGGCACTAAATAGCCAACTTCAAAATGGAGATGAATTATTATATATTACTGGTACACCATATGACACGTTATTAGAAGTAATTGGCGTTAACGGTAATGGCATTGGAAGTTTTATTGAACAAGGTATTAAATACAATGAAGTTGATTTGAAGGAAGGCGACATCGATATTCAAACTGTATTGGAGAGTATCAATGCACAAACGAAAGTCGTCGCTATACAACGTTCTAAAGGTTATAGTTCAAGACCGTCATTAACAATCAATAAAATAGAAAGTGCAATTAAACAAATTAAAGAAAAATATCCTAATGTGATTATATTTGTCGATAATTGCTATGGTGAATTTGTTGAAGATAAAGAACCAATTGAAATTGGTGCAGATTTAATTGCTGGATCACTAATTAAAAATCCTGGTGGTGGCTTAGCTAAAATTGGTGGATATATTTCTGGGAATGCGGATTTAATAGAAAGATGTGCGTATCGATTAACTGCACCAGGTATCGGTAAAGAGGCAGGTGCTTCACTGGGTAGTTTACCTGAAATGTACCAAGGTTTCTTCTTAGCGCCACATGTTGTGAGTCAAAGTTTGAAAGGTGCATTATTTACGTCACTACTTCTAGAAAAATTAAATATGACAACTACACCACATTATCAAGATGCACGAACAGATATTATACAATCAGTTACTTTTGATAAAAAAGAACAAATGATTGCATTTTGTCAGTCTATTCAACATGCTTCGCCAATCAATGCGCACTTTAGTCCAATGCCGAGTTACATGCCTGGATACGAAGATGATGTCATTATGGCTGCTGGTACGTTTATACAAGGTTCATCAATAGAGTTAACTGCAGATGGCCCAATTAGAGCACCTTATGAAGCTTATATTCAAGGTGGATTAACATATGAACACGTCAAAATTGCAATTATTAGAGCTGTTGAAAATTTAATATCGAATGAACTTGTGCAATTATAATTCTATGTCAGGTTTCCTAACATTTATTTGTTTTCTGAAAATTTGTATGCTAAATTTATTTTAAGTTCTTAATTTAGAGGAGGCGGTCGTGCTGTCAAGAGACATTATTAGAAGAAACATGGCCGTGTTTCCAATTGGTGTAGTCATCAAGTTAACAGAGCTAACAGCTAGACAAATCAGATATTATGAAAGCAATGAGCTTGTCTCGCCAAAAAGGACTGAAGGTAATCAACGGTTATTTTCATTAAATGACCTTGAAAGGTTGCTGGAAATTAAAAATCTTATTGAAAAAGGATTCAACATGAAAGGGATAAAACAAATTCTATTACAAGAACAGAGTGACCTTTCTGAAGATGAACTTAAGATGAGAGAGCGGGTAATTAGAGGAACTTCTAAAACAGAAGGACCACTTAACCGTGGAGATTTATCAAGATTTTTTAAATAAAAACTGGAGGATAATCACATGGCTAAACAATCATTTACAAAAGAGGACATTTTTCGTTTTGCTGACGAAGAAAACGTACGTTATTTAAGATTACAATTTACAGATATTTTAGGTACAATTAAAAACGTTGAGGTTCCAATTGCACAATTGGAAAAAGTTTTAGACAACGAAATGATGTTTGACGGTTCTTCAATTGAAGGATTCGTGCGAATTGAAGAGTCGGATATGTATTTATATCCTGATTTAGATACTTGGGTAATTTTCCCATGGACTGCTGGTAAAGGAAAAGTTGCACGATTAATCTGTGATATTTATAGTCCTGATGGTCAACCATTTGATGGAGATCCACGTACAAACTTGAAACGTGTCATCAATGAAATGAAAGAATTAGGATTTACAGATTTCAACTTAGGGCCTGAGCCTGAATTCTTCTTATTCAAATTAGATGAACAAGGGGAACCAACATTAGAATTAAACGATAATGGCGGATATTTCGATTTAGCACCTACAGATTTAGGTGAAAATTGTCGTCGTGACATCGTATTAGAACTTGAAGACATGGGCTTCGATATTGAAGCAAGTCACCATGAAGTGGCACCAGGTCAACATGAAATTGATTTCAAATATGCAGATGCAATTACTGCATGTGATAACATTCAAACATTCAAATTAGTTGTTAAAACTATCGCACGTAAACATAACTTGCATGCAACATTCATGCCAAAACCATTATTTGGTGTGAACGGAAGCGGAATGCACTTTAACGTATCATTATTCAATGGTAAAGAAAATGCATTCTTCGATCCAAATGGCGAAATGCAATTAACTGATGATGCATATCACTTCATCGCTGGTATCTTGAAAAATGCACGTGGATTTACTGCAGTATGTAACCCATTAGTAAACTCTTATAAACGTTTAGTACCAGGTTACGAAGCACCATGTTATATTGCATGGAGTGGTAAAAACCGTTCACCATTAATCAGAATACCTGTATCACGTGGACTTTCAACTCGTGTTGAGATTCGTTCAGTAGATCCATCAGCAAATCCATATTTAGCGCTTGCTACAATTTTACAAGCTGGATTAGATGGAATTAAAAATAAATTAACTCCACCAGAATCAGTAGACCAAAATATCTATGAAATGGATAGAGAAGAACGCGAAGCAGTAGGTGTACAAGACTTACCGTCAACACTTTATACTGCAATTAAAGCAATGAGAGAAAATGAAGTCGTTAAAGACGCATTAGGTACTCATATTTATCGCCAATTCATTCAATCTAAATCATTAGAATGGGATTATTACAGAACTCAAGTTTCTGAGTGGGAAAGAGAACAATACATGAAGCAATATTAATTGCTTTAACCCTCAAAGCTATATGCTTTGAGGGTTTTTTGATTATTAAATGAGTTTTATTCGAAGTATAGTTTGTGGAGTTCATTTACATTTATCGTATCAGATAAATCAATAAAGTATTTTATTTGCCATTTTTGTGTTTTTATCGCTGTTGGATTTAAATCATCTTCCCATGTTGGATAGACTCTCATAGCCATTTTTCCTGTTGATTGTTCATGACTGATTATTTTTTTCTCTAAAAGTATTTCTTTAGGAATGATAAATTGACCGATATGTTGTTCGTCGTGAACAGTGATAATCAGTTTGTCTGGTGTTTCGCTATATGTATAAGGTCTGTTTTTATTTTCTTCATCTTTGATCCAAAATACGACGAAATATCCTTTTTTATTTGGAGTTTTCTTTGCACGTCTACTTCTATAATAGATGTTATTTATTTCAAAATGACTGCTTTCATACTCTTTATTTAATGGTTCTATTTCGATATTATTTATTGAGGCTGATAAGTGAGATTGTAATAATGTTTGTGTGAATGTTATGGATGAAAACATATTATTATCCTTTCATATATGGTATTTTAATTATAAGTAAACCTTTGACTAATATTTAATTATAGGATATAAATAATCAGAAACGTTCAAAAACGTTTAAAATCATTTAAATTTGTTTTGTTATTTTACAATTAAATTGTACTAATGTCTTTTAGTTATTTTATTACATCAATTCCCTCTAGATTCAATGAATATAGTTTTGTAATATTTATATATTAAGTTTTTTTGGAGGCCGTTATGTTTTTTGATAAAAAGATATTAGTATTTGAGAACTTAGATAATGAATTCAATCAAGAAGATGCGAAAAATATATTTCTCAAACATTCCATTGATTATGATTTTATTACGGTGAGCAGTCAGTCAGTGATATTAGGTGGATTAACTTATCCTACAACGAATGATAAAAAACAATTTATTGCCGAGTTCAATGAATACTTAGGAAATTAAAAAGTTTAATGATATTTACTAAATAATATCATTTTAGACCAATATAAAAAGCTTGAATTATCGTAAAGATGATTCAAGCTTTTATTTGTATGGAATTGTTACAATTTTGTCATTAATTCATGGGAATTATTCTCATTTTTCGGGTATATATAAAGAGAAATTGAATTATTTATGATCATGAAGGAGGGTTACAATGAAAGTAAACAAGTGGATATATATTGCCTTAGCTTTATTACTAGGTGGTTTTGGTGTACATAAATTTTATGCACAAAAACCAATATCAGGATTACTTCATTTAGCATTTGTTTGGACGGGAATTCCACATATTATTGCGATTATTAGTGCAATATTAACGATATTTAAACCTGGAGATGCTCAAGGAAATATCAACGTTTAATTAATAAACCAAGCATTCGGATAAAATCCGAATGCTTGGTTTTTGATTGGTGACAAGCAACATTGAGCATGGCTAACGAGATAGTTCCGCGAAACAATCCTCTTAGAAAATCTAACGAGATAGAAAGTAAAAACAATCTCGTTAGAGCGGAAATGTACACCTCAATATCCCGAATTTTCTACAAAAAATGAGAAAACATGACTCTAACGAGATAGTTCTGAGAAACAATCCGTTAAAAAATCTAACGAGATAGAAAGTGAAAACAATCTCGTTAGCGGGTAAAGAACCCGCACAAAACCCCAAATTTTCTACAAAAAATGAGAAAACATGACTCTAACGAGATAGTTCTGGAAAACAATCCCGTTAAAAAATCTAACGAGATAGAAAGTGAAAACAATCTCGTTAGCGGGAAAAAGGACACCTCAAAAGCCAGTATTTACTACAAAAAGTGAGAAATGAACACGCTAACGAGATAGTTCTGGAAAACAATCCCGTTAAAAAATCTAACGAGATAGAAAATAAAAACAATCTCGTTAGCGGGAAAAAGGACACCTCAAAAGCCAGTATTTACTACAAAAAGTGAGAAATGAACACGCTAACGAGATAGTTCTGGAAAACAATCCCGTTAAAAAATCTAACGAGATAGAAAATATAAACAATCCTGTTAGCGGGACCATTAAATATATTAAGTGTTTAATCATATAATAAACTAAACATTCGGATTTTATCCGAATGCTTGGTTTTAATTTGCATTAATGTCTAAGTACATCATTTTAATTTTGTTTTTTAATAACTTAACTTCAATTGGAGTATTGTTGATGATTTCACCATCAATATCGAGCTTAGCTTCTGGATCAGTAGACAATGATGCAGTTTCACATGCAATGTGCGTGATGCTATTGCTAATTTCATTCCAATTTAAACTATCTTTTACTTTAAAGAAATCATTGATAATACTGAAGTTTTGTTTATCGAAGATGAAGATATTCATTTTTCCATCGTTTGCTGATAGATCTTCTAAAGGTATTTTACTACCTCCAACATGTTGTCCATTAGCAATTAATATCATTGAAGTTTCGCCTGTATATGTCTCACCGTCCGCAGTTAGTTCATAGTTGTAAATTTCAGGACTAGAGACAGTTTTTATAGTTGAGAACACATAGCTGAATTTTCCTAGTAATTGTTTTTGATTGGACTCTACGTTTTCTGCATTTTGAACCATTAAGCCAATGCCTGTAAAGTTCAGCGCATATTTACCATTTACATCTAATACATCAAAAGATTTAATCTGACTATCAAGTAAATCTTGAGATGCTTGCATTGGTTTAGGTGATAAGTTTAATGTTTTTGTGAAGTCATTAAAAGTACCTCCTGGTAGTACGCCAATAGGGATTTGTAGATTGTTTTCTACAACACCGTTAACCAATTCATTTAACGTACCATCACCGCCGAGTATAAATAATACATCATATGCATGTTGTTCAGCTATTTCTTTACAAAGAGATTTGATTTCTCCTTCTTCTTTACTTAATTTAATTGTTAAATCATCGCATAACTGAGTTAGATTTTCTGTAACTTGTCCAAGTTCTTTATATATGTTACCTTGACCAGCTGCGTTGTGATAAAATAAAATTCCTTTATGAAAATGTTGTGCCATTAGTATTTACCTCCTGATTGCTTCCTTCTATTAAATAACCATTTTTAAGAAAATATAAACAATTTCAAGTATATAACTCATGTGTGTTAATATAAAATTAAATAATTTAGTGTTCGTAAAGGGGAGGATAAAGATGAGTGAGAGAAATGATTATATTCATTATGAAATGGATCAAAGAACCAAACCCTTGCTAGGCGTAGTGATTCATAATGACGCAAGTGAATTGAATGCAGATGAATGGAGAGAAACCTTAATAGACGCTCCAGAAAGCCGATATATACAAGGTATCGCGCATTATTATATTGATCGAAATCAACAATGGCAAGCTATAGATACAGAAAATATTGCTTGGCATACTGCGAATCAAATAGGAAACGAACAATATTTAGGATATGAAGTGTTAGAATCACTTTCTAGCACTGATGAAGAATTCTTATTGAATGAACAAGAAACCTTTAGAGTCGTAGCTTCAGATATGTTAGATTACAATTTAACACCAAATAGAGATACAGTTAGATTACATTTGGAGTTTAGTGATACAGAATGCCCACATCGATCAATTGAGCTACACACGAATTGGAGAACAACTGTGGATGGTATGCCAGATGAGTGGATAATAAATGAACTTAAAGATTACTTTATAGAACAAATTAATCAATATATGATGAATTAAAGCAATAGACAGTCAATATATCAACATGATAATATATAAGTGTAAAAAATAAAGAAGGGTAACATGCGCTAACATGTTACCCAAAATGAGCCCGTTAAAAAGACGGTGACTTAGTTTAATTGTTTAAAAATAACCATAACAACCTGGTCAAAGTTGGGAATGGTTATTTTTTTTGGCTGTTGCTAAATAGAACTAAACCGATGATTGATATAACAATCATAAGTAATTCATAATCAGTCATACTATTCCTTTCTAGGAGTAGAAACCAAAATCATAGGCATCACCCCAATTAATTGAGATTAGCCACCATCTATCCAACTTGCTCAACAAATATTATACCAAATTATAAGTGCGATAATGTGTGAACAAATATTGTATTTTACTTATATAAAATGTCATGATAATATATATATGTAGAAAATAAAGAAGGGTAACATGCGCTAACATGTTACCCGAAATGAGCCCGTTAAAAAGACGGTGACTTGTACTATAAGAAGTGAAAAATAACCTCTAGTGACTTGTCAAAGTATAAACTAGATGGTTATTTTTTTTGGCTATTACTAATTAAAAAACGCCTCAAAAGTTAGAATGTTAAATCTAACTTTTGAGGCGTTTTATATTATTATTATAGTTTCATGAAATAGGGTGAACTATAATTATTGTGCGTATTGTTGTTGAATTTGTACTAAAGCATTGTAGAATAATTCTGGTTGTTCAGGGCCGTTATATGTTCCTTGTTCTAATGCAGTTAATGAAGCTTTCTCAGGGTCTGTTAATCCACCTTGATATTTTTGTCTCCAACTAGCATCCATAGAATTTAAGTAAGGGTTAACGCCTGTTTCATTATACATTTGTTGTGCTTGGCTTGCTCCAAATGCAGATGTTGTAGTTGCGTTAGTATTACTTGAATCACTATTACTATTTGCTGCATTGCTTTGATCTGCATTGTTGCTTGAAGTTGCTTGATCTGAATTCGATGCAGCATTTGAATTAGAGGCATCTGAACTGCTTGAATTAGAGCTGTTTTCATTTGAGGCACTGTTAGTTCCATTTGAACTGTTAGAGCTATTAGAGCCATTATTATCAGAATTAGCACTATCTCCACTTGTACTATTTCCGTCTGAACCAGCACTATTTGAAGAACTTCCATTACTATTGCTAGCATTTGAAGAAGAATCACTATTAGCACTGTCATCAGAATTAGCGTTACTATCTGAAGAACCGCCGCTACCATCTTTAGAAGCAGAGTCACTGCCAGAACCGTCTTTACCGCTACCATCTTTAGAAGCAGAGTCACTGCCAGAGCCATCTTTACCGCTACCATCTTTAGAAGCAGAGTCTTTGCCAGAGCCATCTTTGCCACTGCCATCTTTAGAAGCAGAGTCTTTGCTATCTCCTGATTTAGAATCGGATGAATTCTTGCTTGATGAATCATCTTTTTTGCTTTCGTCATCTCCATTACCACATGCACCTAAAACTAGGAATGAAGATAAGAGTAAAGTGTACATTTTCTTCATGTTATAACGCCCCTTTGTAGTTGTATTGTTTGACACTTATGTATCAACAGTTATTCAATACCACTAAATATTAATATGAAACCGAATATATTTAAAAATATTTTAACTTTTCAAACAATTTTTATTAAGAATGTTAATTATTTAGATTTGGATGTTAAACTTTTGTAATTTTTATAAGAAATTATTAGGTTTATTCTTTTAGATTTTTTAGGCAAATAGATATAATGGGGATAATGAGATGAATAATGGAGGGATTTAGATGGTGAAGAAAACGATTGGGTTTGTAGGAACTGGTGTCATGGGTAAATCAATGGCTGGGCATTTATTGAATGCTGGTTATGAAGTAAATGTATACAATAGAACTAAATCTAAAGCGGATGAACTTGTGAATCAAGGTGCAACTTGGTGTGAATCGGTGGCTTTATTATCACATAAGAGTGATGTAATTATTTCAATTGTTGGATATCCAAGTGATGTTGAGTCTATTTACTTAGATGAACAAGGAATTTTAAATCATGCTCAAAGTGGAAGTATTGTAATAGATATGACAACCTCAAGTCCAGAATTAGCAAAGAAGATTTATGAAGAAGGGCTTGCTAAGGGGATTCATAGTCTAGATGCTCCTGTTTCAGGTGGGGATATCGGTGCTAAAAATGCCACACTTACAATTATGGTGGGTGGAGATAAAGATATTTATAACCAAATCGAAGATATATTTAAAGTAATTGGTAAAAATGTCGTATATCAAGGTCAGAGTGGAAATGGACAGCATACTAAATTATCTAATCAAATTGCTATTGCAGCAGGTATGCTTGGTGTTGCTGAAGCTATTATTTATGCAGAAGAAGCTGGATTAAACATTGATCATGTATTTGATTCAATTGAACATGGCGCAGCTGGAAGTTGGTCACTTTCTAATTTAGGACCGAAGATGGTAGAAGGTAATTACGCACCAGGATTTTACGTCAAACATTTTATAAAAGACATGAAAATCGCAATTGAGGAAAGCGAACGCATGGGTCTTTATATGCCAGGATTGCTAAAAGCGAAATCAGTATATGATGCTTTAAGTGAAGCAGGATATGAAAACGAAGGTACGCAATCGGTCATACAGTTATTAAAAGATGCGATCAAAAAGAATTAAATAATTAGATAATAAAGATTATTGAAATAACTTCATAATTTATGTTGGATTAAGTACGTAAAACTGTTAGAATTAATATATGAAAACGTTTTCTTGGGAGGTACTGAATTTGGAAGTAAGCGAACAATATTTACCTTTAGAAGATTTAAAACACTTGATGTCTGACTATCCTTTACAATATATTGTTTGTGGTACTTGTGCGATTGATTTGTTTCTTGATGATTATACGCATACGAGAGAATTAATGGGCCTAACAGTAAGTAGAGATGAGGCTGAAATGTTAGGTGATTATTTTATTTCTAAAAATTATGGTTTGTTTATACAAACGCCATTAAATACTTTTGAAGAGATAAATGTAGATGATATTAAACAATACAATAAATATTACGTACTTGATAAAACAAATAACAGTAAAATTATAAAAGTTTATATTTATGAAACGAAAGATGAAAAATGGCAATTTAGACATGATCAAAACATAGAAATAGAAGACTATAAAATTTATTTCCATTGTTTAAATTATGATGTGGAATATTTAAGACCAGAAATACAAATGATGTACAACCTTTATCACGAATTACGTCAAGACGACATATACCGATACCAACGCTTAGTTCAACACTTAAGTTATTATCAATTCTTTATGTTAAGAAAAGTAATCGGTAAAGAGAAGTTGAACCAAGTAATATTGTCAGATACTTAACTGAGTTCTGTATAACAAAGCAAAATAATAAAACCACTAGAAATGATTAAACATGAACCGTTTCTAGTGGTTTTTATTTTAATTAAAGTTGTGCAGTTTCTTTAGCAAAATACTCATTATAAATTGCTTGTACTGCAATATCAGAGTACTGTTCATTAATGCCGAACATCATTGAAATTTCTGATGATCCTTGGTTAATCATGTTTAAGTTGATGTTATTTCTACTTAATGCAGATGTTGCTCCAGAGGCTGTTCCAATTGCTTTATTCATACCTTCACCAACAATCATTAATATTGCTAAATCATATTCGATTGTAAGTTCATCAACTTTAATTTGTTCTCTAATTTTATTTAATACACGTTTCTCTTTTCCTTCAATTTGGTTAGAACGAATGATAATACTTAAATTATCAATTCCTGAAGGGATATGTTCAATTGAAATATTTTCTTCTTCTAGAATACTTAACACTTTTCTTGTGAATCCAACTTCTCTATTCATTAAGTATTTTTTAATATTGATTGTTGTAAATCCTTTATCACAACTTACACCAGAAATAATGTGAGATAAGTTAGATGTATCTCTTTCACTGAGAATAAATGTACCTTTATCGTCCGGCGCATTTGTATTCTTAATCACAACAGGAATGCGATCTTTATAAAGTGGTTCTAATGCTTCATCATGAAAGACACCGAATCCTGCATACGATAATTCACGCATTTCTCGATAAGTTACTTCCGGAATGACTTCTGGATGGGAAACGACCGTTGGATTTGCACGGAATATGCCAGACACATCTGTGAAGTTCTCATATAAGCTTGCTTTTATTCCTCTAGCTAGAATGGCTCCAGTGATATCCGAACCACCACGAGGGAAAGTGACAATATCATCGTTCTCAGAATATCCGAAAAATCCTGGAACAATAAGTGTTTCTTCATAATCACGTAATTTATAAATCTGTTCGTAAGAAGACTCGAGAATCATTGCATTTCCAGGTTCATCAGTTACGAGGATACCGGCTTCTTTAGGGGATAAATAACGTGTTGGATAACCTAATTGCGTATTATATTGTGCAATAATTTGCGCATTAAAATCTTCACCACAACTCTTTAATGCATCCAATAAACGTTCGGGTTTGTTTTGATAAACGTCAATAAGGCGAAGGATATCATTTCTTAAATTGTCTAATATCTTATCATCCATTTCTAATGCATGAACAATTTCTTCATAACGTTCAATAATTTGTTGAAGTTTATGTGCATAATCAAGTTTGTTTATAACTTTGTCGTATAAACGGATCAGTAGATCAGTTGTCTTAGTATCTTCTTTAAATCGTTTACCAGGGGCAGAGACAACTACAATTTTTCTTTCATCGTCACTATTAATAATGTTTAATACCTTTTTAATTTGTTCACTGTTAGCGACGGAACTTCCGCCAAATTTTGAAACTTTCATTTTATCAGTCCTTTTACTGGGGGTAATGTAATTGTAACTCTTTACAAAGCGCGAAATAGTGATAATATTACTATTAATTCTAATTATTCAAACTTTACAAAAAACTTTAATGAATTTATACTATAATAAAGTTTCGTCTATTTCAAGTAGACATTTGTATTTTTAACAAGAACATTATATTTAAGGTGAGTGAGAAAATGAAAGTATTAAATGTAGCAGTATTAGGATTGGGCACAGTAGGAACAGGTGTCGTGAAGATTATTGAAGAGAATAAGAAACAAATAGAAGACACGATTGGTAAATCTATACATATTAAACATATACTTGTTAGTTCTGTTAACAAGAAACGAGCAATTAATACTTCAAGCTATCATTTAACTGAAAATATTGACGATATTTTAAACGATGATGACTTAGATATCGTAATTGAAGTCATGGGTGGTATTGAACCAACAGTAGAATGGTTAAAAGGATTTCTTTCTAAAGGGATTCATGTAATTACTGCAAATAAAGATTTATTAGCAGTTCATTTGAGAGTATTAGAAGATTTAGCTGAAAAGAATAAAGTAGCTTTAAAATATGAAGCTAGTGTTGCAGGCGGTATTCCTATTGTGAACGCAATAAACAATGGATTGAATGCGAATAACATTAATCAATTCATGGGTATATTTAACGGCACATCGAACTTCATTTTAAGTCAAATGACTAGAGAAGGTAAGACTTATGATGAAGCGTTACAATTAGCAACTGACTTAGGTTATGCTGAAGCTGATCCTACAGATGATGTTGAAGGTGTGGATGCGGCACGTAAAGTAGTGATTACAAGTTATTTATCATTTAACAGAGTGATTTCATTAGATGATGTTGAACGTGTTGGTATATCTGACGTATCTATTGAAGATATTACTGTTGCTGAAAAGCTAGGTTACAAGATCAAATTAATTGGTCAAGGTAAGTATGAAAATGGTAAAGTCGTAGCAAGTGTTAAACCAACATTACTTCCAGACAGTCATCAAATGGCTCATGTCGAAGATGAATATAATGCGATTTATGTTATCGGTGATGCAGTGGGTGACACAATGTTCTATGGTAAAGGTGCAGGTAGTTTAGCTACAGGTAGTGCAGTTGCATCAGATTTATTAAACGTAGCATTACAATTTGAATCTGATTTGCATACATTACCACCACACTTTGAATTGAAGACAGATCGTACAAAAGAAATTGTCGAAGAAGATGTCGTTAAATTCCCATTGAAAAATAGTCATTTTGTTATTGTAGAAAGTAACAATGAAGCAGACGAAATTAAAGAAGAAATAAAATCAACGATCGAATTCCATAGAAGCGTTAAAGTTGAACAAAGAACTGAAAATACTTATGGCGTTGTTATTAGAGGTATTGATGAATTACCTATAGCGCAATTAAAAGAAAATGGCGTAAATATCATCAAATATTATCCAATCGAAGGAGACAAGTAAAATGGGAAGATGGCAAGGACTAATCCACAACTATAAAACATATTTACCAGTTAATGAGAATACACCAGCATTAACTTTAAATGAAGGTAATACACCTTTAATACATTTACCTTACTTATCCGAACAGTTAAATATTAATTTATTTGCTAAATTCGAAGGACTAAATCCTACTGGATCATTCAAAGACAGAGGTATGGTCATGGCAGTGGCTAAAGCGAAAGAAGAAGGTAAAAAAATAGTTATTTGTGCTTCTACAGGTAATACATCAGCATCAGCTGCGGCATATGCAGCTCGTGCAGGTATGAAAGCAATTGTAGTAATACCTGAAGGGAAAATTGCTTTAGGTAAACTAGCACAAGCAGTGATGTATGGTGCCGAAATCGTTTCGATTAAAGGTAACTTTGATGAAGCGTTAAATATTGTTAAGAAAGTAGCTGAAAAGGGTGAAATCGCACTTGTAAACTCAGTGAATCCATATAGAATTGAAGGCCAAAAAACAGGTGCCTTTGAAATTGTTGAACAATTAGACGGACAAGCACCTGATTTATTCGCTATTCCAGTTGGTAATGCAGGAAATATCACTGCATATTGGAAAGGTTTTAAAGAATATAATCAATTAAATCAATCAGGACTACCTGTTATGTGTGGATTCCAAGCTGAAGGCGCTTCTCCAATTGTACAAGGTAAAGTGATTCCGCAACCTGAAACGGTCGCTACAGCGATTAGAATAGGTAACCCTGCAAGTTGGAAATTAGCTGAAGAAGCGAGAGACGAATCAAATGGTCTTATTGATAGCGTGACAGATGAAGAAATTTTAAAAGCCTATAAATTAATGACAAGCAAAGAAGGCGTATTTAGTGAACCAGCAAGTAACGCATCAATTGCCGGTTTAATTAAACTTCATGAAGTGGGCAAGTTAGAGCCGAATCAAACAGTTGTTGCTATTTTAACAGGTAATGGATTAAAAGACCCAGACACAGCAATCAGTTTATTAGACGCACCAATTACGCCATTAGAAAATGATGAACAAGCAATTGTTGATTATATTGAGCGTGCTTTAAAATGAAGAAATTAAAGCTTAAAGTACCTGCTTCAACAGCTAATTTAGGTGTGGGTTTTGATTCTATAGGTATGGCTCTAGATAAATATTTAGAGGTAGAGGCAATACTTTCAGAAGATGGTCAATGGCATTTTGAACATATTGGTCCACATTTAGTAGGTCTACCAAATGATGAGAGTCATTATATAACTAAAATTGCTCAAACAGCCACGCAAAAATTTGATAAAGAGATGCCTGCACTTTCATTAAAAATGTACAGCGATATTCCTTTAGCAAGAGGTTTAGGAAGTTCTGCATCTGCGCTTGTGACGGGTTTATTTTTAGCTAATTATTTTGCAAATTTAAAGTTATCTAAATATGAATTGTTGCAATTGGCGACTGAAATTGAAGGTCATCCAGATAATGTTGCACCAACAATATATGGCGGGTTGGTATTAGGTGTCTATGATCCAGAAGTGAAACAAACAGATGTTTCTTATATCGATATACCAAAAGTAGATGTGATTGCAACTATACCGGAATATGAATTATCGACTAAAAAAGCGCGAGAAGTATTACCAGCATCGTTGTCACTTAAAGAGGCTGTTAAGTACAGTGCTATAAGTAACACGATGATCAGTGCATTGATACAACACAATTATGAACTGGCTGGTAAAATGATGATGAAAGATGGTTTTCATGAGCCATATAGACAACACTTAATTCCTGATTTTCATGAAATTAAGAAATTGTCCTTAAATTATGGTGCATATGCGACTGTCATTAGTGGGGCTGGACCAACTGTACTCACTTTGATTAAAAAAGAGTTAAGTGGTAAACTAGTAAGGGAATTGCAAGAAAAATTCCCTCAATGTGAATCAGAACTTGTAACGATTAATCGTTATGGTGTAAGTCAAAAAATTATTAATTTATAATATTTTAATGAGGGTGAATCAGAGGTCTTTTTTTAACTACATAGACAACTGATTCACTCTTTATTAATGTTAAGGAGATAAATATGTCATATAAATATATTGTAATGGATATGGATGATACATTGTTAACATCTGATAACGAAATAAGTGAAGTCACACTTTCTTATCTAAAAGAAAAACAAAAAGAAGGATTTAAAGTAATCTTAGCATCTGGAAGACCTACAGCAGGTATGATGAAACATGCAGATTTATTAGATTTGAAAAATTATGGTGGCTATGTAGTAAGTTATAATGGTGCATTTGTTATCGATGCAACAAACAATGAAGTTGTGTTTAAACAAACGATAAGTAAAGAAGATGCATTAGAAATTATTGATTTCTGTCGTGAACAAAACTTCTTCTATTTAACTTATTTAGATGACAAAATTGTTCATGATCGCTCACATGAATATATGAATATTGAAAGTGAGTTAACGGGTTTGCCTATGGAACGATTTGAAGATTTAAAAACAGTCATCAAAGAAGATGTACCAAAAATGATGGGTGTAGATTATGAAGAGAATATCGCTAAAATAAATCAAGAACTAGATGGTAAATTTAATGAACAAATTAGTTCAACAATTAGTAAACCTTATTTTCTAGAATTTATGGATCAAAAAGTATCAAAAGGAAAAACATTAAAAAAATTATTGGATACATTAGGTTCAGACTTTTCTGAGGTTATTGCATTCGGTGATAGCTTAAATGACTATGATATGTTAGAGAATGCTGGTATTGGGGTAGCGATGGGTAATGCGAATGATACGATTAAAAATATCGCAGATGTTGTAACAGACGATCATAATCATGATGGCATTGTAACAGCTTTAGAGAAATTATTGATTAAAGAAAAATAATTTTGTACATACAATAAAAACAACTCATTTCACTGATTGATTCAGTTAGAAATGAGTTGTTTTTTTATGTTCTTATACTTGTTTCTTAATGATGTCTATCTTCGTTGAAAGCAATAGAGGTCATTTCAATTACTAATATCGATTTAGCACCAAGTATTTTTAATTGTTGTACTAAATCATCGATTTCTGTTTTATGTCTTAATCTTTCAACAAATACAATGATTTCATCGTATTGATCAATTTCTAAATTATATAAATAATGCGTAATTGTTCTTTCCAATGGTGACATGAAACTGATTTTTTTATTCGAATGTTTAAGCGTACTTGCTTCGAAATTAAAGCGTGTTGTACCTTGGACATTGATTTCTTTTCCTGGTAAGTAACGTGCAATTTGTAATGGAACATATAGGAATTCACCCACGCCAATAACTAGCTTAGGCTTATCGTCTAATAAATCATTGAGTAATTCACCCATTCGTTGGAACAATGACTCAGATATTTGTTGTTCTTTACCGTTTAAAGTAAATCTACCTGTCGAGATAAAGTAAGGATTATCATGAATTGTACCATCTCGTAACATGTTCTGTGCTTTTACAATAAAGTGATCATTAATGATATTTCTAAGAGAGTGATATTGAACTTTCGTTTCATGATTTTCATTAGTTAATAATTCATTCTGAACTAAATTTGCTGTTGATTGTTCTTTATCTTGTATTTCTACATCAA
This sequence comes from Mammaliicoccus sp. Dog046, assembly GCF_034039665.1. NCBI lineage: Bacteria > Bacillati > Bacillota > Bacilli > Caryophanales > Staphylococcaceae > Mammaliicoccus > Mammaliicoccus sp. Dog046. The sequence goes on along the minus strand of NZ_CP120131.1, from coordinate 1,477,307 downwards.
ACGTCATTAAAGAGATAATATTGATTTTAATATTTAATGATTGTTCTAAATCTGCAAATGCATCTTGGGCGCTTTTTGATCTTAAGTCAATTGGCGTTAATACAGTATACGTTTCTCTTGATGGATATTTATCATGTATTTTTTTATTAAATTCAAAACTGAACTGCCGTTTAATAAATGATTATCAATAATTGCAATTCGTTCATCATTATCAAAGAAGTCTTTATCTTTTGTATAGAAGAACAAGCGCTCTTGAGAATCTACTAAATCATCATGATCAAGTAGCGGTGGATGAGAAATGACTTTATCTCTAGTTGAAGCTAAAAACATCACATCGTCATCAAATAAGCTAAAGATGGATTGCCCTAAATTGACAGCACGTTCACTAAGACCTATGAAACGCGTAGGCGGATAGTGCCCTAATTTAGATGCTTCGACTTTATTTAAAGCTTGAATCATTTTTCCACGGTTCTTACTGTTAAGTGCTTTTGCAATATTATAAATACGTTCATCTGTTTCGCCAGTTTGAGATTCATGATAAAGAAACCCTAAAAGTAATCCTATGAGCAATGGATGCTCTGGATATAGTCCTCTTGAATAGCCTAAACAAGGGGAAACAGGGATAAATGGGAACTCGGATTGTTCTTCTTGTGTAATTGCAAGCATTTCATCAATTTCGAAATCAAATCGATTTTTTTCTACTTTTACTTCAACTTGCTTTAATTGATCTAAAGGAAATACTTTGCTTATATGAGACATTTGGATGCTCCTTTATTTACTTGTATGTGTCCATTCATGGCTGAATTTTTTGCGTTTAATATGCGCATAAATTTGGTCAGCGGCATAGTCTTGGTTTGTATATACGGTAATATCGAAGAATGCTTGGTTTTCTTCAAAAGGTTCACTTAAATATAAGTCTTTGAGATGATCAAATAATGATTGCATCTGTTCTCTTGTTAAACTTGTATATTCTCGTAAGGTTTTTTTGACAAGTTGCGTATGGGCATCATAAACACTTTGAACAACAATAACAAAACGTTCATCTTGTTCCATAACATCATCGAATAAATTTGTTTGACCAGTCATAGTTACACCTTCTTTATTAATTATTAAATATTTACTTTTATTATACTATATTCATCCTCATAAGAAAAAGTTGATTTCTCTTTTAACAAAATAAAAACACCAACTCATTCTGAAGGCACTGCACCCTTACTAAGGGAGCTCAATAAAAACACTATTTTCTAGGCTGCTAATTTCCTATATTCTATAGGGGATAAGTAGCCTAGTTTTTGTTGAATTCTAACTTTATTATAGTTTTCAATGTAATTTTCGACAATATCTATTACAATAGTATTAGAGCTTCTAAGCTCACTGTTTAAGTAGAATGTTTCACACTTTAGAGAGGCATGAAAACATTCTATTGGGGCATTATCAGCTGGCGTTCCCTTACGGGACATGCTTCTGGTAATGCCTTTTTCTGTACATAGGGCATAGTATTCATAAGAAGTATACACACTTCCTTGATCACTATGTAATATAGCTCCTGGTTCCAATTGAAGTTGTTTTAATGTCTCATTTACTAATTCTTGATTTTGGTTTTTACCAATTTTATATGCCACAATTTCACCATTGTAAGCATCCATGATAGATGAAAGATACAACATTGTATTCCCGAAGGGTAAATAAGTGATATCTGTTAAAAGTACTTCTAAAGGTTTCTCTGCCTTGAAATTTCTATTCAATAGATTATGTGTCTTATAATATGGGTTTCCTGGTCTTTTCGATTTCTTCACGCGTACTTTACAATTTAATTTATGTTTTTGCATAATCCTTTGTACTTTCTTGTGATTAATTTTTTTATTATTTTTTCTATTTAACAAGGCAGTTATTTTTCTATAACCATATGTAAAACGATGTTTCTTACATAGTTCTATAATTTCTCGTTCATCCTCAGATATACTGAAATCTTTGTTTTTCCATCTGTAATAATTTGATTTTGGAATATCTAAAGCTTCTAAAATGACTTTCACTGTATATTTAGATTTCAATTCATTTACTAATTCAACAACTACTTCTGGGACCACTTCCTTTCCAATTCCTTGTACTTTTTTAAAATTTCATTTTCTACTTCTTTGCGCTTTAATTCAATTTTTAGTGTTTCAACAGTGCTAAATTCTTCATTTCCTTTTCCATAGGAATATTGTTTACCTACTTGTTGATTGAATCTATGTGTTTCCCCATTTCTATACCATTTCCACCACACTTTAACTTGAGATTCATTTTTAATATTTAAAGCATCCATTATTTCTCTTGCGCTATATCCTTTAAGTTTCATTTCTACTACTTTATATTTTGTTTCAACTGAATATGCCACTCTTTTCATAGAAAAAACACCTCCGTATAAATTCATTTTAATATGAATTCAACGAAAGTGTTTTTATTTTACTCCCACATCCTGGGGTTAGTGCATGAATGAAGAGTTGGTGTTTTTATATAAGATTATGATTTATTGTTGTATTGATGCTTTGATAAGTCGATATCTTCAAGTTTAATGACTTTTGTTTTCGTAACAAATTTATGAATGAAGTAAACGACGATACCTATGATGATAGGTAAGAATGACTCTATGAGTACTGGATAATTTAATGTGATAATACTATCAAAAGACTGACCTATGATTAAAAATGCAATAACGGCTATGACTAGGATTGGACCTAGTGGATACAAAGGTGCTTTATATTCTAAAGTCTCCGATGCTGAACGGTTTTGCTTTTTAATCGCCATTCTTAGACGAATATGACTGATGATACTCATTAGCCATACGAGTGCAATAAGTGCACCTAACATATTTAATAATCTATAATAACCATCTTCATTTATTGTTGCATAAACAATAGAAACAAAGATAAGCGCAATTGTTACACATAAGGAAACGAAAGGCATATTATTTTTATTTAAATGATTTATAAATTTCGGTGCTTGCTTATGTTGTGCTAATGAATAAAGTAAACGACTCGTTGCATATAACCCTGAATTACCCGCAGAGATTAATGCAGTTAATATAACAGCGTTTATAATTGAAGCAGCGAAGGCAATTCCCACACGGTCAAATACAATTGTAAATGGACTTTGTGTAACTGAATTCGATTTATTCAATAATAAAGGATCTGTATATGGAATGATTGCTGCAATAACAGCAATAGCTAAAATATAAAATAGTAAGATTCTCCAAAATACTTGTCTAATTGCTTTAGGCATTGATTCTTTTGGATTTTCAGATTCGCCTGCTGTTACAGCAATGACTTCTGTTCCTCCAAAGCTAAAGCCTGCGACTAATAATACACCTAAGAAACCTGATATTCCATTTACAAATGGAGCATCTTTAAAAGTATAATTACTAAGTCCTAGTGGCTCATTTCCACCAAGTATACCGATGATTAGAAGTACACCTACGATTAAGAAGATGATGATGGTTGCAACTTTAATGAAACTTAACCAATATTCTGCTTCTCCAAATGCTTTAACAGTAAATGCATTCAATAAAAATAATATAACTAGGAAAATAATGCTCCATATAAATGGATTCACACCATTGAATACATCCCAATAAGTAATAATCTTCGCTGCGGTTAGTATATCTACACTAGTTACAAGCGCCCATATAACCCAATATAACCAACCAACCGTAAAGCCAGCTGACCGATCTATAAATCTACTTGAATATGCGCTAAACGACCCAGAAACAGGATAGAATGTTGCAAGTTCACCAATAGCTGTCATTAGAAAATAAAGCATAACACCAATGATAGAATAGGCAATAAGTGCGCCGCCTGGGCCTGCTTGTGTAATTACGGCACCACTTGCCATAAACAAACCAGTACCAATGGATCCGCCAATTGCAATCATTGATATATGTCTTGTCTTCAATCCACGTTTCATTTCCTCCATAAAACTCACCATACTTTCTTCTTTTACAATGCGATTGAAATTAAAATATACATTACATTTTATTAGTATTTAAGGAAATAAGCAACATAAATTTTAACGCATAAATGCTTTAAAGTGATGAAATATCAAAAATGAATTCGTGTGTACAGTTCTTTCCTATATAAAATAGAGACTAAAACAAATGAATGTTTTAGTCTCTTACTGTATGATATGGAGTGAATAAGATATTATTTCGTTTCACGATGTAGCGTATGGCGACCTAGACGAGGGCTATATTTCTTCATTTCAATACGCTCAGGATTCGTGCGTTTGTTTTTTGTTGTTATATAGTTTCTGTCGCCAGATTCTGTACATGCCAAAGTAATATTTACACGCATTTTGATCAACCTTTCTAGTTAGTAATGATTACGTTTTATAATTTACCATAAATTTTGAAAGTAATCAATAAAGAAATAGCGTTTAGCGTGATTGCGATTTTCAAGATAAAAGCGTATATTTATATAATTGAATTAAGACAAAAGGAGATAAGTAATGAAGAAATCTTTTAAATTAACAGGTATATTGATGGCTTCTATGATTGTAATTTCAGGTTGTGGTAACCAATCATCTAAAAATGATAAATTAAAAATATATGCAACAAATTATCCATATGAAAGCTTTGTTGAACAAATAGGTGGAAAATATGTCGATGTAGATTCGATTTATCCGAGTGGTACAGACTTACATAATTATGAACCGACACAAAAAGAAATGGTGAACGTCGCTAAAAGTGATTTGTTTATTTATTCTTCGGATGAATTAGATCCAGTAGCTAAAAAAATTAGTTCTACTATTAAAAGTGATGATCATAAGTTAGAAACACTGTCAAAATTAAAACAGTCAACATTATTAGAACACCATCACGATGAAGATGAGTCACATGAACACGAATCCGAAACAGAAAGTCATCATGACCCACATATATGGTTAGATCCTATCGTGAATAAAGAAGCGGCTAAATCTATTAAAAATAAATTAATATCTAAAGATGCTAAACATAAAGAAACGTATGAACAGAATTATAAAAAGCTAATCAAAGACATTGATGGTATAGATCATGATCTTAAACAAATTACCGCTCATCCAAAAAGAGATAATGTATTTATTTCACATGATTCGTTAGGATATTTGGCACAAAGATATCATTTTAAACAAACGAGTGTTACAGGAATGAATAACGAAGAACCAAGTCAGAAAGAAATTTTAAATATCATTAAAGAGATTAATAAAACGAAACAACCCTATATATTATATGAACAAAATGTAAGTTCTAAAATCACAGATATTATTAAAAAAGATACGAAAAGTAAACCGCTCAAATTTCATAATTTAGAAGTGTTAACAAAAGATGAAGAAAAAGAAAAAAATATTAGTTATCAATCTTTAATGAAGGAAAATATAAAATCGCTTGACCAAGCTTTGAATAAATAATTATTTAGGTATATTTCGTTTACTTTTTTCATCTAACACTGTATAGTAACTAATGGATTATTATTAATAGTTGTGAAAGAGGTCATTGTTATGAAAATTTTTGATTATGAAGATGTACAATTAATTCCAAATAAATGTATTGTTGAAAGTAGATCTGAATGTGATACGTCTGTAAAATTCGGACCAAAAACGTTTAAACTACCTGTTGTACCTGCTAACATGCAAACAGTTATGAATGAAGAATTAACTGAGTGGTTTGCTAGTAATGAATATTTTTATATTATGCATCGATTTGATGAAGAAGCTCGTATACCATTTATTAAAAAAATGCAAAGTCAAAACTTATTTGCTTCAATATCAGTTGGTGTAAAAGACAATGAATATACTTTTATAGAACAACTTTCAAATGAAGGTTTAATTCCTGAATATGTAACAATTGATATTGCACACGGACATTCTGAACAAGTAATTAGAATGATTAAACATATTAAACAACATATACCAGAAACATTTGTTATTGCTGGTAATGTAGGTACGCCTGAAGGTGTGCGTGAATTAGAAAACGCTGGTGCAGATGCTACTAAAGTAGGAATTGGACCTGGTAGAGTGTGTATCACTAAAATCAAAACAGGATTTGGTACAGGTGGTTGGCAATTAGCTGCAATTAATGCTTGTAGCAAAGCAGCTAGAAAGCCAATGATTGCTGATGGTGGTATTAGAACAAATGGCGACATTGCAAAATCAATTAGATTTGGTGCAAGTATGGTAATGGTAGGTTCATTATTTGCTGCACATGAAGAATCACCAGGTGAAACAGTTGAATTAGAAGGTAAACTTTATAAAGAATATTTCGGAAGCGCGTCAGAATTCCAAAAAGGCGAACGTAAAAATGTTGAAGGTAAAAAAATGTTTGTTGAACATAAAGGATCTTTAAAAGATACTTTAATTGAAATTCAACAAGATTTACAAAGTTCTATCTCATATGCAGGTGGAACAGATTTACATTCAATAACTAAAGTAGATTACGTCATTGTAAGAAATTCTATATTTAATGGTGACCGTGATTAAAAAGTTGTGAGGTGAATGACTTGAGAAAAGTATATTACCTGTTTATATTATTGTTACTGATCACGCTCATCGTACCTGTTCCAGATTCTGACTTGTCTAGACAACTACAACAGAAAGTTATAAACATTCAACATGAATTGTTAAATGAACAAACTGTTAAAAATGTTGAATTAAAGACACCGAATGACCAAGAATTTGCGATTAATAATATTCAAATCAATCAAACAAAAAGTGATGTTGAAAAGCATCTTGGTAAGCCAAAACGCGTAACAGTCAATGAATATAATGAAAAATGGCATACGTATCATAACCAATACCACGAATTTGTAATGGTGAGTTATGATCATGGAAGAGTATCGGGACTATATACAAATCAAGATTTAATCACTTCACAAAAAGGTATTACAAGTAAAATGGACAAAACAAAAGTTCGATCCATTCTTGGAAAGCCTGTTAGTGAAATACAAAAAGATAAAGTAAAACTTATTCAAAATGATCAAGACTATGATGTGTTTAAATTTGATAATATTTATACAACCATTTTTTATGATAAATATGAAAATAATCAAATTAAAGGAATTATGCAAATTGCTGCGAATACTGAGAACAAACGTACAAATCAGTATCGTCCGGCATCTAAAGACTATGAACGTGCTTTAGAATTGCAAAATTATGATCTTGTAAATGCAGAACGGGTTAATTTTGATTTGCCGACACTGACTTATAATGGTGGTGTAAGTCAAACTGCTAGAAAACATAGTCAAGATATGGTCGAAAATGATTATTTTGATCATACGAATAAGCAAGGCTTATCTCCATTTGATAGATTAGACCAAGATGGATTTAATTATATAGCTGCAGGAGAGAATTTGGCTTTTGGTCAAATTAGTAGTGTATATGCACATCATGGACTGATGAATTCAATGGGACACAGAGAAAACATTTTAAATAAAGATTATAAAGAATTAGGTGTAGGCGTCGATATCGGAGAAGATTTACAACCGTATTGGACTGAGAACTACATTACACAACAATAGAAATTAAATAAAATAAAATTTTATTTAAGCAACTTTGATATTATGTAATCAAGTAGCATTATTATTTCATATTTCCTTAAATGTTTAACATGTGTTGTTTCAATTGTACTTTGATTGGTGGAATAACATTTAAAGGGGAAGTTTTACATGGAAAATAAAGAAATAAAACACAAAAATCCAGACGTTTTAGAACGTATAAAAGAATTATTAAATAAAAAAGATGTATCGTAAGATAATGCTAATTAAGAATTAAAGGGAATATGAAAGATGTTGAGAATAATACGCTCAACGAAACAGCCAACAATGTCATTGTTGGCTGTTTTTTATTTTTATGAATAAAAATAAAAAACCACCCCGAACAATTCGGGGTGGTTAAATGTAATTTCATTTACATCTCTCTAAATAGCCCAACAACTTTACCAAGTACAGTAACGTTATCTAAATATATTGGTTCCATTGTACTATTCTCAGGTTGTAATCTATATCTTGTTTCTTCTTTATAAAAACGTTTAACAGTTGCTTCATCTTCTTCAGTCATTGCTACGATGATATCACCATTCTCGGCAATGGATTGACTACGCACGATTACTTTGTCTCCATCTAAAATACCGGCTTCTATCATACTATCTCCGACAACATCTAATATGAAAATGTTACTATTATGTGTTGATGTGAAGTGTGCAGGTAATGGGAAGTACTCTTCGACGTTCTCTACAGCAGTAATCGGAATACCAGCTGTTACTTTACCAATTACGGGAACATGAATGGTATTTTCTTGATTTATATTCTCGCCAACCGTTTCTGTAATTTCAATTGCACGTGGCTTTGTAGGATCACGTTTAATATATCCTTTTTCTTCTAATCTTGAAAGATGACCATGTACTGTTGAACTTGATGCAAGACCAACTGCTAAACCAATTTCACGAACACTAGGTGGATAACCTTTCGTTTGTACTATATGTTTGATGAATTGATATATTTCAGATTGACGTTTAGTTAATTCTTTCATAGTCGCACACTCCCAATTAATTATTTATTTATATTATAGCACATACGTTTCCGGCGAACAAACATTTGTTCGTATTTTTGTTGACTACGAACAGTTGTTCTGTTATTATAAAAATACAAACAAACGTTCTAGGAGGAGTTATTTATGACAATTACAATAAATAAGACGATTTTAGTCTATGTGGCAGTATTCTTATTGACAATTTTAATTGGATATTTATATTTGGCTCAGGCAAATGACATATATAATACAGAACAGACGTACGAAATGACAGATCATCAAATACAACAACACGATAAACACGAAACGAAACAAGTTGCGGATTCTAATACATTAGTAGGTACAATTGAATAATAAAGAAAACACGAGTAAATCCATTTGGATTTACTCGTGTTTTTTGGTATCTTTTAATTATATAGAAAGTGGGGATAGTATGTTAGAAAAAGCAAAAATTGATAGAATAAATGCGCTAGCAAATAAAAAGAAAAGCGAAGGATTAACTGAGTCTGAAGCTAAAGAACAAACTAAATTACGCGCAGAGTATTTACAAGCTTTTAGAGGAAACTTTAAAAGTACAATTGAAAACACAAAAGTGATTGATCCTGAAGGAAATGATGTAACACCTGATAAAGTTAAAGAAATCCAAAAAGACAGAAACATTCGAAAGTAAATATAAAATAAGTAAGAATAATTAATTTTCGGAATATTTTCATGTATAATGGAGAAGGATTATAAGAATAAAGGAGACTACATTTATGTTTAACGAAAAAGATCAACTTGCAGTAGATTCAATTCGCGCCTTAAGTATTGATGCTATCGAAGCAGCAAACTCAGGCCATCCAGGTTTACCAATGGGCGCTGCACCAATGGCGTATGCATTATGGACGCAACATTTAAATTTCAATCCTCAATCAAGCAACTACTTTAACAGAGATCGTTTTGTATTATCTGCTGGGCACGGTTCAGCATTATTATACAGTTTATTACACGTATCTGGCAGCTTAGAACTTGAAGAAGTGAAGAACTTCAGACAATGGGATTCAAAAACACCAGGACACCCAGAATTCAAACATACTGAAGGTGTTGAAGTTACAACTGGTCCACTTGGTCAAGGTTTTGCAATGAGTGTAGGTATGGCTATGGCTGAAAAGCATTTAGCGGGTAAATTTAATAAAGAAAATTATAATGTAGTTGATCATTATACTTATGTATTAGCAAGTGATGGCGACTTAATGGAAGGTATTTCACATGAAGCTGCTTCATTAGCTGGACATTTACAGTTAGATAAATTAATTACACTTTATGATTCTAATGATATTTCACTTGATGGTGAATTAAATAAATCATTCTCTGAAGATGTGAAATCAAGATTCAAAGCATATGGTTGGAGCTACATTTTAGTTGAAGATGGTAATGACTTAGAAGCAATAGATAAAGCAATTACTAAAGCTAAAACATTACAAGGACCAACAATCATCGAAGTTAAAACGGTAATTGGATATGGTTCTCCTAATAAAGCAGGTACAAATGGTGTTCATGGTGCGCCACTTGGTGAAGAAGAACGTGAATTATCATTGAAAGCATATGGATTAGATCCATCTAAACGCTTTAATGTACCACAAGAAGTTTATGATGTATTTAGCCAAACAATGCTTACACGTGCTAATGAGGCTGAAGAAGCTTGGAACAAATTAGTTGAAGATTATTCTAAAGCACATCCTGAATTAGCTGAAGCATTCAAACAAGCAGTATCAAATGAATTACCTGTCGACTATGATAAAGAATTACCTGTATATGAACCAGGTAATAGCAGTGCAACACGTGCTGACTCAGGTGAAGTGATTCAAGCATTAAGTAAATCAGTACCTGCATTCTTTGGTGGATCAGCAGACTTAGCATCATCAAACAAATCAAATGTTAAAGGTGAAGCTGATTTCGATAAAAATACACCTGAAGGACGTAACGTATGGTATGGCGTTCGTGAATTTGGAATGGCAGCTGCTGTGAATGGTATGGCAGTACATGGTGGTGTTAAACCTTATGGTGCAACATTCTTCGTATTTAGTGATTATTTAAAACCAGCAGTTAGATTATCTGCAATTATGGGTGTACCAGCTACATTCGTATTTACACATGATTCTATCGCTGTCGGTGAAGATGGTCCAACACATGAACCAGTTGAACAATTAGCTGGACTAAGAGCAATTCCTAATTTAAATGTGATTCGTCCTGCAGATGGTAACGAAACAAGAGTAGCATGGAAAGTTGCATTAGAATCTAAATCAACACCAACTGCATTAGTTTTAACTAGACAAAACTTAACTGCTTTAGATGTTGAAGAGTCAGAATTAGAAGAAGGTGTTCGTAAAGGCGGATATATAGTGTACCGTTCAAAAGTTGAACCAGAATACTTATTAATCGCTTCAGGTTCTGAAGTATCATTAGCAGTTGAGGCAGCTAAAGATATAGAAGCACAAGGTAAAGGGGTTCAAGTAGTATCATTACCTAACTGGAATGCTTTCGAACAACAAGATGACGCTTATAAAGCATCAGTATTACCACCATCAATTACAAAACGTGTTGCTATTGAAATGGCTTCTTCACTTGGTTGGCATAAATATGTTGGCCTAGAAGGTAAAGTGATTACAATAGATACATTCGGTGCAAGTGCGCCTGGCGACTTAGTAGTTGAAAAATACGGTTTCACTAAAGAAAATGTATTAAACCAAGTATTAAGCTTCTAAATTTAATGTATATAAAGAAGTAAAGCTGAGGTATGTACGAATACCTCAGCTTTATTTATGAAAGATGAAGTTTCATCTTGATAAAATGAAATGAATTTAGTAAACTTTTATAGGATACAGAAAGTGGGTGAAATAATGGCAACGTGGTTAGCAATTTTATTAATCATCGTGGCATTAATAGGTGGAGCTGCACTAGGATTCTTCCTTGCTCGTAAATATATGATGGATTACTTGAAAAAGAATCCTCCAATTAACGAAGAAATGTTACGTATGATGATGATGCAAATGGGTCAAAAGCCATCTCAGAAGAAAATTAATCAAATGATGACAATGATGAACAAGAATATGGATCAAAAAATCAAATAGTCTTTAATCGTTGATATTAAAAGGATTGTCACGCTTTTTTGAAAAGTGTAGCAATCCTTATTTTTTTATTTTATATATTGTCATATAATCATTCACGTATTGTTCAAATTAAGGTAGTTTCATTTCGATGTTATTTGATAAAATAGAATCAAGAGTAGGAGGGATTGAATGGAGTTAACGATTTTTGTTGCGTTCGGAGCAGGAATATTGAGTTTTGTATCTCCTTGCGTATTACCGATATATCCTGCCTTTATTTCATATATTACAGGTATGAGTTATGATGATTTGAAGAATAAAGGTCTTAATCGTAATGCAATCATACATACAGTCATATTTTTGATTGGGTTTAGCTTTATTTATATGATACTTGGTATGAGTATTGGTTATATTTCTAATATATTTATCAGTTACCAAACGCTTATACGACAAATCGGTGCAATTATAATAATTATATTTGGGTTAATGATATTAGGTATATTCCAACCACAATTTTTAATGAGAGATCGAAAGATTAATTTTAAAGTGAGACCATCAGGTTATATTGGAACGTTCTTAATAGGAATGGCTTTTGCTGCAGGTTGGACACCTTGTAATGGACCGATTATTGCAGCAATTGGAACATTAGCTATCACACATTCTTCCCAAGCGATGTTATACATGTTGATGTACGTCCTTGGATTTAGCATACCGTTCTTTGTATTGACTTTCTTCATCACACGTTTACAAGTCATTAAAAAGTACAATGTTGCTATCATGAAGATTGGTGGTATAATTATGATAATTATGGGAGTTTTATTATTTTTCGATTTATTAACAGAAATAACGATTTTCTTCCAATCATTAGGATAAATAAAATATAAATGATTTTGTACTTAAAGGGGTTTTAAACATGTATGTCCTTTTTTCAGTAGTAATCGCTGCATTGATGGGATTAGCTGTAATTGTAGTAAGGATGAAAGCTCAGAATTATCCAACGAATACTAGAAAAATTGTGTTACCACCATTCTTTATGGCAACAGGTGCATTGATGTATGTAGTTCCATATTTCAGATTAGATGGTGGAGAAATTGTAGAGGCAATGTTAGTAGGATTGTTTTTCTCATTATTCTTGATATTTACTTCGAATTTTGAAATTAAAGATAATCAAATTTATATGAAGCGCTCAAAACTGTTCCCGTTTATATTAATTTCATTACTGATTATAAGAACGGTTGGTAAATTTTTCTTGAGTGATTCCATAGATCCAGGTCAACTGGCTGGCATGTTCTTCTTGCTTGCATTCAGTATGATTGTTCCATGGAGAATTGCTATGTATTTCAAATACAAAAAGTTAAAAGATCAATTAGCGATTGTACAATAAAAAATAGAGTGGCTGAGACATTGAATGATGTCCAAGCCACTCTATTTTCTTTTAGCATCTGTGATTGCTTCTTTATGATCAAATATTGAAAATTTGTTTTTCTCATCATCTGCTAATTCGAACAAATTTAAATATGGTGTATAATCAATATTAAGTTCTGTTAACTTCTTCTTCATGAATTTGTGGTCTCTTTTAGGTGTTGCTACGATATATCCACGCATAATATGATCGAGTTCGATTGTAGTTGCATGTTCTTCTAATGCAATTTTAGAAACTCGGCCGCCGATTTTTTCTTTGGCAACATCTCTAAACAATTCCGGTACGGGTGACACTAATTCATTTAAAAGTTCGCGCGCCTCATCGTTCCATAATGGGAGTGCTTTTTGTATATAATAGTCTTGCCAGTCAAGCTCACTCATGCCATTGTCTTTTGGCATACGCTTTAAAAACTTACGGAACATAAAGAATCCACCGATTGCTAGTAATACCATAAAGACAATGCACCAAATCACAATAAAAAATATAAATACATTACTCAATGAAATCACTCCTTAAAGTAAGTATAAATGAAGCTTTTTAACCTGTCTAACACTATTTGTAAAGGAGCAATAATATGAAAATTTTACATACTGCAGATTGGCACATAGGTAAAACGTTAAATGGCCAATCATTAATAGAAGATCAAAAGTATATCTTAAATCAAATATATGAAGCTATAAAAGAACAACAACCGGATTTAGTTGTAATTAGTGGAGATTTATATGATTTACATTATCCAAATAAAGAAGCAATGGTCGTATTGGAAGATGCATTATCGACGATAAACTTAGAACTCAATATACCAATCATCGCAATTAGCGGAAATCATGATGGTAAAGAAAGATTAAATTATGGAGAGAAATGGTTTGAAAAATCAGGTCTAAAAATCGTAACGGGTTATGAACATTTATTAACGCCGATTAGAATCAATGATATTAACTTTTATATAATGCCTTACTTTACACCAGCAGATGTGCGACAAATGTTCAAAGTAAAGGGAATACATACACATCAAGAAGCAACTGAATTTCTGATGAATGAAATAGAAGCGGTTATAAACAAAGATGAAACGAATGTACTCGTCGGTCATTTATTTGTGGCAGGAGGCGCTTCAACGGATTCAGAGAGACCATTATCTATAGGGACAATAGAGACGGTAACAGCACAAACGTTTCAATCATTCGATGCAGTGTTACTTGGTCATTTACATCATCCGTTTGCGATTCAATCTGATTATATATTTTATGCGGGTACACCAATGCAATATTCATTTTCAGAAGCAAATCAAGCTAAAGGTTATCGATTGTTTGATATTGAAAATAAGAGAGTTAAACAATCGTTTATACCTTTACAACCATTACGTTCTTTCCAAGTGATTCAAGCGAGCTATGAAGATGTTATACATGAGAAAGTAACTATACAAAATAAAGAAGATTATTTTCATTTTAAGTTAACGGAAATGGACCGCATTACAGATCCACTCATGAAATTGAGAAGTATCTATCCGAATACATTACAAATATCAAGACAAGACTTCGAAGTGGAACACGATGAAATAAATGTGGATGTACACGCTTTAAGTGATATTGAGATCGTTGATGCATTTTATACACATGTCACGGAAGAACCATTAGATGGTGTGAAGCGGGAGAAAGTTGTTCAATTGTTAGAAGCACAATTAAATCAAGGAGCGGATGAATAAATGAGACCTTTAGCATTACATATGCAATATTTCGGACCGTTTATGAATGAGAAAATTGACTTTACTCAGTTATCGAAGTCACAGTTATTCTTAATTTGTGGTAAGACAGGGTCAGGTAAGACGATGATCTTTGATGCGATGGTTTATGCTTTGTTTGGTAGAACGTCGACAGAATCAAGAGAAGAAGTAGATTTAAGAAGTCACTTTGCAGATCCTAACGAACCAACTAAAGTAGAATTTGAATTTGAAATTAAAGGACATCAATACTTAGTAACTCGTACAGTGAAATATATTAAAGCTGGAAATAAAAATGCTACTAATCCCACGGTTGAAGTTTATAAAAAGAAAGATGATGAATGGGAATTAGAAACAAAAACAATTAACACGAGTAATGATTATTTGAAATCACTATTACATATGAACGTTAAGCAATTTAGACAAATATTGATTTTGCCACAAGGGGAGTTCAAACAATTTCTAGTTTCTAATAGTACAGATAAACGAAGTATATTAAGAACGTTATTTGATAGTGATCGCTTTGAAACGTTGCAATTACGACTAGAAGAGGAAATGAAGAAGGAATTATCTGTTATAGAAGGATACTATCAAACAATAACGCAATACATGAGTGAATTACATGACTATGAAGAAGATGCCCTAATTGAAGTTAAGGATATAGAAGGACATCGATATGAAAAAATATTAAATGCTTTACCACAATTTAAAGAAGTAGGAAATCGTAGTGTAGCGCAAGTTCAAAAGCAAAAAGATGAACAAGAGAAAGCTTTAAGTGATGCTGAATCAAAATTAGCACAGGAAAAACAATTAAAAGAAGACTTTGAAACTTTAGATATAAAGAAAAAAGCATTCGAAACATTAAAATCGGATAAACAAACGATTGATAAAGATAGAGAAACATTGAAATATTTAAAAACAGTTAAATCGATGACTTATCAATATGATCAATTAAAAGAAAAAGAAAGTCATTTACAACAATCACTGAAACATGAAACAGACTTACGTGAACAAATTGAAAAAGTAGAGAAAGCGTATAACCAAGTTATTAATCAGCAGAAGGCAATGGAAGAAAAAGCATCTCATATAGATAGAGATAGAAAGTATGTGCAACAAACGAATCATATCCAAGTGAATGCTGATAAATACAAAGGGATAGAAGCACAGTTACCAGATGCAAAAAAACAAGAACAACAATTGCGTACTTCACTCGATTCAATGCATACCCTATTGAAAGATATACGTAATGAAAGAGATACAATGCATATCGATGAAGCGGAAGCACAAAAACAAATCAAGCAACATGAAGATTTAAGAATTCATGTACAAGATCTGAAGAATAAACAAGTGCAATATAATGAGAAGTGTAAGTTACAGCAAAAACTTGAAGAGACAGAAACGCTAATTAACGAATCTGCAAAAGAGAAAAAGGAATTAGAAGAACAAGTACTACCAAATGAGACTTATGATATTTTAAATGTTAAGGATGAGATATTAAAAATAAAGCAGCATATTCATCATGGAGATGATTGTCCTGTATGCGGTTCTACTGTTAAGCAACTAGATGACGTTATTGATTTTGATATATTAAAGAAAGAAAAAGCATATAAAGAAGAGATTGAAACAAAAATTCAACAAGTAACCAATCAATTAACAAGCTATCAAGAAAGACGCAATATGACAAATGAGCAATTGGAAAAGTATGCTACTATCGTTGACGTAGAAGCGGATATTAAAACGACAGAAAAACAAATTGAACAATTAGCAAGTGATATTCAAATATATCATCAACGCAAAGATAAACTTAATCAGTTGAAAGAACGTATATATGAGAATGAAAAACAATTGTCTCAACAAGAACTTGAATTAAATAATATTAAGCATCAAATCGTAAATGATGAATCAGATATTGCATATTTTAAGAAAGAAACTGGTTTTGAATCTGTAAATGAATTTATGACTCAATATAATGAATATCAATCGAAAGTTGAGCAATTTGATAAAGAAAGTGAAGCGTTAAAATCAAATGCCTCAGAACTTAATGACAGTCGTACAGAGTTACAAATGAAGCAGGCAACCATTCAAGAGAGAAAAACGATGCTAGAAGAACAAATTGTTGTTACACAATCTTATTTAGATTCAGAGATGAAAGAACATAATATATCATCTTATGAACAATTAGATACATTGTTGGCTCAAGTAAAGGATATAGATGAAATTGAATTGCGTATTCACCAGTTCGATAAGAAATATATTGAACATGAAGCGATTGTGACTGAACTAAGTAAAAAGATGAAAAATCAAACTTTACCAGATTTGCAAAATAGTGAAGAAGCAGTAGCACATATTAAGCAATTGTTTAATACGCTTGTTAAAGAGTTGAATCAACTCCAATTAAAAATTGAACAAAACGAAAATAAAATCCATATGATACATGAAATCACAAATAAAATTGAACAAGATTTGAAGGATCAGCAACAAATGATTGCTTTATCTCGTGTGATGAACGGAAAGAATAGTCAAAAGATTTCATTAGAAAATTACGTACTCATATATTATTTAAATCATATACTTGATAATGCGAATTATCATTTTCTTAAAATGACGAATAATCGATATCAACTTGTGCGTAGAAAAGAAAAGTCACAAGGATTAAGCGGACTTGAGATTGAAGTGTTTGATCGATTCTCAAATAGAACAAGACATATTACTTCGTTGTCTGGTGGTGAAACGTTCCAAGCGTCATTATCATTAGCAATTGGTTTATCTAATATAGTGCAGCAAGAAGCGGGTGCAATTCATTTAGAATCGATGTTTATTGATGAAGGTTTTGGAACACTTGATTCGGAAACTTTAGAAACAGCTCTAGATACACTTGTTAATATTCAAATGTCTGGAAGATTAGTGGGGATTATCTCGCATGTGTCAGAATTAAAGACAAGAATACCGAAGATATTAAACGTTAACAAGAATGGATTCTTAAGTACAACTGACTTTACAGATGATTAATTGACACATCAAAGACATAAAATATTTTCATATTGTATTTAAGTTCCGTTTTTTATTTGATATATTTTAGTTAACAGAGTTTTGGGAGTGTTGTTATGAAAAAGGGTATGATATTTAGTTTGTTTATAGTTTTAGCCATGATTGTCAGTGGGTGTAGTAATAATGCGATTGAGCCAGATAGTCAATTCGGCAATAAAATGCAGCCATTTAAAGTAACAGATCAAAATGGAAAACCATTTGCTCAAAAAGATATGAAGGGGAAAGTTTATATCGCAGACTTTATCTTTACAAAATGTGAAACGGTTTGTCCACCTATGACTTATAACATGAGTTCGGTCATTGATGAATTAGAAAAAGATGGCGTTAAAGATTATGGCGTAATCAGCTTCAGCGTTGATCCAGAAAATGATACACCGCAAAAATTAAAAGACTATGTTAAACAGTACAATGCGCCACAGGACAAATGGACATTGGTGACAAATTACGACTTTAAGTTTATTAAGCAATATGCAGAAGATAACTTTAAGTCAATTGTGGCACCTCCACCGAAGGGCAGTACACAAGTGACACATGGGACAAGCTTTTATTTAATAGATCAAAACGGTAAAATAATCAAAACATATAGTGGTCAAGAT
The DNA here is from genome assembly GCF_034039665.1 of Mammaliicoccus sp. Dog046. NCBI lineage: Bacteria > Bacillati > Bacillota > Bacilli > Caryophanales > Staphylococcaceae > Mammaliicoccus > Mammaliicoccus sp. Dog046. The sequence goes on along the minus strand of NZ_CP120131.1, from coordinate 1,458,902 downwards.
GCAGGGGATAAGAAATTCCCGAAATCAGAAATTGTATCAGATGTAAAAACACTTGTTGAAGATGGACCTGTTAAGTAAATATAAATAAAAACACCGATTCTATATTGCACTAACCCCAGGATGTGGGAGTAAAATAAAAACACTTTCGTTGAATTCATATTAAAATGAATTTATACGGAGGTGTTTTTTCTATGAAAAGAGTGGCATATTCAGTTGAAACAAAATATAAAGTAGTAGAAATGAAACTTAAAGGATATAGCGCAAGAGAAATAATGGATGCTTTAAATATTAAAAATGAATCTCAAGTTAAAGTGTGGTGGAAATGGTATAGAAATGGGGAAACACATAGATTCAATCAACAAGTAGGTAAACAATATTCCTATGGAAAAGGAAATGAAGAATTTAGCACTGTTGAAACACTAAAAATTGAATTAAAGCGCAAAGAAGTAGAAAATGAAATTTTAAAAAAGTACAAGGAATTGGAAAGGAAGTGGTCCCAGAAGTAGTTGTTGAATTAGTAAATGAATTGAAATCTAAATATACAGTGAAAGTCATTTTAGAAGCTTTAGATATTCCAAAATCAAATTATTACAGATGGAAAAACAAAGATTTCAGTATATCTGAGGATGAACGAGAAATTATAGAACTATGTAAGAAACATCGTTTTACATATGGTTATAGAAAAATAACTGCCTTGTTAAATAGAAAAAATAATAAAAAAATTAATCACAAGAAAGTACAAAGGATTATGCAAAAACATAAATTAAATTGTAAAGTACGCGTGAAGAAATCGAAAAGACCAGGAAACCCATATTATAAGACACATAATCTATTGAATAGAAATTTCAAAGCAGAGAAACCTTTAGAAGTACTTTTAACAGATATCACTTATTTACCCTTCGGGAATACAATGTTGTATCTTTCATCTATCATGGATGCTTACAATGGTGAAATTGTGGCATATAAAATTGGTAAAAACCAAAATCAAGAATTAGTAAATGAGACATTAAAACAACTTCAATTGGAACCAGGAGCTATATTACATAGTGATCAAGGAAGTGTGTATACTTCTTATGAATACTATGCCCTATGTACAGAAAAAGGCATTACCAGAAGCATGTCCCGTAAGGGAACGCCAGCTGATAATGCCCCAATAGAATGTTTTCATGCCTCTCTAAAGTGTGAAACATTCTACTTAAACAGTGAGCTTAGAAGCTCTAATACTATTGTAATAGATATTGTCGAAAATTACATTGAAAACTATAATAAAGTTAGAATTCAACAAAAACTAGGCTACTTATCCCCTATAGAATATAGGAAATTAGCAGCCTAGAAAATAGTGTTTTTATTGAGCTCCCTTAGTAAGGGTGCAGTGCCATATAGAATCGGTGTTTTTATTTATATAGTGATTTATTCAAATCACTATATTAAAGGTTAATCAATATGTAGAACTTACTTTTCACGTAAAGCGTCACGGATTTCTGTAAGTAATACAGTTTGTTCGTCAAGTTCTTCTTCAACTTCACCTTTTTTCATTACAGTATTTGCAATTTTGATAAAGATAAATAATGCAAATGCAACGATGATGAAATCAATGATTGATTGAATGAATAAACCATATTTAATTCCCATAAGTGACCATTTTTCAGCGAAGTCTACTTCACCAAAGATTAAACCAATTAATGGCATGATTACATTCTCTACTAAAGATGTAACAATTTTGTTAAAGGCAGCACCAATAACAACGGCGATTGCTAAATCTAAAACGTTACCTTGTAAAGCAAAGTCTTTAAATTCTTTTAATAATGACATATTAAACACCTCCTCATCGACATTATCATACAGTAATATTTATAAAAATGAAATAGTGAATTTGATTTTAATTATATAATTTGGTAAAGTATTGTCTGTTGTTTTCTATAAATGTATATATATAGGATTAAAAACAATGAAATCGGGAATACATATTTGGACTATGAAAATTGAGAGGAGAATGAAAATGTCTAATTTGCCATCACAACCTAATGGCAGGAAATTATCAAGTGTTTTCACAGCAGCGCTCATTGTAATTGCCATTATAGTAGGCTTAGGTGCAATTTTCCCAGCGAAATTCGGTGAAGTTGCGAGTGATATTAGTAATTGGATTTCTACATATTTTGGTTGGTACTACATGATTATTACAATTGGTATGGTATTTTTCTGTATTTTTATTATTTTTAGCCCAATTGGTAAATTGAAATTAGGTAGACCACAAGATAAACCGGAATTTAATACAGTATCATGGTTTGCAATGTTATTTAGTGCTGGTATGGGGATTGGTTTAGTATTCTATGGTGCAGCAGAACCAATGTCTCACTATTTAACGCCGCCAACAGCGACGCCAGAAACGAAAGCAGCAATGACAGAATCAATGCGTTCTACATTCTTACATTGGGGATTTCATGCATGGGCAATTTATGGCGTAGTTGCATTAGCACTTGCATATGCTCAATTTAGAAAAGGTGAACCAGGATTATTATCAAAAACGTTACGACCATTATTAGGTGATAAAGTTGATGGTCCTATCGGTACGATTATTGACGTATTATCAGTATTCGCAACTGTTGTAGGGGTAGCAGTATCACTTGGTATGGGTGCTTTACAAATTAATGGAGGATTAGAATATTTATTTGGTGTTCCGAATAATATTTTTGTCCAAGGTATCATTATTGTAATTGTTACAATCCTATTCTTAGCTAGTGCTTGGAGTGGATTAAGTAAAGGGATCCAATATTTAAGTAATACAAACTTAGTATTAGCATCTATATTATTAATTGTTACTTTAATCTTAGGTCCGACAATCTTAATTTTAAACATGTTAACGTCTTCTACTGGTGCATTATTTGATACGTTCTTGTTTAATAGTTTTGACGTTGCGCCATTAAATGAACAAAAAAATAAATGGCTTAATTCATGGACACTATATTACTGGGGTTGGTGGATGAGTTGGAGTCCATTTGTTGGTATCTTTATCGCACGTGTTTCTCGTGGACGATCTATCCGTGAATTTATTTTAGGTGTTATGCTTGTACCGACAATCATTAGCTTTATTTGGTTTAGTGTATTTGGTGTAACAGGTATTGAAGTAGGTAAAAAAGTGCCTGAAGTATTCAAAATGTCGACTGAAACACAATTATTCGGTGTGTTTAATGAAATGCCAATAGGAATTGCATTGTCAATCTTAGCTTTAGCATTAGTATGTGTATTCTTTGTTACTTCTGCAGATTCAGCTACATTTGTATTAGGTATGCAAACAACTCATGGTTCATTAAATCCATCGGGAATGGTAAAAGTTATCTGGGGTATCGCACAATCATTGATTGCATTTGTATTATTATTATCAGGTGGAGACACTGGTTTAGGTGCATTACAATCAGCAGCAATCATTTCTGCTTTCCCGTTTAGCTTTATCATAATATTAATGATTATCGCATTCTATAAAGATGCGAACCAAGAAAGAAAATATTTAGGCTTATCAATCACGCCAAACAAGCATCGTATGAAAGAATACGTTGAAAAGTCAAAGCGTGAATATGAACAAGAATTAAAAGAACAAAGACGTTTAGAACGAGAAATGGAAGAATAATGATTGAAGCGTTTATCTTGAGGAAAGGATTCCTTAAGATAAACGCTTTTTTTATTTTGCGAATATTAAAGATTAATTATCAAACAAATCAAAATATAGTTGATAATCATTATCATTTAATAACTAAATTTTATGAATTTCCAAATATACATAAGAAAAACTTATGGTTCCGTATTATAAACTTGAATGGTAAATATACTTATTTTTAAGGGGAATGTGTTGTTTTACTAAAGTATTGATTATACAATTGTAATCGAAGCATTAACTTGCACAATTTTAAAGGGGGAACAAAAATGAGCTCAAGTTTAAAAGAACAATCTAAGAAATCTTTTGAATTGAACGGTAAAACATACACGTTTTATAGCTTGAAAACGTTAGACGAATTAGGATTATCAAACGTTGAAAAGTTACCATATTCAATTCGTGTATTATTGGAGTCAGTTTTAAGACAATTCGATGGACGTGTTATTAAAGAAGAACATATCATGAATTTAGCTAAATGGGGTAAATCAAACGATGCAAATGCAGAAGTACCATTTAAACCATCTCGTGTAATCCTTCAAGATTTCACTGGTGTACCTGCAGTAGTTGATTTAGCATCATTACGTAAAGCAATGAACGATGTTGGTGGAGATGTATCTAAAATCAATCCAGAAGTACCCGTTGATTTAGTAATTGACCACTCAGTTCAAGTAGATAGCTATGGTTTACCAAAATCATTAGAAATGAATATGAAATTAGAATTCGAACGTAACATTGAGCGTTACCAATTCTTAAATTGGGCAACAAAATCATTCGATAATTATCGTGCCGTACCACCTGCAACTGGTATCGTTCACCAAGTAAACTTAGAATATTTAGCAAGTGTTGTACATGTTCGTGAAGAAAACAATGAACTTGTAACATTCCCAGATACATTAGTTGGTACAGATTCACATACAACTATGATTAACGGTATTGGTGTTCTTGGTTGGGGTGTTGGTGGTATCGAAGCAGAAGCAGGCATGTTAGGCCAACCTTCATACTTCCCAGTTCCAGAAGTTATCGGTGTTAAATTAACAAATGAATTACCTCAAGGAACTACAGCTACAGACTTAGCTTTACGTGTTACAGAAGAATTACGTAAAAAAGGTGTTGTAGGTAAATTTGTAGAATTCTTTGGCCCTGGCGTTGAGAAATTACCATTAGCAGATCGTGCAACAATTGCTAATATGGCACCTGAATACGGTGCAACTTGTGGTTTCTTCCCAGTTGATGAAGAATCATTAAGCTACTTACGTCTTACAGGTCGTTCAGAAGAACAAGTAGAAGTTGTTGAACAATACTTAAAAGAAAATAACATGTTCTTTAAAGCTGAAAATGTTGAGCCAACATACACAGATGTTGTGAATTTAGATTTATCAACAATTGAAGCATCATTATCAGGACCTAAACGTCCTCAAGATTTAATTACATTAAGTAACATGCAAAAATCATTCGTTGATTCAGTTACTGCTCCAGCTGGCAACCAAGGTCATGGTTTTGACAAAGCTGAATTTGATAAGAAAATTGATATCGCATTACCAGACGGTAAAAATACTTCTATGACTACAGGTGATATTGCTATCGCAGCAATCACTTCATGTACAAATACTTCAAATCCTTATGTAATGTTAGGTGCTGGTTTAGTAGCTAAAAAAGCAATTGAAAAAGGATTAAAAGTACCTGAATATGTGAAAACATCACTTGCACCAGGTTCTAAAGTTGTAACAGGTTATTTAAGAGATGCTGGATTACAATCATACCTAGATCAACTTGGCTTTAATCTTGTTGGTTATGGTTGTACGACTTGTATCGGTAACTCAGGTCCATTATTACCTGAAATCGAAAAAGCGATTGCTGACGAAGATTTACTAGTAACTTCAGTGTTATCTGGTAACCGTAACTTCGAAGGTCGTATCCATCCACTAGTGAAAGCAAACTATTTAGCATCACCACAATTAGTAGTTGCTTATGCATTAGCAGGTACAGTAAATATTGATTTACAAAATGATCCAATTGGTAAAGGATCAAATGGCGAAGATGTTTATTTAACAGATATTTGGCCATCAATTGAAGAAGTTAAAGATACAGTATTATCTGTTGTAACGCCTGAACTATTCAGAGAAGAATACAATTCAGTATTTGAATCTAATGAAATTTGGAATCAAATTGAAACAACAGATCAACCATTATATGACTTTGATCCAACTTCAACTTATATCCAAAATCCAACATTCTTTGAAGGGTTATCTAAAGAACCAGCGGATATCCAACCTTTAAGCGACTTACGCGTTATGGGTAAATTTGGTGACTCAGTAACAACTGACCATATTTCTCCTGCAGGTGCGATCGGTAAAGATACACCAGCTGGTAAGTACTTACAAGACCATGATGTTGCAATTAGAGACTTTAACTCATACGGTTCTCGTCGTGGTAACCACGAAGTAATGATGAGAGGTACATTTGCTAATATTCGTATTAAGAACCAATTAGCGCCAGGTACTGAAGGTGGTTATACAACTTATTGGCCTACAGAAGAAGTAATGCCAATATTTGATGCATCTATGAAATACCAAGAAAATGGTACTGGTTTATGTGTATTAGCTGGTAATGACTATGGTATGGGATCATCTCGTGACTGGGCAGCTAAAGGTACAAACTTATTAGGTGTTAAAACAGTTATTGCACAAAGTTACGAACGTATTCACCGTTCAAACTTAGTGATGATGGGTGTACTTCCATTACAATTTAAACAAGGTGATTCTGCTGATAGCCTTGGATTAACAGGTAGAGAAGCCATTTCTGTTGATATTCATGAAGGTGTTAAACCACGTGATATTCTTAAAGTGACGGCTACAAGCGAAGACGGTAAAGTAACTGAATTCGAAGCTTTAGCACGATTTGATTCTGAAGTTGAAATTGATTACTACAGACACGGTGGTATATTACAAATGGTATTGAGAAATAAATTAGCATAATACATTATTATGTTGTTATGTAAAAAAGCCAAACTGTGAAAACAGTTTGGTTTTTTTATTTATGTTATGATATGAATAATGATATGAGAAAGAGGGATAAATGAATGATTTATAGTGAAACACCGATAGATGTAAGATATGCAGAAACAGATAAAATGGGTGTTGTATATCATGCGAATTATGCAATTTGGTTTGAGGTAGCACGTACGGATTATATATATAAAGCCGGGTTTAGTTATGCAGATATGGAGAATGCGGGAATCATTTCGCCAGTCGTAGATTTGAATATTAAATATAAACAATCCATCACGTATCCAGAGCGAGTTATTGTGAAGACATGGATTTCTCATTATTCACCGATAAGATCCATTTATTCATATGAAGTGATAAATGAAAATAAAGAAGTCGTTTGTACCGGTACTACAACGCATGTATGCTTGAAAAAAGGAACAAACAGACCTATTAGATTAGATAAAAGCTTCCCAGAATGGCATAATGCTTATTTGAAAATTCATGAAGAAACAGAGCAAGGTATTGACCGTAAATTATAAAAAAAGCAGATAAATGTCGGATGTGTACGACGTTTATCTGCTTTTAAAATTTAATTTGAAGTTCTTGCTACATATTTTATTTCATCGTTATCATTTAAATCAATAACTAAATCATTGCCTTCGAAATACCATAAATCTTTTTCATCGATGAAAAAGGGAATATCGTCCTTCTCGTCTTTAAAGCCTATTTCTGATGTGCTTAGTGGTTCAACTGTAAAAGCAGGTGAGAACCCTTGTTTTAATTGAAATTCGCCACCATAACGTACAAAGAATCTAAGTGCTTGATCATCAGTAAAATCTAATTCATTCTTAAACCAATTCATAGCTTTATCTGTAATTTCTAGATTCATAGTGCATGCTCCTTTACATCCATTTGATTTTTGGTTCATTACCTGCAAATATTCTAACAATATTTGAGCGATGCCTTACAATTAATATAACCATTATAGCGAAAGAAACAATTATAAATGGTATATCTCCTATAATAATAGCACCTATTAAACAACATATACCCGCAATCATACTTGATAATGATACATATTTTGTAAAATATAATACAAGTATAAAAATAAGTGCAAGACTTAAAAGTAATAATGGGTGTACACCAAGTACAGCTCCAGCACTTGTTGCTACGGCTTTACCACCTCTAAATTTCAAGAAAATCGGATATACATGACCAATAACTGCGCATATACCAACGAATATACTTGGTACATCTACGTTAAACCATAACGGAAAGAATACTACAATAAATCCTTTAAAAATATCTAGGAACATAACAATAAATCCGGCTTTTTTACCTAAAACTCTAAATGTATTTGTGGCACCTAGATTGCCACTTCCAAAATTTCTAATGTCTTTTTTATAAAATAATTTACCTAATACAAGGCCACTAGGGAAACATCCAACTAAGTAGCTAAGTATAATAACAACAAATGTCATTATTGAAACACTCCTTTATAGCAGGTACTAATAGTTTACCATAACTGCAATTACGTTACTATTTAAAATATACCCGAATGACCATATTATAAAGTGAAATTGTACCCCTATTACGGATAGGACTTGCATTTTCTAGGGATTTATAACAAAATAACTAATGTATAGCAAAAGAAACGAACGTACGTTTGTAGGAGGAGTAATATTGAATAAACAAGCAAAGGTTCAATATGGTGAAGATTCAATACAAGTACTTGAAGGGTTAGAAGCAGTTAGAAAAAGACCTGGTATGTACATTGGATCAACAGATGTTCGCGGACTTCACCATTTAGTATATGAAATCGTAGATAACTCTGTTGATGAAATTTTAAATGGATTTGGTACAGAAATAGAAGTTACCATCCATAAAGATAATAGTATTTCTATAAGTGATAATGGACGAGGGATGCCAACGGGATTACATAAGACTGGGAAACCAACTCCTGAAGTAATCTTTACAGTTCTACATGCAGGGGGTAAATTTGGCCAAGGTGGTTATAAAACATCAGGCGGATTACATGGTGTAGGTGCATCAGTAGTAAACGCTTTAAGTGAATGGTTAGAAGTAACGATTTATAGAGATGGTCATATTTATAAACAGAAATTCAAAGATGGCGGGACGCCTGTAACAACATTAGAGAAAAAGGGGAAAACACGTAAAACAGGTACTACTGTGCATTTTAAACCAGATGCAAAAATCTTCAAATCAACAACGCATTTTAATTTTGAAACGTTAAGTGAGAGATTACAAGAATCTGCTTTCTTATTAAGAGCGTTAAAAATTAAAATTACGGATTTAAGAGAAGATGAACCAAGAGAAGTCGTCTATCATTATGAAGAAGGTATTAAAGAATTTGTTAAATATTTAAATGAAGGTAAAGATGTACTACATGATGTGGCGATGTTCAGCGGTGAATCGAATCAAATAGAAGTTGATATAAGCTTCCAATTTAACGATCAATATTCTGAAACAATCTTAAGTTTCGTGAATAACGTACGTACGAAAGACGGCGGTACACATGAAACAGCATTAAAAGCTTCTTTCACAAGAGTATTTAATGAATATGCTCGTAAAATTGGGGAGCTTAAACAAAAAGACAAGAATTTAGATGGTAGTGATATCCGTGAAGGATTAACTGCAATCATTTCAGTAAGAATACCTGAAGACTTATTACAATTCGAAGGACAAACGAAATCTAAACTGGGTACTACAGAAGCACGTGCTGCAGTTGATTCAGTTATGTCAGATCAACTTCCATTCTATTTAGAAGAGAAGGGTCAACTTTCTAAATCATTGCTGAAAAAAGCAGTTAAAGCATCACAGGCACGTGAAGCTGCTAGAAAAGCACGTGAAGAAGCACGTAACGGGAAAAAGAATAAACGTAAAGAGACTTTACTTTCTGGTAAATTGACACCAGCTCAAAGTAAAAACACCGAAAAAAATGAACTTTATTTAGTTGAGGGTGACTCTGCAGGTGGTAGTGCTAAACTTGGTAGAGATCGTAAATTCCAAGCTATTTTACCATTAAGAGGTAAAGTAATTAATACTGAAAAAGCGAAACTCGAAGATATATTTAAAAATGAAGAGATCAACACAATTATTCATACAATTGGTGCAGGTGTAGGGGCTGACTTCAATATTGAAGATAGTAACTATAACAAAGTAATTATCATGACCGATGCTGATACAGATGGTGCGCACATTCAAGTCTTATTATTAACATTCTTCTTTAAATATATGCGACCACTGTTAGAAGCTGGAAAGGTTTATATCGCTTTACCACCATTGTATAAGGTAGAAAAAGGTAAAGGTAAGAGCAAACAAGTTGAATATGCTTGGACAGACGAAGATTTAGATGCACTGATGAAGAAAATTGGTAAAGGATTCACCTTACAACGATACAAAGGTTTAGGGGAAATGAATGCTGATCAATTATGGGAAACAACGATGGATCCTGAAACACGTACACTTATTAGAGTGAGTATTGATGATGAAGTGCGTTCTCAACGACGAGTAACAACATTAATGGGTGATAAAGTAGAACCACGTCGTGAATGGATTGAAAGACATGTTCAATTTGGTATGCAAGAAGATCAAAGTATACTTGAAAGTGATGATGTTCAAGTATTAGATGATGAAATTGATAGAACAGAGGAGGAAGTTAAGTAATGGTTGAACAAATACAAAACCTTCCTTTAGAAGATGTAATTGGAGATCGCTTTGGTAGATATAGTAAGTATATTATTCAAGATAGAGCGTTGCCAGACGTTAGAGACGGCTTGAAGCCAGTTCAACGAAGAATATTATTTGCTATGTATAAAGATGGGAATACGTTTGAAAGAAATTTTAGAAAAAGTGCTAAAACAGTTGGTAACGTAATCGGTAACTATCACCCACATGGCGATACTTCCGTTTATGATGCTATGGTTCGTATGAGTCAAGATTGGAAGTTAAGACATGTATTGATAGAAATGCATGGTAATAACGGTAGTATCGATAATGACCCACCAGCAGCAATGCGTTATACAGAAGCGAAGTTAAGTAAATTAGCAGATGTCTTGTTACAAGATATTGATAAAGAGACAGTAGAACACGTTCAAAACTTTGATGATACTGCAATGGAACCAATGGTATTACCAGCTAGATATCCTAACTTATTAGTGAATGGTTCAACAGGTATTTCTGCAGGATATGCAACTGACATTCCTCCACATAATTTAGGTGAAGTTATAGATGCTACATTAAAGCTAATTGATAAACCTAGTGCATCTATTGATGAGTTACTTGAATACATTAAAGGACCTGATTTTCCAACTGGTGGTATTATTCAAGGACTAGACGGTATTAAGAAAGCATATAAAACCGGTAAAGGTAAAATTGTAGTACGTAGTAAGGTAGAAATTGAAACAATCAGAGGCGGTCGTGAACAAATCGTCGTTACGGAAGTGCCTTTTGAAGTGAATAAGGGTACACTTGTCAAAAAAATTGATGAGTTACGTGCGGATAAGAAGATAGAAGGCATTATGGAAGTTCGCGATGAGACGGATAGAGAAGGTTTACGAATTGCAATAGAACTTAAAAAAGATATTAACAGTGAAGGTGTACTTAATTATTTATATAAAAATACAGACCTTCAAGTGCTTTATCATTTTAATATGGTCGCAATTAATAAACGTCGCCCTGAATTATTAGGATTAAAGCAGATTCTCGAAAGTTATATTGAACATCAAAAAGAAGTCGTTACTAAACGTTCTCGATTTGAACTATCTCAAGCAGAAAAACGTATGCATATTGTTGAAGGATTGATAAAAGCATTATCTATTCTTGATGAAGTAATCGAAACAATTAGAGCTTCTAACAATAAACGAGATGCTAAAGAAAACTTAATCGAAAAATATGAATTTACAGAAGCACAAGCAGAAGCAATTGTGATGTTACAATTATATCGCTTAACTAATACAGATATTGTTTCACTTGAATCAGAATACGATGAGTTACAAAAAACAATCGAAAAACTAAAAGACATACTTGGTAATGAATCTTCATTATTGAAAGTGATCAAAAGTGAATTGAGAGCAGTTCGTAAAGAATTTGCAAACGATAGATTAACAATTATCGAAGAGAAAATTTCTGAAATTAAAATTGAAAAAGAAATCCTCGTACCAAGTGAAGAAACAATCGTTTCTGTAACACATGATGGTTATATTAAAAGAACGTCAAATCGTAGTTATCAAGCGAGCGGTGTTGAAGAAGTCGGCTTGAAAGACGGCGATTATTTACTTAAACATGAGCGAATGAATACGCAAGATACGCTTATTGCGTTTACTTCTAAAGGTCACTACTTGTTTATTCCTGTACATGAAATCGTTGATTTGAAATGGAAAGAATTGGGTAAACATATATCTCAAGTAATTCCTATTAGTGATGATGAAAGAATTATTGACGTTTATAAGGAAACGGATTTCAAACCGTCAACGAACTATATCATTGCAACGAAAAATGGCATGATCAAGAAATCAACAAATGATAAATTTAAAGCGACGAGAATTACAAAACCTTTAGTAGCAATTAAATTAAAAGGTGATGACGAAGTTGTTTCAGTCTTGAAAATTCAAGAAGATGAAATCATTACGGTTATTACTGAAAAAGGCATGAGCTTAACTTATGACACAGACGAATTATCGGATATTGGATTAAAAGCTGCGGGTGTTAAATCGATTAATCTTAAAGATGACGATAAAGTAGTAATGACTGAAACATTACCAAGTGATCAATATGTCTTAATTGTTACTGACCGTGGATCAGTGAAACGAATGAAAGCAGACCAATTTGTTCCAGCTAAAAGAGCACAACGTGGTTTAATGATCTTAAAAGAATTAAAATCTCGATCTCATAAAATCGTAAATGCGTTAACAAGTTCTGAAGAAGAAAATTGTATTATTTCGTCAGAAAAAGATAAAACAAAAGTAAATACGAATGAATTTAATTTTAGTGAACGTTATACAAACGGTCGATTTATAGTCGATGAAAATGACTTTGGGCAAGTATTGAATGCATATTTTGAAGCAAAAACAATTGAATAAAAAGATATAGTCAGATGAAAAATCACATGGTAAAATCAGGATAGCGTTTTACTTTGATTATATTATTTAGAATTGAGGGATTTCTTTGAAGAACATTGATAGTTATATCCCAAGTTGGTTTACTAATTTTGTACAATGGGGTAATGATTTAATTTGGACTCAGAACTTAATTTTTCTTTTGCTATTAGCAGGTCTGTTTTTTACATTAAGTTCTAGAGTTGTTCAATTAAGATGGCTACCTGAAATGTTTAGAGTCATCTTTGAAAAACCTGAAACACTTGAAGATGGTAAGAAAGGTATTTCTTCTTTCCAAGCATTTGCTATAAGTGCAGCTTCTCGTGTTGGAACAGGTAATATCGCCGGTGTTGCTACAGCGATTGTATTAGGTGGTCCTGGTGCAGTGTTTTGGATGTGGGTTATTGCATTTATTGGTGCAGCCAGTGCTTTCTTTGAAGCAACATTAGCACAAGTCTATAAAGTAAAAGATAAAGAAGGCGGCTTTAGAGGCGGCCCAGCTTATTACATAGAACGTGGGTTAGGGCAAAAATGGTTAGGTGTTATTTTCGCAATATTAATCACTGTAACATTTGCATTTGTATTTAATACTGTTCAATCAAATACAATCGCTGCGTCTTTAAATGAGCAATATGAATTTTCAAATGTGGCAACAGGGGTAATTCTTGCGATTATTACTGCGTTAGTTATCTTTGGTGGTGTTAGAAGTATTGCTACAGTATCTTCTTTCATCGTGCCTATTATGGCAGTCGGCTATATTATTTTAGTAGGTTATATTCTATTCATGAATATCGATCAAGTTTGGCCAATGATACAAAACATCATTAGAAGTGCATTTGGTTTACATCCTGCATTTGGAGGGGCAATTGGTTTTGCTGTTATGCAAGGTATTAAACGTGGATTATTCTCAAATGAAGCTGGTATGGGTTCTGCAGCCAACGCAGCAGCAACTGCAGCAGTAAGTCACCCAGTGAAACAAGGGTTAATTCAAGCATTAGGTGTATTCTTTGACACAATGATTATTTGTACAGCGACAGCAATCATGTTGTTATTGTATACAGATTTACAATTTGGTCCAACTGCCGACCAAGGTGTAGCTGTTACGCAAAAAGCTTTAACAAACCATGTAGGTGATTTTGGTGGTATTTTCTTAACGATTGCAGTATTTATGTTTGCCTTCTCATCAATTATCGGTAACTACTATTATGGACAATCTAACATTGAATATTTAACAAAGAATAAATTTGTAATGTTCTTATTTAGACTTTTAGTAGTAGGTATGGTGTTTATAGGATCAGTTGTTCAAGTACAAACAGTTTGGGATACAGCAGATTTATTTATGGGTCTAATGGCTATCATTAATATCGTGGCATTATTTGGACTTGCAACTGTTGTATTTGAAGTTACTAAAGATTATAGAGCGCAAAGAAAACGTAAGCTCAATCCTGTATTCAAAATTGAAAACATAAACGCTAACTTCAGAAACATCGAAGCTTGGGGTAACAACCCATATAATAGAGATGAAAAACATAGTAATCAAACAGAAACGAACAAACAAGCAACAACTTTAGATAAAGAACCAAGTGAAGATCACAAAGATAAAGAATTATAAAATTCATATAATCTAAAAACAGCCATACACACTTTATTGTGTATGGCTGTTTTAAATTTATTATTTAAATAAGTTAGCAATTGCGTTGAAGATATCTTTAATTGCGTTTATGATTTTTTCCCAGAAGCTTTCATCTTGGAGTTTATCTTTTACGTTGTTTCCAAGATCTTCTGCTTTTTTCTTTGCATCCTTAAATTCACTTGATTGAGATAAATCACTCAAATATTGTTTTGAATTATTTATGATGTTTTTAGCATTTTGTCCACTAAATGCGCCATCTTGTTGGGCTTGATTAATCACATTAACTATCATGTCAACTTGATTGTTGTTAACGATATTTGTTAATCCGTTGTCTTCGATTTTTTGATTAACGATTTGTTTAATTTCATTTACGGAAACATTACCGGACTTTTCTGCAATCGCTTGTTTAGATTCTGCGATTGTTTTGTTTAATTGTGCTTGTGAAAATCCTTGTTGTTGGCTATTTTCGTCTGAAATTTGATTGATTGTTGATAATTCTTCTTGTGCAACTTGTGTTTTATTCGTATCGATAGACTCACCTTGAGCTTCGAATGCTTTATAAACACCGGCAAGTGCACTTTCACCAGTAACATCTTCACTAGATGCAATCGTTACATCAGCATCGTTTATACCAGCAGTCATTAATGCATTTTTATAAGTATTTTCACTTACTTTAGTGATTTGTCCTTGGTCTTGATTGATCGTTAAATTAAGTCCACTTCCTTTAGAAGTTTTAGTGATACGGATACTGGACTTTAATACATCATCTGAAGATTGCATATTTAAATATTTGTTAAGATCACTTGCGTGAACATACGTCGTTTTATCACTGTTTTTAGTTCCTAATAAATTAGACGTTGAATCTTTAGCTGATGGATTATTCTCAAGTGCAGCTCCATAAACTGTAACTGCATTATCCCATGCTTCTTCAGTTACTGCCTTTGCATGATGCCTAGGTATCAGCATCGTTGTAATAAATAATATAGATAAAACGGTTAATATATGTCGCTTAATGTGCTTCATAATCTTTCCACATCCTAAGGTGTATTGATATAAAAATATCTATCATTATATTAGCATCAATTGTATAATATGTAATAGGTCTTCAGAATGAGGTTTAATATATGGGAAAATACATTATAGAAAAAACACTCAATAATAATGTGTTAGTTGCTAATTATTATGATAAAGAAGTCATTTTAATTGGTAAGGGGATTAGTTTTGGCAAAAAACAAGGTGAAGAAATTAATACGAATTTAATTGAAAAGGTATATTTATTGGAATCTGAGAAAGATAAAGATAAATATAAACAATTAATGGACGGAACAAATGAACAAGTATTTAATATCGTATTAGAAGTTGTAAATGGTATTGATAAACAGTTAGGTGGGACTGTGAGTGAGAAAACGTTAATATCTTTAACGGACCATATCATATTTGCAATTAAGCGAATTAATGAAGGGATACATGTACATAATCCGTTCTTAAAGGAAACAGAGTTACTTTATCCTAGAGAATATCAAATTGCTGAAAAAGCAGTAAAAACATTAAATGAAAAGTTAAATTTACAATTCATTGAGTCAGAAGCAGGGTTTATTGCTTTGCATATACATTCAGCAGAAGTAAAACACTCTATGCATGATATATACAACATTAAGGAAATTATTCAAAAAGCAATTATAATAATAGAAGAAGGCCTAGACGTGAATATTAATAAAGATAGTATTAATTATAGTCGCTTTGTTAGACACCTTCACTTTGCCATTCAAAGAATATTAGCTGACGAAAGAATTCCAGATGCAACTAATATAGAAATGTTATTGAAAGCGCAATATCCATTATGCTATAATATCTCCGTAAAGATAGTGAAAATGATGCAAACACAGTTGAAAAAGCCAGTTTATCAATCTGAATTAGCTTATTTAACAATGCACATTCAACACTTTAATAAAAACTTATAAATCGCGTGTTACTGATACGATCAGGCATGAGCAAATAACTTATCTTAATCAGATATGTTTTATTTGCTCATGCCTTTTTTCATGCGACGATTTATAAGTAAAAAATGAGGAGGTATTTTTAAATGTTCAAGAAGTTTTTTGGTCAATTGCAACGTATTGGTAAAGCGTTAATGTTACCAGTTGCGATTTTACCAGCAGCAGGTTTGCTTTTGGCTTTTGGATCAGCGATGCAAACGCCAAACTTAGTTGAAGTCATGCCGTTTTTAGCAAATGACACAATCGTCATGATTTCAGATTTAATGAAGAGTGCAGGTAGTATCATATTTGATAACTTGCCAATGCTATTTGCTATGGGTGTAGCAATAGGTTTAGCAGGTGGAGATGGTGTTGCAGCAATCGCAGCATTTGTAGGTTATTTAGTATTGAATATGACTATGGGGCAATTCTTAGGTATTACGGCAGATGATATTAATGCTGAAAATCCAGGATATGCATCTGTACTTGGTATTCCAACATTACAAACAGGTGTGTTCGGTGGTATTATCATTGGTGCACTTGCCGCTTGGTGTTATAACAAATTCTATAATATAACGTTACCTTCATATTTAGGATTCTTTGCTGGTAAACGTTTTGTTCCAATTGTAATGGCAGCTTCGTCATTCTTATTAGCATTTTTAATGGCATGGATTTGGCCACATGTACAATTCGGTTTAAATGCATTTTCAACGAGCTTGATTGATGCAAACGGTGGATTAGCAGTATTTCTATTTGGATTTATTAAACGTTTATTAATTCCATTTGGTTTACATCACATATTCCACGCACCATTCTGGTTTGAATTTGGATCATATACAACTGCTGCAGGAAAAGTTGTTCATGGTGATTTATCAATTTTCCAAGCACAAATAGCTGATAACGTGAAGTTAACTGCAGGTAAATTTATGCAAGGTGAGTTCCCTGTAATGATGTTTGGTCTGCCAGCAGCAGCATTAGCAATCTATCACACAGCGAAACCAGAAAATAAAAAAGTTGTTGCAGGTTTAATGGGATCAGCAGCATTAACATCATTCTTAACAGGTATTACTGAACCATTAGAATTTTCATTCTTATTTGTAGCTCCATTATTATTCTTTATACATGCAGTCTTAGATGGGTTATCATTCTTAATACTTTATTTATTAGATTTACATCTAGGTTATACATTCTCAGGAGGATTTATTGATTTCTTCACATTCGGTATCCTTCAAGGAAAAACAGCATGGTGGCTCGTTATTCCAGTTGGATTAGTTTATGCTGTCATTTACTACTTTGTATTTAGATTCTTTATTTCTAAATTCAATTACAAAACACCAGGTCGCGAAGAGAATCAACAACAAGCAAAAGTTGTTTCTACAAGTGAATTACCATTTGATGTATTAGATGCAATGGGTGGAAAAGAAAACATTAAACACTTAGATGCGTGTATTACAAGATTACGTGTTGAAGTGTTAAATAAATCAGAAGTTAACAAAGAAGAGTTGAAAAGTTTAGGTGCTTCAGGTGTACTTGAAGTAGGTAACAACGTTCAAGCAATTTTCGGTCCTAAATCTGACCAAATTAAACATGATATGGCACGCATTATTTCAGGTGAAATCACAAAACCTGAAGAAACAACAGTGACTGAAGAAGGCGATCAAGAAAGCGCAGCAATCTTAGCAGAAGGTGGCGCAACGATTTATTCACCAATTAAAGGTGAAGTAATCAGTATTACAGAAGTACCAGATAAAGTGTTCTCAGAAAAAATGATGGGTGATGGTATTGCAATCATTCCTGAAACTGGAGAAGTTGTAGCACCATTTGATGGCAAATTAAAAATGACATTCCCTACAAAACATGCGATCGGTTTAGAATCAACGGATGGCGTAGAATTGTTAATCCACTTCGGTTTAGAAACTGTTAAACTTGAAGGTAAAGGGTTTGAAATTTTAGCTGAAGCTGATACAGACATCGTTAAAGGTCAACCATTAATGAAAGTTGATTTAGACTATATTAAAGAAAACGCAGACAGCACAGTGACACCAATTGTTGTCACAAACTTAAACGACGCAACATTAAATACACTTGTTATTGGTAAAGTAGAACAAGGTGACAAAATATTAGTCGTTAAGTAATATTAATCGTTTTATAAAGTAAAACAACGTTCACATAATGCAATTGTCATTGTGTGAACGTTGTTTTTAATTATTTTAAAATTCTTATTGTAAGCGCTATATTATATGTGGTATAATCTATCAGGAAAGTAAGTGTGTTTGATATTGGACAGTTTAAATGATGAAATCGAACACTTTAAAAATAACTTATAAATTGCGTGTTACTGATTCGATCAGGCATGAGCAAATAACTTATCTTAATCAGATATGTTTTATTTGCTCATGCCTTTTTTCGTGGCTAAATTTATAAAGTTAAACAAATTGGAGGGTTTTTATATGTTTAAGAAGTTTTTCGGTCAATTGCAACGTATTGGTAAAGCATTAATGTTACCAGTTGCGATATTACCAGCAGCGGGGATTTTACTAGCATTCGGGAATGCAATGCAAAATGATCAATTCGTAGAAATTGCGCCTTGGTTAAAAACAGATGCTATTGTAATGATTGCATCTGTCATGGAATCATCAGGTCAAATTATATTTGATAATTTACCATTACTATTTGCGATAGGTACTGCACTTGGTTTAGCAGGTGGAGATGGCGTTGCAGGTTTAGCAGCACTTGTTGGATATTTAATTATGAATACAACGATGGGTGTTGTAAAAGGTATTACAATTGATGATATCTTTAGTTACGCAGATGGCGTTAAAACTTTAGGTCAAACAGCTAAAGATCCAGCACATGCTTTAGTACTAGGTATACCAACATTACAAACAGGTGTATTTGGCGGTATTATCATGGGTGCACTGGCAGCTTGGTGTTATAACAAGTACTTTAATATTAATTTACCAGCATTTTTAGGGTTCTTTGCGGGTAAACGATTTGTACCAATCATCACTTCATTAGTAGCAATTGTGGCAGGTATCGTTCTTTCATTTGCTTGGCCACCAATTCAAGAAGGATTAAATAACTTATCTACATTCTTATTAGATAAGAACTTAGCATTAACGACATTTATATTTGGTGTTATAGAACGATCATTAATTCCATTTGGTTTACATCATATATTCTATTCACCATTCTGGTTTGAATTTGGTAGTTACGTCAATAAAGCTGGCGAGTTAGTTCGTGGTGACCAACGTATCTTTATGGCACAAGTTAAAGATGGTGTACCATTCACAGCAGGCGCATTTACAACTGGTAAATATCCATTCATGATGTTTGGTTTACCAGCAGCAGCATTTGCAATTTATCGTCAAGCACGTCCAGAACGTAAAAAAATTGTTGGTGGTTTAATGTTATCAGCAGCATTAACTTCGTTCTTAACAGGTATTACTGAACCATTAGAATTCTCATTCTTATTTGTAGCACCAGTTCTATACGGTATTCATGTATTATTAGCGGGTACATCATTCTTAGTGATGCATTTATTACATGTACAAATCGGTATGACATTCTCAGGTGGATTTATTGATTATGTATTATATGGTTTATTAAACTGGGATAGAACAAATGCATTACTTGTTATTCCAGTAGGTATTATTTATGCACTTGTTTACTACTTCTTATTTACATTTGCGATTAAGAAATTCAACTTAAAAACACCTGGTAGAGAAGTTGAAGAAACAGAAACACGTAACAGTACAGTTGCTGAATTACCATTCGATGTATTAGATGCAATGGGTGGAAAAGAAAATATTAAACATTTAGATGCATGTATCACGAGATTACGTGTTGAAGTGTTAAATAAATCAGAAGTAAATAAAAATGAATTAAAAAGTTTAGGTGCTTCAGGTGTACTTGAAGTAGGTAACAATATACAAGCAATCTTCGGTCCTAAATCTGACCAAATTAAACATGATATGGCACGTATTATTTCAGGCGAAATTAGTAAACCTGAGGAAACAACAGTGACTGAAGAAGGCGATCAAGAAAGTGCAGCAATCTTAGCAGAAGGTGGCGCAACGATTTACTCACCAATTAAAGGTGAAGTAGTTAGTATCACTGAAGTACCAGATAAAGTCTTCTCAGAGAAAATGATGGGCGATGGAATTGCAATCATTCCTGAAACTGGGGAAGTTGTAGCACCATTTGATGGTAAATTAAAAATGACATTCCCTACAAAACATGCCATTGGTTTAGAATCAAGTGATGGTGTAGAATTGTTAATCCACTTTGGTTTAGAAACTGTAAAACTTGAAGGTAAAGGGTTTGAAATATTAGCTGAACCTGATACAGACATCGTTAAAGGCCAACCATTGATGAAAGTTGATTTAGATTACATTAAAGAAAACGCAGACAGCACAGTGACACCAATTGTAGTAACAAACTTAAACGACGCAACACTAGAAACATTAGTCACTGGAAAAGTAGAACAAGGTGATAAAATTTTAGTTGTTAAGTAATCAAAACAAAACGCACCATAAAAGAGCGTATAATCTCTTTTATGGTGTGTTTTATTTTTGTATGATTTAAATCATTATAATTATATTATGTAAAGTGTTATTGTTAAAATTTGTTTTTAAAGTTCTGTGAATAGGGTATAATAACTAATACATGTTTATTAGGAGGTCATTTTTTGCAAAGAGATACAAAACAAAGTGATACACTCAATAAAACCACACGTTTTATGAAATTCTTTGGTGGTAGAGATATTTACTTTATATTAGGATTATTAATCTTAATTGGCTTAACAATTTTTATATTCCAAAATGTTTCATTTATTTTTAAACCATTAGTCACAGTAACTACAACATTAATTGGACCTATTATAGTTGCCTTTATAGCTTTTTATTTATTTAATCCCATTATTAATTTTATGGAGAAACTTAATGTACCAAGGCTATGGGGAATTATCATTTTATTACTTGCCATTATTGGTGCAATGACACTTGTTGTAACTTTATTAATACCAGTTGTTCAGGAACAAGTACAAAGTTTGACTAAAAATTTACCTACATATGTTCATGAATTTAGTTTGAAAATAGAAGAGTTTTCTCAGAATTCATTTGTAGCAGATTATATTACTCAAGCTCAAAACTGGTTACAACAAAACTTCAGTGATATTCCTAAAAAGATTTCTAATTCAGTTGGAGATTTTGGTAACAAATTTCATTCATTTGTATCTACGATCACGCATGTCGTTGTCGTAATCATTACATTTCCATTTGTATTATTTTTCTTACTTAAAGATGGAGAAAGATTTAGAAACTACATTATTAGTTTAATGCCTCCAAAGTTTAGAAAAGATACACACGATTTGATTGATAAAATGAATGTTCAAGTAGGTTCATATATTCAAGGACAGATGATTGTTGCTTTATGTATCGGTATATTATTGTTTATTGGCTATTCTATTATAGGTTTAGATTATGCATTAACATTAGCAAGTATCGCTGCTGTAACAAGTGTTGTTCCTTATTTGGGACCTATCATCGCAATTTCACCAGCTATTGTGTTAGCTGCGATTGATTCACCATTTATGTTGTTGAAACTAGCCATTGTATGGGCAGCTGTTCAATTTTTAGAAGGGCATTTTATATCACCAAATATCATGGGGAAAACGATGCAAATACATCCTTTAACAATTATATTTGTTCTTTTATGTGCTGGTAATTTAGTCGGCATATTAGGTGTTATCCTTGGTATTCCAACATATGCGATATTAAAAGTAATTGTTTCACATCTTTTCACTTTATTTAAACGTCGTTATAATAAGTATTATCAAGATGAAGCTGGGCCATATGAATTTGATGATGATGAAATCATAAACGAAAAAGTATAATAACAAACCTTGCTGTCTTTTTATTTGAATACAAAGATAGTAAGGTTTTTTGTTTAAAATTTAATTATTCTTTTAACTATGGTATTATTTGGTAGGGAAAGAAGCTTGAAAGGTGGTTGAGTCACATATTTAATCGAAAGAATCTATTTCAGTTTTTAAAATTTTTATTTATCTGTATTATTTTAGTAATAGTTATTTATACATTACATAACGAGCTTGATAAAATTGACTTTAAAAAGACGATCGTGCTATTAAGAGAAATGAATACTTTTTACTTTGTAGGTATAATCATTTTAGGTGTACTTTCAGTAGGGGTACTGTCTTTATATGACATTATGCTTAAGCAATCATTAAAATTAAAACTACCTATTTTAAAAGTACTTTCAATTAGTTATATCATTAATACATTTAATAGTATATTAGGGTTTGGTGGATTGATTGGTGCTGGTTTACGTGTGTATTCATATCGAAATGAAGCACAAGATAAAAAGGTATTAATCAAAAGTGTATCTTTATTATTAGTTTCTATGTTAAGTGGGTTGAGTTTGCTTTGTGTTTTAATCGTATTACATGTATTTAAAGCAGACTCGCTTTTGACTAATATTTCATGGGCAAAGATTGTGTTATACGTTGGTAGTTTGTTTTTACCTTTGTTTATCGTATTTTCATATTTAAAATCACCGACACCTAAAGATAAATTTTTAGGAATTAAATTTACGATTGTGTCTGCTTTAGAATGGTTAGCAGCGAGTTACTTGTTATATGTGATTTTATTAGCACTTCACATACAAGTGGATTATACACATTTAGTTGGTATTTTTGTTATCGCAGCATTATCAGGACTGATAAGTATGATACCAGGTGGCTTTGGTGCATTTGATTTAGTGATACTACTAGGTATTAAATCTCTAGGTGTACCGGAAGAACAAGTACTCCTTGCTTTACTATTGTATAGAGTAGCGTATTATTTCTTCCCATTTATTATTGCATTAGGATTGTCTACATTTGAATTTGGTAGTACAGCTAAGCAATATATTGAAGAAAGTAAATTTTACACGCCAGCAGTGGATACAACTTCGGTACTTAAATCTATACAAAAAGATTTTGTTGCAAAGATTCCAACATTGTCTTTAGGTTTGTTATCTGGAATAACTGGGTTTGTACTTTACTTTAATCATATCTTTATTTTATACGACGCCATTTATTCTCATCATTACACGTTTTATTCTGTTATTTTAGCATTACATACGGCAGCAACTTTAATGCTATTGATATGTGCAAAAGGTGTAATGTCAGGAACGATGAGATCTATTTTAATGAGTATTATATCTGTAATCATTATGTTAGTTGTTTCTATTATCACGAATAGTACCATAATCTCATTTATTTGGTTAACAATCTTATTAGTACTCTTATTTATTGGTTATAAAAAAGCAGTTAGGGTTAAAAAGATATTAACACCAGTTAAAATTTTGCTAAGTGGTATATTAATCATTACGATGTTTATTTTTAATCGTCTTATAACAATAGATTATTTGAAAATTTATCCACATGAGGTTACTAAGTTTGATAAATATGCTGTATTTTCAATGTTTTGGATTGTATTAGCGTTACTTTGTGTAATTGGTATATTTATTACTTTCGTCTTATCTAAAAAATATCATAAATTATTAGATACAAAAGTGGATCATGAAAAAATTGAAAGTATTATTAATGATTATCAAGGTTCATACGTAAGTCATCTTGCATTTACAGGTGACAAGTCATTTTATTTAAATGAAGACGAAGATGTGTTTCTTATGTATCGTCAGACCATGAATGCGATAATTGTATTAGGAGATCCAGTTGGTAACAGTGATAAATTTAATGAAACGTTAAGTACATTTTATGATCAAATGACATTTTTAGGTCATGATATTATTTTCTATCAAGTACAAAGTAAATTATTATCTATGTATCATGAGTACGGTAATGTATTCTTTAAACTTGGTGAAGAAGCTTTAATAGATTTAGAAGATTTTAGTCTTGCAGGCAAGAAAAAAAGGGGTATGCGTGCAACTTACAATAAATTAGAATCGGATGGTTATTATTTTGAAATGATAGAAGCACCATACAATCAAGAAGACTTTAAGATGTTAGAATCAATTAGTGAACATTGGTTAGGAGATAAGAAAGAAATGTGTTTCTCTGTCGGTGCATTTGAGAAAGATTATTTAAACAAAGCACCAATAGCAGTACTTCGAAATAGTAATCAAGAAATTGCTGGATTCTGTTCATTAATGTATACAAATTATAATCAATCTGTATCTGTTGATTTAATTAGATGGAACAAAGATCTTGATGTAGCAATGATGGATGCATTATATATTCATATGTTGTTATGGGCGAAAGAACAAGGATATCAACAATTTAATATGGGTATGGCTACATTATCGAATGTTGGGTTAAATAAACATGCCTATTTAAGAGAGAAGATAGCATCAAAAGTCTTTGAAAATATGAATGGATTATACAGTTTTCAAGGTTTAAGAAAATATAAACAGAAATTTCATCCTGATTGGGAGCCACGTTATTTAGTTTATAGAAAATATAGTTCACTACTTTGGAACTTGATTAGAGTTTCATTTACGATTAATCATAAATAAATTAATGAACAAAAAATAAGAAGCATTCAACATAAATAGTTGAATGCTTCTTATTTTGTTAACTTGCGTTAGTTGCTTTAATTCGTTTGAACCATAAGTATGCAACATAGATGAGTGCGATGGCAATAATAATAAGGAATACTTTAGAATACATACCAACATATAATAAGATTTCATGCCAGTGATTGCCTAATGCTTTACCTAGTAGAATTAAAAATATATTCCACATACCTGTACCAATTGCTGTTAAAAGAATAAATACTGGGATATTCATTTTAGTAATACCAGCTGGTAAAGAAATGAGCGTTCTAACTATGGGAATAAATCTTCCGATTAGGATCGCCCAATGACCATATTTATCTAACCATTTAATTGTTTTATCTAAATCACTTGTCTTGATTCCAATATATTTACCACGTTTATTAATGAAGCGATATAAGCGTTCTTCTCCAATTAATGCACCGATACCATATAATACGAGGGAACCCAATACTGCGCCGATAACAGCGAGTAAACAAACGATATATATATTCAACTCAGATTGTGAAGTCATAAATCCAGCAAATGTTAAAATGATTTCAGAAGGAAATGGGTGTATCACGTATTCTAAAAATACCAGTACAAAAATCCCTATATACCCATATTGAGTCATAAACTCGGTAATCCATTGTTCCATGTTGTGCTCCTTTAAAAAACTTATTCAGTTATTATTTTTTTAATTGATTTCTTATCTCTTGTTCTTCTTGATATCTTTCTGGGTTTTTCTTGTAGAAGTCTTGATGATAATCTTCAGCTTCATAGAAAGGTTTATATGGTAATAATTTGGTTACTACTGATTTACCTTCTGGAAGTTTCTGATTCAATTCATCGATATATTCTTCAGCAAGTCTTTTTTGATCATCATTAGTATAAAAGATTGCAGTTTGATATTGAGTACCACGATCCTGATATTGACCATACGCATCAGTTGGATCAATGATAGCAAAATAGATTTCTAATAATCTATTGTATGAGAACAATGCAACATCATATTGGATTTCTACAACTTCTAAATGACCTGTTTTACCTTCTTTGACTTCTTCATATGATGGGTTCTCAGTCGTGCCACCCATATATCCTGAAGTAACCTTGTCTATACCCTCATATTCATCGAATGGTTTGACCATACACCAAAAGCAACCACCTGCGAAATACGCTTTATTCATATTCATTATATTTTTACCATCCTTTATTCAGTCTCAAGTCCTATATTTTAAACAGTATTGCAATTTTTCTTGATTTTTAATGCATTAATTGGTTAACTTAATGTATGAGTTTCATTATAATATAATTAGACTCAATTTTGAAGATAAAAGGTTGGTAACAATGACTTCGCAAAATCAATCAGAATCAGATGACAATCGTCAAACAGGAATACCACGAAGAAATAAAAAGCGTAGAATCAAGAAGAGACCTTTTATTATTTTAGGTATTATTTTGCTTTTAGTGGCTTTAGGCATTTATATTAATGTTTCGTATAAATCTGGACTTAAGGTTTCGACAGATAACGGTAAAAAACATCAAATACATAAATTCCACAGTTCAACTAGAAATGATGGCAAAGTAAATGTTCTCGTGTTAGGGGAAGATCGTAAAGTTGATAGTTCACAGCCAAGAACAGATTCAATAATGATTGTTCAATACGATTATTTGAAAAAAGATCTCAAAATTGTTTCAGTTATGAGGGATATTTATTCTGAAATTCCTGGTGGATATCGTAACTATAAAATGAATGCTGCTTATTCTTTAGGTGGTCCAGAGTTGTTACGTAAGACATTAATTAAGAATTTAGATATTGATCCTGAGTACTATGCAATTATTGATTTTGATGGATTTGAAGAAATGGTTGATGAAATTGCGCCAAACGGTGTACCTATCAATGTTGAAAAGGATATGTCTGAAAAAATAGGCGTTTCTCTTAAAAAAGGTCAACATAATCTGAATGGGAAAGAATTATTAGGTTATGCGAGATTTCGACATGATGCAGAAGGTGACTTTGGTCGTGTGAGAAGACAACAACAAGTAATGACTGGACTAAAATCAGAATTACTAAGTTTTAATTCCATTGTTAAAGCACCAAAATTAGCTGGTATTGCAAGAGGTTATGTAAATACGAATTTAGATGACCAAACGATATATAAGACAGGAGCAAGCTTCATAGCTCGTGGCGATAAAAATATACAAACGTTAACAGTCCCAGTTAAAGGATCATACACGAATGCTACTGACATCGAGAGTGGCGATGTACTTAAAATTGATAAAGAAAAAAATAAAAAAGCAATTAAGGAATTCTTGGATGATTAATTTCAATGAATTTACAAGATAATAAGAAATTAAAATCTATGTAAACAAAGCGGCTAGGATACGATATACTAGCCGCTTTGTTTTATATTATTTTATGAATCTGATTTACGTACGCCTGCAACACCATAATGTTCAGGTTTCATTTCTTCAATGATAACTTGAATGCTTTCTTTAGGTGCATTAGCATTTTGATGAACTGCTTCAGTTACATCTTTTACTAATCCTTTAATTTGTTCGTCTGATCTACCTTCAATAAGTTTAATATTTACGATTGGCATTATAAACGCTCCTTGTCATAATTAATATTTGCTGAAGGGCCTGAATCACCATTCCAGTCTTGTTGTCCATCATCTTCAATGAATTCAATGTTTACATCTTCAACATGAGATAATGTTAACAGTTTTAATATAATCCGTTTTCGTATTTCTGACAACTGTTTAAGTGTAAAATTCTGATTTACTTCAAGTAAAGCCTCAACGTGTAAAGACTCTCCTTCTTTAATTACGGCAAGTCTTTTAATATCAGCGATAGATTTATCGTCAAGTATTACTCTAGATGCGTGAATTTCTGTTTCGTGGTCTGCAATACCTAACACACCTTGTGAATTTTCTATAAATATTATGCCAACGATGATGAACATCATAAGTCCGATTAATACAGAGGCAATACCTTCTAACATTCCTAAACCTGTAATTCTGGCGATGATAATAGATAAGACCGCAATCACACCACCACCAGTAGCAACTGTATCTTCCATGAATACTAATTTTGTGGCAGGTTTAGCTTTACTAATAAGTAAATAACTTTTAGTAAATGGTGCTAAAAATCCAGCATGACTTTCTCCAGCTTCTTCTAAAATTTCTTTACCAGCTTTTCTTAAGACCATACCTTCAAGAACAATCCCAATTGCTAGTACGCCAATATTGATCCAGAAAAATAATTGTGGACCGTCAGTGTTATTCGGATGCACAATGTGATGGATACCTTCTTTTACTGTTTCATAAGAAAGAATACCTACAATAATGACGGCGATTAAACAAACAAGGTTAATTAATCTACCATAGCCAAGTGGGAATTTCTGATTAGGGCTTCTTTTTGAGAATGCAGAACCTAAAAAGACGAAAAGTTGGTTTGCAGCGTCACCGAATGAGTGCATCATTTCTGCAAACATCGCAATATTGCCAGTGAAAATGAATGCTACCAATTTCAAACAACCTAATATAAAGTTAACAATGGCTGCAGAAAGGGACGACATACTTCCTTTTTTTAATAAACTTATCAAACTATTCATATGTAACTCCTTTATTTAATTTTATTAGATTATAACACGTAAATACCACAATTTCTCATGTATAACCATATTTTAAAACAAATCATAATATTATTATGTAAACTTTAAATGTTTTTTGAAAATAGCAAAACAAGCATTTAAGGAAATATGTTATACTAATGAAGTGGATATGTTAATTATGTTATACTTTTTAGCGACTAATTTAATGTAATTTAAGTATTATATTAAGAAATTACACCTCGAGAACTGATTGTCACTTTTTTAATGAATCTATAAGGTTTATAATAGAGTTAATACATAGAATATTTCAATAAATTTTATGGACATCTAAACAGTTGAATACGTTAATATTGAAAGGGGCTCTGTAGTTAATTATGAATGCTTTACATAAGAAAACAGATGTAATATTAATTGGTGGGGGCATAATGAGTGCCACTTTAGGTACAATGCTTAAAGAACTATCACCAAATTTGGAGATTAAATTATTTGAGAAATTGTCAAAACCAGCCGAAGAAAGTTCAAATGAATGGAATAATGCTGGTACAGGACACTCAGCATTATGTGAAATGAATTATACGAAAGAAGAGGCGGATGGATCGGTTAATATTGATAAAGCGATTAGTATCAATGAACAATTTCAGCTTTCAAAACAATTTTGGACTTATCTAGTTAATAAAGGTAAGTTGAAACAACCAGAATCGTTTATTCGTCCGGTGCCACATATCAGTTTCGTACAAGGTGAGAATAATGTACAGTTTCTTAAAAAACGTTGTGAAGCATTATCTAGTAATCCATTGTTTCCTGGCATGACTTTTACTGATGATTATGAGACATTAAAACATTGGATGCCACTTATGATGGAAGAACGAGCTAAAGATGAACGTGTTGCAGCAACTAAGATTGAGTCTGGTACAGATGTCAATTTTGGTAATTTAACACGTGCATTATTAGATGATTTAAATAACAATGGCGTTGAACTAAATTATAATCAGTCTGTACAGCATATTAGACAAAACCAAGATAAGACTTGGCAATTGAAGATTTATAATCATGAAACGAAAAAAACAGAATATCACAATGCTAATTTTGTGTTTATTGGTGCAGGTGGCGGAAGTTTACCATTATTGCAAAAAACAGGCATCAAAGAAGCATCTAATATAGGTGGATTCCCTGTAAGTGGTTTATTTATGGTATGTAATAACGAAGAAGTTATTGCTAAACACGACGCGAAAGTATACGGTAAAGCTAAAGTAGGTGCACCACCAATGTCAGTACCGCATTTAGATACACGATACATTGAAGGTAAACGATCATTACTTTTCGGGCCATTTGCTGGCTTTTCACCAAAATTCTTAAAGACAGGATCAAACTTAGACTTAATCGGTTCTGTAAAACCTAATAATATCTTTACGATGTTGTCTGCCGGGTTTAAAGAAATAGGATTAACTAAATATTTAGTAGAGCAAGTGATGTTATCTAATGAAAAAAGACTAGAAGAACTAAAAGCATTTATTCCTACAGCAAAACTAGAAGATTGGGATGTAGTTATCGCTGGACAACGTGTACAAGTGATTAAAGACACTAAAGATGGCGGAAAAGGTACATTACAATTCGGTACAGAGCTTGTAACAAGTGAGGACGGTACAATTTCAGCTTTATTAGGTGCTTCACCAGGTGCATCTACAGCGGTTCATGTCATGTTACAATTACTTGAAAAATGTTTCCCACAAGAATTTGCATCATGGGAAACTGAAATTAAGAAAATGATTCCATCATTTAGACTTAATTTAACAGACAATCCAAGTTTGTTTGATGAAATAAATACATCAACATCTAAGGCGTTAGGATTGTATAAATAAATAAGATATCAGTAAGTTACAATTAAAGAGCATATTTCATTTTAGAAAAATGAAATATGCTCTTTAAATTTTTAAATATAAAGGTTAAACTATCCTTAATGAACAATTAGGAGGATATGATTTATGTTTGAAAAATTACTTACCTCGATTGGTATCGGTAATTTAACCATCGATACACGACTAGAAAAAACTACTTTTAATGAAGAAGAACCTATTAAAGGTAAAGTAATATTTAAAGGTGGATCATGCGATTTAAAAGTCGAATATATTAAATTGTCTTTGATTGAACGTGTGAATAATCAAGATGAGGATAGTGACTTTTCAGAATTTGATCATATTTTACACGAGCATAAAATTAAAAAAGCTTTTCTAATAAAAAAGAAAGATCGTCAAGAGTATGAATTTGAATTCAAATTAGAACATATTGAATTTAAAGGAGAACCCGATGAAATCTTTTTAAAGACACATGTGCATATTGATCAATCCATGGGTGCTGATGACGAAGAAAGATTAGTCATACAGAGATAATATTTTCATTAAATAAATCAAATCTAGACATTTCGAATGCTAAAGGCATTTGAGATGTCTTTTTTTATGAATGAATTCTACTTGAAATAGAACGTATGTTCGTATATAATATAAATACAATTATTCGAAGATGGAAGGTGATTAAATGTATGATGATCGACATAACGTAGACCGGGATATTTTATGCATTAATCAAAAACAACTATTTGCAGATATGTCATGTATAAGTAAGGGGTTAAATCCACTTGAAACGAAATTAGCTGTTGTATCAGATACAAAGCGACAAGGTTCTATCGTGATAGCTGTAACAGAACCTTTAAAGGAAATAGGCGTTAAAGTAGGCTCGAGACTATTTGAAATACCTCATAGAAATGACATCTATATAATTAATCCAAATATGAAATTTTATTCAAACTGTTTTTCTAAAATAATGAAAGTATTATTTAAATACGTTTCCAGTAACGATATTCAACTTCATGATACGGATGAACTATTTATCGATATTACACAGTTTTGTAAGGAGAATAAAATAACTTCAAAAGCAATGTCATATAAATTAATAAAAGAAATTGAAAACGAAACACAGTTAAGTTTATCGATAGGTATTGGGTCTAATATTTTTTTAAGTAAGATGGCATTAAATATAGATGCTGTGAATCAAGATACAATGATTGCTGAATGGAGAACTAAAGAAATAAAATCCAAGCTTTGGCCTGTAAATTCTTTAAGTAAAATGTGGGGTAATAACGAAAGAATACAAAGAGATTTAAATCGTTTAGGTATATTTACAATCGGTGATTTGGCTAAATATCCAAAACAGAATTTAATAGAATTATATGGGGATATAGGAATAAAGTTGCACAGCTATAGTCATGGCATAGATAGTAATTCCATTAATGAAACGCATCCAATATATCAACCTTTGATTCATAATAAAGTTCAATTAGGCGATGGGTATCAATTGCACGAATTAAAAAATATCATACTTGAAAACGTAGAAAAATTATCCATGCAGTTGAGATCAAGAGATATCCTTGCGAAAACAATCATGTTTTCAATTGAAGGAGTAAATCAGGATACTATCGAAAAGAAATATACACTGAAAGATGGCACAAATATTGCGATGGATATCTTCAGAGTAATTTGGAGTTTCACTGAACAAATGTGCGATAAGCAAGCAAATTATCATACCATTTATATTGCACTTGAACAATTTGTTCCTGAACAAGCTAGAGAGTTGAATCATTTTAAACATGAATTTATAAAAGAACGAAATGATATCATTGAAAATTTAAAAATAGAAGAAGGGAATGATACTCGAACAAATCATTTCCTTAAAGTAAGTAATTTGTAAACTATATTAACATTTGACAAAATTTATATGCATTTATATACTTAATTTTGACCCACAATTAAATATAGGGAGTGGTGCATGGTGATTAAACAAGTTACACCTTATCTTTACTTTAACGGTACTTGCGAAGAAGCCTTGGCATTTTATAGTGAAGCGCTAGATGGAAGTGTAAGAGAATCACAAACATATGGAGATGCAGATGTGGGTGCTGCACAAGATTCTAATAGAATTATACATGCACAATTGGACGTAAATGGTCATTTATTAATGTTTTCAGATATTCCGAATGATGATGATTCGTTGCATAAGACGCACAATATATATGTCGTGTTGGAGTTTGAAACAGAAGAAAAATTAACTGAAGTGTTTAATATTTTCAAAGAAGGTGGCCAAGTATTAATGCCACTTGAGAAAACATTTTGGGGTCAAAGTTATGCAAAATTAATTGATAAATTTGGTATTGGTTGGGATTTATGTTTTACACACCAAGAATAAATTAATAATTAAATAAATTCGTTATGAAACAGGGTGCTTTTTGACTCTGTTTCTTTTTTATGACATCCCAATATAATTATATAAATGTTAAAATATTTACATAAATTATTTTACAAAGGGGTAGTTACGTTGAAAATATTAATAGCACCAGATTCATTTAAAGGTAGTTTAGATGCTTTGAATACAGCAAAATCGATTGAAAAGGGAATTTTAACAGTTGATGATACCGTTCAATCGACTTTACTTCCGATGGCTGATGGCGGAGAAGGTACAATGATCAATTTAGTTCAAGCAACAGAAGGAGACGTCGTTTCTGTTCAAAGTATAGATCCATTAGGAAGACCGATGATGGCTGAATACGGTATTACTGGAGACGGTAAAACAGCAATAGTAGAACTAGCAACAAGTTCAGGCATAGATTTATTGAAAATAGAAGAACTCAACCCGTTAATTACAACTTCCTTTGGGTCTGGTCTATTAATAAAGCACGCATTAGAAAGTGGAATTAAACATTTTATTATTTGTTTAGGTGGCAGTGCTACTAACGATGCAGGAGTAGGATTATTACAAGCACTGGGATATCAGTTTTTTGATGATAAAGGACATGAATTACTTTATGGTGGGCAATATTTAAATGATTTATCAACAATTGATGATTCACAAGTATTACCACAGTTAAAAGATGCACACTTTGAGATTGCTTGTGATGTAAAAAATCCTTTCATTGGTGAACAAGGTGCAAGTTATATATTTGGACCTCAAAAAGGTGCAACACCAGAAATGGTTAAACAACTCGATCAATCATTAGAGCATTTCGCTAATATTATTAAAAAAGAAAAAGGTATCGCGATACATCAACTAGAAGGTGCAGGTGCGGCAGGTGGAGCAGCAGGCGGCATGATTGCATTGTTGAATGCTGCATTAAAACAAGGTATCGAACTTGTAAGTGACTTTGTAAATTTAAAGACATTAATAGAGAATGAACAGTTTGATTATATATTTACGGGTGAAGGTAAAGTTGATGGACAAACTGCAGGAGGAAAAGTCATTTCTGGATTATGTCAATTGGCAAGTAAATATCAAATTCCTGTAATTGCATTAGTTGGAGGCGTTGAAAAAGACCTTCATAAATTATATGAGCAAGGATTAACAGCAGCATTTAGTATTACAAATGGACCGATGACTTTAGATAAAGCAATGACTGAAACAGAAATATTATTGGAGCAACAAGCAGAACAAATATATAGAATACTATCGATTAAATAAAAACTGCGATACGTGTTTCAAATTTTCAAACGGCAATAAAGTCATAGACTTTATTGCCGTTTTTTATCTTAAAGTTTATATTTTTGACAAAAATACGTTTAATTTTGACAAGTATAGTTGTCAAAATGACAATAATAATATATATTTAGGGATGTAGGTGGTGGAGAAATGAAAAATAGGGTTAAAGAGTTACGTGCTCGTGAAGGATTTAACCAAACAGAGTTAGCAAAAAGAGCAGGGATATCTAGACAAACAGTATCGTTAATAGAGAGGAATAATTTTATGCCTTCCGTTTTAACAGCTGTAAAGATAGCAAGAATACTTAAAGAAAAAGTGGAAGATGTGTTTATTTTTGAGGAGGATGAATTATGAAGAGAAATAAAATAATGTTTATAGGAAATTTCGTCTTATATTTAATAATCGGAGGCGTTTGTGGGGGATTATTAGCTAGTTTGCTAGATGGAACTTCTAATATATTTGAATTTAAATTGAATAAGTTACAAACAGTTACAACAATTTTAATACTTTTAGGTATTTATATCTTATTTTTATTGATGTTATTAAGTGTATATAAAAAAGCTGATAATTATAGAAAAGTTGAAACAACTACTCAAAATGAAGATGAAATAGAAATGAAATTAGAGAGAACACTCATATATCCTCCAGTTTTAATTGGTTTAATTATGACAGTGGGCCTAATCATGTTGAATATCATAATTAACGTCTCAACTGATTTTAGTGTTATTGCATATCTAATCACAATTATCGCATTAATTGTAACAGCGCCTATATCATTTCTACATATCAAAAAATTAAAGAAATTATATCCAGAACGCAACTATCCACATTTTACAGATAAAAAATTAAATGAAAAATTAATTGATATGATGGATAGTGGAGAACAATATATAACATTAGTAGCACTTCAAAAAACATATACGTTAAACCAGCAATTGATTGTCATCATGATAGCAATAGCATCAATTTTTTCAATGACATCAAATAATAATCAATTTTTCAGTGTCAGTCTGATGATCATATTATATTTAATCAATACGATGTACTACACTAAAAAAGTATCTGAAACTTTATAAAGACTTATTAATTATCACTATAAAAACACCCTTTATTTATACGGAAAAGTATAAATAAGGGTGTTTTTTTAAATATTGATTTTCTACAACGTATAAGAATCAAATGTATTTAATGCTTCTATTGCACGGTCTCTATCATTACTGGACTTAAAGCTTAATCTCAATGCCCCCATGATATCTTCTCGTACTTCTAAAATTCGAATGTTTGTAATTGATATTTCACTTTGACCTAATATTCTCGTAACTTCACTGATCATACCGGGTTTATCTGGGATATCTACATATAAATCGAAAGTCGATGTGAGTGCACCTTGTTCTTTAACGGGCAGTTGATCTCTATATGTCTTTGCTGATTGATAAAAATCATGGATGAGCGCTGGATTTCCTTCTTGAATAAGGTCTTTTGTTTGCTTCATTTGTTCTATCCAGTTCTCCATCAACGTGACTAAATGTACTTTGTTTTCTAATGTAATATCTCTCCACATATCTGCATTACTACTTGCTATTCGTGTAATATCACGAAATCCTCCTGCTGCAAGTGTCTTTACATTCTCGGAAACGTTCGTATTTTCTTGATTCATATGAATTAAACTAGATGCGATTACATGTGGGAAATGACTCACGACACCTGTCACATAATCATGTTCTTTAGCAGACATTTTTAAGAATTTTGCTTTTGTTGGTTCTAAAAGTAACTTAATTTCACTGTATGCTGCTTTATTTTCTTCTTTATCAAATATTAATACGTAGTATGCATTTTCAAACAAATGTTTCTTAGCATTGATTACGCCTGATTTATGACTTCCTGCCATTGGATGTCCGCCAATTAAATGAATATCCTTACTTAAAAGGGCGCATTCTAACGAACTGAGTCCAAGTTTAGTGCTACCTGTATCCGTCACAATTAATCCAGGCTTCGTTTCAATGTTAAGCAATCGTTTACCGTATTCAATTGATTGTTGAACAGGTGTAGCGAGTATAATTAAATCAGCTTGACTAGCCGCTGAATCAAAATTAGTTGCGATTTCATCGATCATGCCCATTGATAGTGCAATTTCTGAATGTTTGTCAAAATAATCATATCCTGTGATATGTATGTTTGGATGATGAAATTTAATATTCTGTATTAAACTTCCTCCAATTAAACCGAGCCCTACGATAAATATGCGTTGCATAAAAATCCCTCCAATACTTTAATAGTTTAAAGCAAGTTAGCGCATGAATGCAAGTGTTATTGATTTATTTTTTTAAAAGTTTAAAATATTAATTAAACTAAGAGGAGTGATTGAAATGACAATTAATATACAAGAAACAATTAAAATGATTGAAGAACTAGTACATATTAATAGTCCATCAGGTTTTGCAGATCCA
Organism: Mammaliicoccus sp. Dog046; assembly: GCF_034039665.1. Taxonomy (NCBI): domain Bacteria; kingdom Bacillati; phylum Bacillota; class Bacilli; order Caryophanales; family Staphylococcaceae; genus Mammaliicoccus; species Mammaliicoccus sp. Dog046. The sequence goes on along the minus strand of NZ_CP120131.1, from coordinate 1,422,399 downwards.
GCAATAACATACTGTAAGCAATTTGCTGAAGATTTAAACTATGAAACAAGTGTAACAAATAAAGGTGGATTATTTATCAATGTTCCTGGGAAAAATGATACATCACAACGTTTGATTACAGCTCATGTTGATACATTAGGTGCGATTGTAAAAGATATCAATGAAGATGGCCGATTGAAGTTAGATTTAATTGGTGGCTTTAGTTGGAATGCAATAGAAGGTGAGTATTGCACTATTACAACACAAACTGGAAAAGAAATTTCGGGGACGATTTGTTTGCACGAAACAAGTGTGCATGTATATAGAAACAATACTAAAATTCCTAGAGATGCTGAACATATGGAAGTACGGATTGATGAAAAGACATTTAATGTTGATGATACAAGAAATTTAGGTATTGAAATAGGAGATGCTGTGAGTTTTTATCCACGTTTTGATCATACGGATAGTGGATTTGTTAAGTCACGTCATTTAGATGATAAAGCGAGTGTAGCGATCATATTACAATTTTTAAAATATGTAAAAGAGAACAATATTGAATTGCCACATACGACGCAATTTTATATTTCAAATAACGAAGAAATTGGATATGGCGCAAATTCTAGTATTTCTGAAAATATTGTTGAATTAATCGCTTTTGATATGGGTGCTTTAGGCGACGGACAATCATCTGATGAATATACTGTTTCTATTTGTGCGAAAGATGCATCTGGTCCATATCATGTTGGATTAAGAAACCATCTCGTCAATTTATGTAAAGAAAATGATATTAAATTTAAAGTGGATATTTATCCATATTATGCTTCGGATGCCTCTGCAGCATTAACCGCTGGTGCAGATATTAGGCATGGATTGTTTGGTCCCGGCATAGAATCATCACATGCTTTAGAACGTACGCATGAGGATTCTATTAACGAAAGTGGAAAGTTATTAACTGCATATTGTTTATCACCAATAAAACTTTAAATGAAATTGATGGGTTGACATACAGAAATATTTCTCGTATAGTGTTATTTAATTCATCCGAAACAATTATTCGGAATTTGAAAGATAAGTATCTCGTATCGTTTGTAGCAAATAGAAAGCTAATGGTTGATGAAAATTAGCACAGCGTACAATGAGAGAATTGGGCTTTCAAAATAACAATTATATAGTTTTTAAAGTGAACATAAGATTAAATGTTAACTAAGGTGGCACCACGGTAACGCGTCCTTACAGATTGCGTAATTGTGGTGTCTTTTTGTATAAAAAAATATAGTCGGAGTATGAATGATAGGTGTAGCAAATAGAAAGTTAGTGTCTGATGAAAACTAACACACATTCGTTCAGAATTGGGGACTGTATCGTAAGAAAATAAAATATTAAATGAGTGAATAAGTTTAGACTTATTAATCAAGGTGGTACCGCGCATAAGCGTCCTGTTATTTATGGATGTTTATGCGCGGTTTTTTTATTAAGGAGGAATAATGATGGATATTAAATATAAAAAATTAAATGCAGATATAACGCCCGAAGCATTGGGGCAAATTAAAAATCAAAAAATGATACTTGAAAGTGCAAGTACAGATCAAATGAAAGGAAGATTTTCAATTGTCGCTTTTGATGCGATAGGCAAGGTTCAATTATTTGATGAATACTTTAAAATCTTACTCAACAATGAAGAACATATACAATACGAAGCACCGTATGAATCATTAGAGAAATTTATTAATAATATGAAAGTTGAAGAAATACCAGAATCTTTAAGTCATTTGCCTTTCATTTCAGGAATGATTGGTTATTGCAGCTTTGACTTAATTAGATACCAAAATAAAATCTTACAACAAATTGCAGTGAAATCAGAAATACCGGATGCTTCATTTAACTTAGTAGAATCAGCTTATATTTTTGATCATTTTAAAGAAGAATTATTTGTTATTGCTACAAATTTATTTAGTGATAAAAATGAAAATCAATTAAACAACGAAGTAGATCAAATGGTTAACGCCTTGAAAAATGTACCTTTATTCCAAAATAAAATTGAACATCAACAAAGAGGCGAACTAGAAACAAATATTACTGAAGATGATTTCATGAAAGAAGTTGAGCATTACAAATCATTAATTGGAAAGGGAGATATGTTCCAAGTTGTCCCTTCAAGAATATATAAATACAAGCACTTTTTCGATGAAGAAAATCATGAAAATTTAAAACTTCAAATTTATAAAAATTTAAAAAGACAAAATCCAAGTCCATATATGTATTATGTTGACGATGAAGAAAGAACAATCATTGGATCTTCACCAGAAAGCTTTATAAAAAAACAAGGTGATGTTATTACAACGAATCCAATCGCAGGGACGAATAAGCGTGGTCAATCGGAAGAAGAAGATAAACAAAATGAAATCGCACTGTTAACAGATGAAAAAGAATTAGCAGAACATCGCATGCTTGTTGACTTAGGAAGAAACGATTTAAATATGATTGCTCAAACTGGAACGGTGTATATGCCTAAATTGATGACAATTGAAAGATTTGAACATGTTATGCATATCGTAACTATCGTTGAAGGTAAAATCAGACCTGAAGTCACACCGCTTCAAATGATTACCGCACTACTACCAGCCGGAACAGTGTCTGGCGCACCTAAAACTAGAGCAATTTCAAGAATTTATGAAAGTAGAAAACAAAAAAGAGGTATCTATGCAGGTGGCGTCGGTTACATTAATTGCAATCATGATTTAGACTTTGCATTAACGATTCGAACAATGGTTGTCGATAAAGAATATGTCAACGTAGAAGCTGGATGTGGTGTCGTTTATGATTCAAATCCAGAAAAAGAATTAAAAGAAACAATGATAAAAGCTAAAAGTTTATTGGAGGTATCGCCATGATATTAGTTATAGATAATTATGATTCATTTACGTATAACTTAGTTGATTTAATTAAACAATTTGATGAAGTTGTCATTTACCATCCAGATGAAGCACCATTAAATTTAAAAATTGATGGACTTGTCATATCACCAGGACCAGGTCACCCAGAAGATACTGATGATTTAAAGAAAATCATTAATGCTTACCATGATAAACCTATTTTAGGCATATGTTTAGGTGCCCAAGCTTTAACAACATATTATGGCGGAAAAGTTATCGTAGGACAAGAAGTGAAACACGGAAAAGTAGATCAAATCAATTTGATTGAACCATCTGTTTTATATAAAGCGTGTAAGCAACATTTCAATATCATGAGATATCATTCGTTAATTAGTGAAGAAGTAAGTTTTCCAGAAGAACTAGTTGTAACAGGTAGAACAAAAGATGCGATACAGTCATTTGAACATCGCAACAAACCACATTTTGGTATTCAATATCATCCTGAATCTTTTGCTTCTGATTATGGAAATGAAATTATTCATGCGTTTATAAATACGACAAAGGAAGGTGCAAACAATGGACACATTAAAACAACTCATTCAATATCGTAATTTATCACAAGAAGAAATGAAGACTTTTGTAGAAATGATGATGAACGATCAAGTCGATGTTTCATTGAAAGTGGCACATTTAGTTGCATTAAGCATGAAAGGTGAAACATCTGATGAGTTATCTCATTTAACGCAAAGTTTAATAGAAACAACATATAAAGATAGACCATATATAGAAGATAGTATTTGTGTTTGTGGAACTGGAGGCGATCATTCAGGTAGTTTTAATATCTCTACTACCGCTTCATTTATAGTTGCAGCAGCTGGATTGAAAGTATTGAAGCATGGTAATAAAAGCATTACATCTAAAACTGGAAGTATTGATATATTATCCGCTTTAAATATTCATACAACACCAATTGAAGAAGCAACTGATCGAGTAAATAAAACACATTTAGCATTTTTAAGTGCTACAGAAACTTATCCAATAATGAAAATGCTGCAACCTGTTAGAAAATCGATTCCTACGCCGACAACTTTTAATTTGTTAGGACCGATGATTCATCCTTATCGTTTGGATTATCAAGTTATGGGGGTTTATGATGAATCAAAACTAGATACCATTGCGGAGGCATTGTATAAGTTAGGCCGTAAACGTGCCATTGTCGTTCATGGTGCTGGCGGTATGGATGAAGCAACTTTATCAGGGAATAATCAAATCTTTGAAATTACGCAAAATAAAGGTATTGAGCATTATACTGTTCATGCTAAAGATTACGGACTTCAAACGGCAAGTAATGATGAATTAAAAGGTGGAACACCTGAAGAAAATAAAAAAATCACATTAGATATATTAGTAGGTAATGATCAAGGACCTAAAAGAGATGTTGTTGTATTAAATGCAGCACTAGCATTATATGTTGGTGAAAAGGTAGATAGCATTCAAGATGGTGTAACATTAGCTAAAGAAATAATAAATCAAAAAGAAGCATTAAAAATATTAGAATTAGTAGGAGGAACAGTTTATGACAATATTAGATGAAATAGTTGAATATAAAAAAACATTACTTGAAGAAGGTTATTATGAACAAAAATTAAAAACATTAACACCAGTCAATATTCAACATAAAACGACTTTTCTAGATAGAGTAAAAAATGATCAACAACTAAATATTATTGCTGAATTAAAAGCGAAAAGTCCTACGGTATCTGATATCCCTAAGAGAGATATGGAAACACAAATTAAATTGTATGAACAACATGGTGCTTCTGCTATTTCAATATTAACGGATGAGCAATATTTTGATGGTAGTTATGAACGCCTACAACGTTTAACAACTAAAACAACATTGCCAGTGTTATGTAAAGATTTCATTATTGATAAGATACAAATTGATTTAGCGTATCATACAGGTGCCTCTATCGTATTGCTAATCGTTAATATATTATCAAAAGAAAAATTATCAGAATTATATGACTATGCGGTCAGTAAAGGATTAGAAGTACTCGTTGAAGTACATGATCAAGAAGAGTTAGAAATCGCCCATGCAATTGATGCAGCATTAATAGGTGTAAATAATAGAGATTTAAAACGATTTGTAACGGATGTTAAACATACAAATGAAATATTGAAAACAATTAAACCAAATGTCACGTACATTTCTGAAAGTGGCATTAGAACATTAGAAGATGTTGAAAGTATTATTGCCAGTGGTATAGATGGAGCATTAATAGGTGAATCATTGATGAAACATCCACAATTAGATGGATTTCTTCCAAGTTTAAGATTAAATAAACAAGGTGAACATCATGTACATTAAATGTTGTGGATTCCAAGATTCAGAAACAATAACAACAGCAATTCAACATCACGTAGATGCAATTGGATTTATTACATATCCAAAAAGTAAGCGATATGTATCCATAAATGAAATAGCAATACTAACAGTGCAAATACCGAGTAATATAGATCGAGTAGCTGTCGTTGTAAATGTAACTATAGAGGAAATTGAGCGATTAATTGAACATACAAATATAAATACGATTCAATTTCACGGAGATGAAACTTACGATTTTATCAAACAAGTAAAAGAAAAGTATCCGAAGATTAAAATTTTCAAGGCATTGCCAGCAAACGCATCATTAATATCGAATATAAGCATTTATAAAGATGTCGTTGATATGTTCTTAATTGATACACCTTCAAAGGATTATGGTGGAACTGGTCGATCATTTGATTGGCAAATACTCAATGATATTCATGATGTTCAATATTTAATTGCTGGAGGATTAAACGAAGAGAAAATAAAATACATTGAAACACTTCATTTAAATCAATCTGGTTTCGACATATCCAGTGGTATTGAAACAAATGGTAAAAAAAATCACGAAAAAATTAAATCACTATTAAAAAATGTAAAGGGATGATTACTGTGAACAAAGATATTCAGCTAGAAGCAGATGACTTAGGTTTCTTTGGTGAATTTGGTGGACAATATGTACCAGAGACATTGATGCCAGCAATAGAAGAACTTAATGAAACGTATAACCAATTGAAAAATGATCCTGAATTCCATCAAACTTTAAATGCGTATTTAAAAGATTATGTTGGAAGAGAAACACCATTAACTTTTGCGGAACGTTATACAGAGGAATTGGGTGGCGCTAAAATATATTTAAAACGTGAAGACCTCAATCATACAGGTGCGCATAAAATTAATAATGCGCTTGGACAAGCGTTGATTGCTAAAAAAATGGGCAAAAAGAAATTAGTTGCTGAAACAGGCGCAGGTCAACATGGTGTAGCGAGTGCAACAATTGCTGCTTTATTTGATATGGAACTCATCGTATTTATGGGAGAAGAAGATATAGAAAGACAAGCATTAAATGTATTTAGAATGGAATTGCTGGGTGCTAAAGTTGTACCAGTAACAGATGGTCAAGGGACATTATCAGATGCGGTTAATAAAGCTTTACAATACTGGGTATCACATGTTGAAGACACACATTACTTGTTAGGTTCTGCATTAGGACCACATCCTTTCCCAACAATCGTTAGAGATTTACAAAGTGTAATTGGTAAAGAAATTAAAACACAAATTTTAGAAAAAGAATCACGCTTACCTGATGCTATTGTTGCATGTATTGGTGGAGGTTCAAATGCTATCGGTACATTTTATCCATTTATAAAAGATACATCTGTTAAATTATATGGTGTTGAGGCAGCAGGTAAAGGAGTAGATACAACTAAACATGCATTGGCTATTCATAAAGGTAAACCAGGTGTATTACATGGCTCTAGAATGTATTTAATACAAGATGACAACGGTCAAATTGAACTTGCACATTCTATATCAGCTGGACTTGATTATCCAGGTGTGGGACCAGAACATAGTTATTATAATGAAATTGGTCGTGTGAATTATCCGAATGCAAGTGATACAGAAGCTATGGATGCACTTATCAAATTCACGCAACTGGAAGGTATTATTCCAGCAATTGAGAGTGCGCATGCTTTAAGTTATGTAGAAAAGTTAGCACCAACTATGAGTAAAGAAGAAATACTCGTTGTCACTGTTTCTGGTAGAGGTGATAAAGATATGGAATCTATAAGAAATTATATGCAGAGTAAAGAAGGTGAGCAACATGAGTAAACTATTCATACCATATATTATGGGGAACGAAAATTTTATTAAATCTTTAAAATTAATGGATGAAAATGGCGCAGATTTTATAGAAATTGGTTTACCGTTTTCAGATCCAGTTGCAGATGGACCGACAATTATGCGTGCTGGACAACAAGCAATTAAACAAGGTATGAATGTTAACAAAATTATTGATCAATTGATTGAAAATAAAAATGATATCCAAACACCTTATTTATTAATGACATATTATAATTTGATCGATTCATATGGCGTTGATGCATTTATTGAAAGAATTTCAGAAGCAAATGTATATGGATTAATTATTCCTGATTTACCATTTGAATTAGGTGAACGTTTTAAAGAAAAACTGAAAAACACTCAGGTCAAATTAATTTCATTAATCGCAATGACATCAAGTGATAAAAGAATAAAGAAAATTGCCGAAAATGCTGAAGGTTTCATATATACTGTGACGATGAATGCTACAACTGGTGACGGAAGAGGATTCCATGAAGGATTAAAAGATCGAATGGAATTTATTAAGACACATGCCAATGTGCCAGTCGTATGTGGATTCGGAATCAAAACAGTTGAACATGCGAAAGAAATTAAAAGTTTCAGTGATGGAATAGTTATTGGAAGTGAGATTGTTCAAAGGTTAGAATTTGACTCGATTGATAAAACAATCGGATATTTAAATTCTATCAGAACCGCATTAGATAACGATTAAATGAACAAAAAAGCTTCTTAGAAGAATTTATATAAAACATCATGTATAATCGACACTACAAATGATAAAGGAGTGTTTCTAATGAGCAAAAAAGTTCTAATCGTAGTTACTAATGAATCGCAATTCAAAGATGGCAAACCAACTGGACTATGGCTTGAAGAAGCAGCAATCCCATATAAAATATTTATCAAGGCAGGTTTAGAAGTTGATATTGCTTCCGTTAAAGGTGGCAGTGTCCCTATAGATCCAAATTCCACTCAAAATGATGAAGCTAAAGAATACCATGATGTATTAGAGAAAATGCAGCATACACACAATATTAGTGATATTGTATTTGAACAATATGATGGCATATTCTTGCCAGGTGGACATGGTACAGTATTTGACTTCCCAAATAATAGTGATTTAGAAAATATGCTTGCATATTATAAAAATAATGACAAAGTTATCGGCGCAGTATGCCACGGGCCAAGTGCGTTTGTAGGTGCAAAGTTGCCTGATGGTAGCTACTTAGTCAATGATGTTAAATTAACTGCATTTACAGATAGTGAAGAAAAAGCAATGCAACTTGAAAATGATGTACCTTTCTTACTTCAATCTCAACTTGAAAAACAAGGTGCTAGATTTGTTCAAGGTACAGATTTTGAATCTCATACAGTTATAGATGGCAAATTCGTTACTGGACAAAACCCAAATTCAAGTCAAGAAGTTGCTGAAAAATTTGTAAATATTATAAAATAACGCAATAATATTAAAAAACCTACCAAATGGTAGGTTTTTTCTATGTGAAATAATGGTATAGTAATGAGTATTGTTTTAGAATAGAGATAAAATATTGTATAATTGAACAAAATACATAATATTAAGATTGGGAGTATTATATAAATGAAATTTACAAATTTAACTACTGGTGAATTTGAAACGTTTACTAATAAGATGCCTTATGCACATTTTACGCAGGCGGTAGGGAATTATGAATTAAAAGTATCAGAAGGTACATCAACGCATTTAGTTGGTGTTAAAGATGAAAATGAAGAAATTCTTGCTGCTTGTTTATTAACAAGTGTGCCTGTAATGAAAAAATTTAATTACTTCTACTCAAATCGTGGTCCGGTAATGGATTATGATAACAAAGAGCTTGTAGACTTTTTCTTTAAAGAAATTGTAAAGTACTTAAAAAGTTACAACGGATTATTCCTTAGAATTGATCCATACTTACCTTATCAAATGAGAGACCATGACGGTAATATCACAAAATCATTTAATCGGGACGGTTTAATCGAACAATTTGAGTCATTAGGGTATAAACATCAAGGATTTACGACTGGGTTCCATCCAATTCATCAAATAAGATGGCATTCCGTACTTGAATTAGATGGTATGAATGAACAAACACTTATCAAAAACATGGACAGTTTAAGAAAAAGAAATACTAAAAAAGTTCAAAAAAATGGTGTAAAAGTCCGTTTCTTATCTAAAGATGAAATGCCGATATTCAGACAGTTTATGGGTGATACAACTGAGAAGAAAGATTTCGATGATCGTGGAGACGATTTTTACTATAATCGCTTAAAGTATTTCGAAAACGTAAAAATACCATTAGCATATATTGATTTCGAAACGTACATTCCTCAACTTGAAAAAGAGCATGAGCAATACAATAAAGATATTGTTAAAGCTGAAAAAGAGTTAGAGAAAAAACCAGACAATAAAAAAACTGTTAACAAAATCGATAACTTAAAGCAACAAAGGGAAGCTAATGAAACGAAATTAGAAGAAGCGAAACAATTACGTCAAGAACATGGCGATACGTTACCAATAGCAGCAGGATTCTTTATTATTAATCAATTTGAAGTAGTGTATTATGCAGGCGGATCATCAAATGAATATCGTCATTTTGCTGGAAGTTATGCAATTCAATGGGAAATGATTAAATACGCTATGGACAATAATATTAAACGTTATAATTTCTACGGAATCAGTGGAGATTTCTCAGAAGATGCACCTGATGTTGGTGTCATTAAGTTTAAAAAAGGATATAACGCTGATGTGTATGAATATATTGGGGATTTCGTTACACCAATTAATAAACCCGCATATAAAGCTTATTCAACTTTAAAAAAAGTATTAAAAAAATAAATGATTTTCTGTAAGAGAGGGATTTTGATAATATGAAATTTACAGAGTTAACCGTTACTGAATATGATGAATTTGTTTCAGATAGTCAATATGAAAGTCACTATTTTCAAGTAAAAGAAAATATTAAAACGAGAGAAAATGATGGGTTTCAAGTCGTTTTACTAGGCGTAAAAGATGAGGATAATCAAGTTGTTGCAGCTAGTTTATTCTCTAAAATTCCAACGTTAGGTAGCTATGTTTATTACTCTAACCGTGGACCAGTGATGGACTACCGTAATCTTGAATTAGTTGAATTTTACTTTAAAGCACTTGAAAAATATTTAAAACAACATCAATGTTTATATGTAAAAGTTGATCCATATTGGATTTACAACATTTATGATAAAGACATTAAACAACTTAAAGAAGATGGAGCAAATGATGAAATTATAAATTTAATTAAATCATTTGGTTATAACCATCATGGCTTCACAACAAAATATGATCCATCGAGTCAAGTTAGATGGATGGGTGTATTAAATCTTAAAGATAAAACATTGGCAGAAGTTAAAAAAGGTTTTGACAGCCAAAGAAAACGTAATGTAAATAAAGCGCACAATTATGGTGTGAAAGTACGTTTTCTAGAAAGAGATGAATTAGACATCTTCTTTAAATTATATAGAGAAACAGAAGAAAGAGCTGGATTCATTTCTAAAACAGATGACTATTTCTTAAACTTTATCGATACATATGGTTCTAAAGCACTTGTACCATTAGCTTATATCGATTTAAAAGAGTATATAGAAACAACACAAGCAAATTTAAATGATTTAGAATCTAAAAGAGATCAAATGATGTCTAAAGAAAATAAATCAGAAAAACAACTTAAAAAAATTGCTGAAGCTGATAAGCAAATTGATCATGCGCAAAAAGAATTACTTGAGACAAGTGAGTTAATTAAGACAGATGGAGAAATCCTAAACTTAGCATCAGGCGTGTTCTTTGAAAATGCATATGAAATCAATTACTTCTCTGGTGGTTCAAGTGAAAAATACAATCACTTTATGGGACCATATATGATGCATTGGCATATGATTAATTATTGCTTTGAAAATGGCTTTGATCGTTATAACTTCTATGGAGTATCAGGAGACTTTACTGAAGATAGTGAAGATTATGGGGTTTATCGATTTAAACGTGGTTTCAATGTTCAAATTGAAGAATTAATTGGAGACTTCTATAAGCCAATTAATAAGAAAAAATACTTCTTATACAATACGATTCAAAAAGTAAGATCAAAAATTAAGAAATAGTAGCAATAGGGTGAAAGTCAATATTATCCTAAAAATTAACAAATAGTAATTGCGAGAAAATGTGTAAAATGCTATAATTATTTTGTAAACATATCCAGTATATTAACACCGAAGCCCTCACTATGGCAGTAGTGAGGGCTTTATTGGTGTGGCTAGTCGCCTTTATTTTTTTGTACCGTTACGTTTGCTTATTCATCAAGCAATTGTAACGGTTTTTTTATAATCAAGTAATAATACTACATTTTAGTGTAATAATATACCAAAAAATATATCTAAAAAGTAGGGCGCTAAATTTTTTAACTTTATAGCTAATTGAGCAGCAATTTAACTGCTAGAATTGCTTGTTAAGTTTAATGAATTTATAATGCATATGATGATTTGATCTACGTTTTAAAATTACATATCAGAATCAATTAAAATTGATTAAATAACTTATATAAACGTATAGCTAGAATGAACTTTTTAATTTTAGTTAATTAGAGATTTGATTCATGTAATTAAAGCTAAGTGAACAGTAACAATTTAAAACAAAGAATTAATAATAGTTAATTTAAGTTATAATAGCGAATAAAGCATATATGAACGAAAAATACATAAATAAGGCTAAATTCGAGGATATTTAAAAATTAGCATTAATTAGTTTACATAATATATATTATAGGAAGTTATGTATATTGTCTTTAGGGGACGCCTATTCAGTATGTTTATGTGTATTTTCTTTTTATTTTTCTAGATTAATTTATATCATTTGTTCTTTGTGATTTACTAACTTACGTGTCTGGTATTCTATCTAGTTTTTCCATTCGTTTAAACAAATCTGTTGATCAAAATGATTAATCTATAATATCGTTATATTTCTGTACTTAACAGCCAATGCTTAATAATTGGATTTAAGATGTTAATTAAGCTTAAAATCCTTAATTGAGTATCAAAATCTGGTTAGTAATTATATATACAATATAAAGTCTTTAATTGTCATTTAGAGTTCAAATAACTAAATATGTTTATAAACATCACTTAAAATGTGTTTGTTTAATTGATGAATGTACATAATTGTTATTTAAGATGTTTATTCATTATTTTTAGGTACGGATATTTAGTTTTGCACAGATTTATTATAAATAAAAAAACACTTTAAATCATAATTAATACGTTTTAAAGTGTTTTTCTTTCTTCTTAGCATCTATTCATAGTTTTTAACATAAATACTAATTGCTTTGCTAATGAATTCAGCAGTTCCTTCACCAAATTGATCTATATTCTTTGTAAATCTTTCATCTGCAGTATACATTTCACCGAGACTATTAAATATTTCTAATGTGTAATTATAATTGATATTACTATTTAAGTAGTTATACCATCTTTGTACGAGTAATTGTGCTTTTTCTGAATGTGCTGATTCTGTTCTGATTTCAGCAAATGATCTAAAGATATCGTTCATTTCTTCTTCTTTTGCTGACTTTTTATCATTAGACCATTGATTTATTTGTTCATTTGCTTTTTCAACAGTTTGTTCGCCCCACTTGCTACGTGCTTCTGTTTGATACTGATCATCATTGAAGTTAAATCCTTTAAATTTTTCTTCATTAGTCATGTTAATTTCTCCTTTTAAATGTTTTTCAGTTTGTTCTATCGTTTGAATGATTTGTTCTATTTGTGTTTTTTTCTCTAATAACATTCTTTTGTGCATGAACAACGCTTCTTGTTTATCAAACGATGGATCGTCGAGTATGCTTTTTATCTTTTTTAGAGGAAAATCAAGGGCTTTGAAAAATAATATTTGCTGTAGTCGATCTATATTGTCTTCAGAATATAGTCTATAGCCTGCTTCTGATATCATAGACGGCTTTAATAAATTGATTTTGTCATAGTGATGTAGTGTGCGCACACTAATACCTACGAGATTTGATACTTCTTTAACTGTCATTTTCATTTACTTAACCTCCTCATATGAATGAGTTTAATGTCTGACGTAACGTTAGAGTCAATTGTTTATATAAATTTTTTAAATCAAGTTCTAAAATTACATGTTATAGTAGTGATAAGATAATAAGTGAGACAGGAGTTTTAATATGAAGAAAGAACGTACGATTGATTTAACTTTGGAAACATCTCGTTTAATACTATTGGCCGGAGATCAAGTGTTAACATATAAAAGAACAATCATTGATGAAATTATGAAATCTGTAGATACATTAAGTAATTGGATAGCATTTTTTAATAATGATTTTGATTCAAATAAATTAGATGAATTTATTAAAAAAACAACAGATTTACATACTAATGAAAGATATTTGAGATACTTTATATTCGAGAAGGAATCTCATCGATTTGTTGGTTCTATTGTACTTCAAGATATAGATACAAGGCTACCATCTTGTGAAATTGGATATTGGACTGTTGCAGCAGCTCAAGGAAATGGTTACATGACTGAAGCCATTCGCTTTATAACACGTTATTTGATAGAAAAGCAGCACTTCGTTAGAGTTGAAGCATACATAGATGTGAAAAATGTTAAAAGTATAGCAACGATAGAACGATGCGACTTTGAACGTGAAGGTACATTGAAAAATGCAGATTTAAGTGCAGATCAATCTACTTTAATTAATGAAGCGATATATGCGATTACTACACCGGTTTATTTTAAATAAGGGAAATAAATATAAAAGCAGGAACAACACTTTTAGTTGTTCCTGCTTTTATATTGCTATTTATCACGTCGTTTAAGTTCGTTAAATTGACGTCCATCTTCTATTACTTCTTCTTGGCTTTGCTTTTCAGCTAATCTTTTTCGGTTTTTTCTCATTAAGTACCATGTTATTAGACTAACAACTAAACTAATGATTGCCATAAATGCTGCATAACCAAGTAGTGGTTCATATGTAATATCATAAAAATTAGGTAATATAAATGCTATTAGTCCTAATATAATAAATGTTAGCACTGCGCTTATGATATGCTTTTTTAGGATTAATGAAGCTAAGATTGAAAATACAATGACAATTACTGCAGAAATCCATAAATAGTTTGGGAAATCGAATATATTCAAGATGCACGCCTCCTTTATTTCTCTATTTATTATTATACCCGATTATTATTATATCAATTACATTAATTTGTTCAAATACGTAAATAAATTGGTAGATTGCTTTAGATAATTGTATAAAGAAAAGTTAAATATTATAATGAGTATAAGTAATTTTTAGAACATTACAAAATTTTGATTAAAGGGATGGTTGAATGGGACAAGTATTAAGAAATGAAGTACCTACACAGGAAACATGGGATCTTTCAAGTTTGTATCAAAATAATGATGGCTTTTATCAGACGTTAGATGAAGTCGTGAAGAGCGTGACTGCTTTTAACAATAAGTATGTAAATCAATTAACTGAAATTGCTACAATTGAATCAGCATTAAAAGAACAAGGAGATATTATTATTGATATCATCCATTTAAGTACATACGCAGAGTTGTTATATTCAACGGATACAACAGACACGAATAGCCAAAAAGTTGCCGCTCAATTTTCAACTTCATATGGAAAAATTGCTGGTCAACTGTCATTCGTGGAATCAGAAATTTTACAATTAGATGAAGATACATTTAATGCATTAATAAAGCAATCTGAATTCCCGAAATATTTAAGTTTACTCAAGCGTCAAAAGGCGCATACATTACACCCTGAAGTAGAAAAGACATTAGCAACTTTCTCACCTACTTTTGGTGCACCGTATGAACAATATAATATTACAAAGATGTTAGATATAGAATTTGGTACATTTGAAGCAAATGGCGAAGAAATTCCTTTAGATTATGTATCGTTTGAAGGCGATTATGAAGTTGATTCGAATACTGAAGTAAGACGAAATGCATTCAAAAAATTTAGTGAAGCTTTACGTCGATATGAAAATACAACTGCTGCAACATACAATGCACACGTACAAAAAGAAAAAATCGAATCAGAATTACGTGGATATGATTCTGTGATTGATTTCTTATTGGAATCTCATGATGTGACGAGAGAAATGTATGATCGACAAATAGATGTAATTTCTGAAGAATTAGCACCACATATGCGCCGATATGCACAGTTACTTAAACGTACAAATCAATTAGATACTTTAAAGTTTGAAGACTTACGTATTCCATTAGACCCTACTTATGAACCAGATGTGTCCATTGAAGGTTCAAAAGAGTATATTAAAGATGGTTTAAGTATTCTCGGCGAAGATTATATGAACATGGTGAATGATAGCTATGATAAACGTTGGATTGACTTCCCACAAAATAAAGGTAAACAAACTGGTGCATATTGTGCAAGTCCTTATGGAATTAATCCTTTCATCTTTATATCATGGACAAGTAAAATGACTGAAGTGTTTGTATTAGCACATGAATTAGGACACGCTGGTCATTTCAACTTGGCAAATGCATATCAAAATGTTTATCAAGCAGATTGTTCTATGTATTTTGTTGAAGCACCATCAACAATGAATGAAATGTTAATGGCAAATAGCCTGTTGAAGAAATCTGACGACCCTAAATTTAAACGTTGGGTAATTAGTTCAATCATTTCAAGAACGTATTATCATAATATGGTTACGCATTTATTAGAAGCTAAATATCAACGAGAAGTTTATGAAAAAGTAGATAACGGTGAGGCTTTGACTGCCCCACTACTCAATGAAATTAAACGTAAAGTCATTTCAGACTTCTGGGGTGACACAGTTGAAATCACAGAAGGTGCGGAACTTACTTGGATGCGACAACCACATTATTATATGGGATTATATCCATATACGTATTCAGCTGGATTAACAATTGGTACTGTGATGAGCCAACGTATTGAAAACGAAGGACAACCAGCTGTTGACGATTGGTTAAATGTATTGAAATCAGGCGGCTCTAAATCACCTGTTGAACTTGCGGAATTGGCAGGTATCGATATTACTACAGATAAACCTTTAAAAGAAACAATTCAGTATATTGGTAATCTAGTAGATCAATTAGAAACACTGACAGATGAAATAGAATAAAATGTAATGAAAGCTAGGACAAATTCCTTTGTCCTAGCTTTCATTATTTATTGTTGTTAAAAAATTATGATACAATATATACAAACAAATTCGCACTTTTATATAAATATGAGGAGGATATATTGTGAAGCTCAAAGTTGACCGACACAGATTCATCATGAATGAATTAAAGATAGAAAAATCTGTGAAAGTATCTACCCTTTCGAAAAAAATGAATGTCGTTGAAATGACCATTCGTCGAGACTTGAAAGAGTTAGAAAGTGAAGGTTTATTAGTAAGAATACACGGTGGTGCAAAACTGAAAGACGATGAACTATATAATGAAAAATCACATGAAGAAAAGCAAACAATCAATGTTTCAAATAAAATGCAAATTGCGAAAAAATGCGGTGATTTAATTCATAACGAAGATATTATATTCATTGGTTCAGGTTCAACAAATGAACTGATTTATCATTTTATAAAAGATAAAAATTTGAGTATATTTACAAATTCGATTGATATTTTTCTTCAGTATAGAGATTTATCTAATATAGATATTCTTTTAGTTGGCGGTCGTTTTAGAGCTAAAACTGGTACATTCATTGGCCATTTTGCTAATAAAATGATGGAAGACTTCCATGTTTCGAAAGCATTTATTGGTGTTAATGGTATTTATGGACATAAATTAACAACAGCAAACGAAGAAGAAGGAAAAGGCATCCATATTATTCTTGAGAATGCGATGCAAAAATATATTACGGCTGATAGTTCTAAATTTGGTGTTCAAGCATTATATGATTTCTATCATATAGATGATGTGAATGCTGTTATAACAGATAATGAAATTTCAAAAGAAATTAAAGATAAATACGAATCTAAAATAATTTAATAGCTGAATATCAAAGAGGATGGGACATAATGTAATGTCTCATCCTCTTTTAGGTATCTAGTCATCCTAGCCGGGGCGGGACTACGAAATCTTTTTAAAAATTAGATTTCTGTCCCGCTCCCTTTTTATTATTGACATAATTTGTGTTTGGTTTTATATTATAATTAACAAAAACGAACAAATATGAACATAGGAGGAAATTTTATGAAAGTGGTTATTAATAGTATCAGTCGCTCTAAAGATCTTAAGGATAAGATTGTAGCTGCACTTGAACAAATAGATGTTCAAGTAGTTGATTTATATGATTCTTCTCTGAAAGATGATGTTTATAGTGTGACGATAAACACAATTCGTAAGTTAAAAGAAAACGAGGATGCTAAAGGAATTATTATTGATGACAACGGTATTGCACCATTTATCATTGCGAATAAACATAAAGATGTCATTGCTGCGGCTGTATCTGATGACCGATCAGCAATGATGACAACGCGTCATAATAATACCCAATTAATTATTTTAGGTTCTGAAATTGTTGGCCCAGGTTTAGCTATCAATTGTGCGAAGAACTTTAGTCAATCTACTTATGATGCAGGTAGACATCAAATCAGAATCGATATGTTAAATAGTTTGTGTTAAGAGGAGGAATAATAATGAAAATTGCAATCGGATGTGACCATATCGTAACAGATGAAAAAATAAAAATATCGGATTACATAAAATCTTTAGGGCACGAAGTGTTAGATTTCGGAACATATGACCATCACAGAACACACTACCCTATTTACGGTGTTAAAGTTGCTCAGTCAGTAACTAACGGAGAAGCCGATTTAGGTGTTGTATTATGTGGAACAGGTGTTGGTATTAGTGTATCAGCAAATAAAGTGCCTGGTGCACGCGTAGCATTAGTTCGAGATATTACAAGTGCAACATTAGCGAAAGAACAATACAACTGTAATGTGATTGCTGTTGGCGGAACAATTACAGGTATTGATTTAATTAAAGATATCGTAGAACACTTTATAAACGCTAAATATAAAGAATCAGCTGAAAATAATAAACTGATTGAACAAATAGATCACTTATTACCAAGTGATTCGGTTCAATACGAACAAAATATGTTTGATGAATATCTAGAAAAATGGAATAAAGGCGAATATGTAGATTGAGGTGAGACTTTGAAATTATTAACAATCACTTTAAATACATCGATGGACATTGCTTATCAGTTGGATGAATTCAATCTCAACAAGACGAATAGAGTACGTTCAATGAATAAATCAGCAGGTGGGAAAGGACTAAACGTTACGAGAGTGGCTCAAACTTTAGGTATATCTCCCCTTGCAACTGGATTAATTGGAGGTCCAACGGGTGAGTTTATTGTTCAAGACTTAAATAAAGACGGGATAAAGCATCGATTTTTTGATACTGGTGCTGATTCTAGAAGATGTATCGCTATATTATCAGAACATCAACAAACTGAGATTTTAGAAGCTGGTGAAGAAATTGCTCAGAATGTGAATGATGATTTTATAACACATGTTGAACCACTTATAGAAGATTGTGACTTAGTTTCAATTTCTGGGAGTGCGCCTCCTGGTATTGATATATCTATGTATGGAAATCTCATCGAATTATCTAAAAAATATAATAAGCGTGTTTTGTTAGATGTAAATGGCGAAATATTAAATGAAATTTTAAAAAATGACAATATCACTTCCCCATTTTTAATAAAACCTAATAGTGAAGAGTTAGAACAAATCATTTCAAAGCATGAATCACAATCGCTTGAATCAATAAATAAACAACTGAATGCACCAATATTTAAAGATATTCCATGTATCTTACTATCATTAGGTGCAGACGGAGCAATTTATAAATATGAAAATGCACTATACAAAGTGGTCATCCCTACTATTGAACCGGTAAATGCTGTCGGTTCTGGAGATAGTGCTATAGCTGGGTTTAGTTATGGTTTATTAAATAAAAATGATGTCCATTATGCTGTAAAGTGTGCAATGGCTGCCGGTATGGCAAATGCAATTGAATACAAAACAGGATTTATTCAAAAGAAGAACTTTGATAACTTTCTTTCAAAAATTAACATCTCAAAATTGGAGGAATTATAAATGGTTAAAGATTTATCTAAACTTACAAATGACTTAGGACAAATTGCTGCTTTAGCAATTGACCAACGTGGTGCTTTAAAAAGAATGCTAGGATCAACAGCAAATGACGAAGCAATTGAAAATTTTAAAACGCATGTTTCAGAGATACTAACACAATATGCGTCTAGCATTCTTTTAGACCCTGAATATGGTCTACCCGCTTCTGAAGTTAAACATCCTAATTGTGGTTTAATATTGGCATATGAGAAAACAGGATATGACAAAGCAACACCTGGCCGCTTCCCTGATTTATTGAATACATGGTCAGTACATGCACTTAAGGAAAAAGGCGCAGATGCAATTAAATTACTTGTTTATTTTGATGTAGATGAAAGTGATGAAATCAATAAACAAAAAGAAGCATTTGTTGAACGTGTAGGTTCTGAATGTGAAGCAGAACAAATCCCATTCTTTTTAGAAATTGTGTCATATGATGCGAATATTGAAGATAATACATCTAAAGCATATGCAGAAGTGAAACCTAAGAAAGTAAATGAAGCAATGCGACTATTTTCAGAAGATAGATTTAAAGTAGATGTACTTAAAGTTGAAGTACCTGTGAATATGAACTATGTAGAAGGATTTACAAATGAAAATGAAGAAGCGGTTTATACGCAAGAAGAAGCTAAGCAATACTTCAAAGAACAATCAGACGCTACTCACTTACCTTATATCTACTTAAGCGCTGGAGTATCAACGTCATTGTTCCAAGATACATTGAAATTTGCACATGAAGCAGGAGCGAAATTTAACGGTGTATTATGTGGAAGATCTACATGGGCAGGTGCAACTCAACAATTTGTAGAACACGGTGATAAAGGCTGTTCTGAGTGGCTAAACAATGAAGGTGTAAGTAACATACAATCATTAAATGAAGTCATCCAAACATATGCGACACCAATAACTAAATAAAATGATATAACAGAAAAGATCACTTCTCTGAACAATCAGAAGAGTGATCTTTTTATTTGGTTAATTGTTAAATATTAGAGTCTTTATAAGTCCATAAAACATTAGTAATTGCTAATATCTTATCATCTTCTTGTTTAATATATAATATGTCCCTCTTGTCATTCTCTTCTAAATTTATATATTCATCTTCCCCCATTTCCCATATGACTAAATGGCAATTGAATTTAAGATTATATTTAGACTCCAAAAGTTTAATATAATCAGGTTTTTTATCATAATTTTGTTTTGTGAAGTTAAGTTCTAGGTCATTTTCATCAGTTGTTATAATTAAGTGACTACTTAAAGGTTCGTTCTCATCTAATAAATACATAAAATTTGATTTACTAGGGATATTTTTTATTGTGTGTTTAATAAGAAAATTTGATGTTTGATATTGTAATTTCTTTGATTTAATTTCTTTATGAGAGATTTGCGGTACATATATTTCAGCATACCCATCAAAATTTTTAATTTGCTTTTGATATTCATCTAGCGCAGTTTTATATTTTCTTTTTAATCCTCTTATTTTACTCATCTGTTATATTCATTCCTATCAATGTTTAAAGTTTAATTTTTCTACCTTTTACTGCTGGTTTAATCATGCTACCTGTCAATGGATCCATTACTCCGATATGTTTTCCTTTATTATTGTAAACTTCAATTTCTCTATGCCTTTGATCCCATTCATAATATCTTTTGTTTTTACCGGAACCGCTAGTCTTTCTTCCGTTTTTTGCGCTCTTGAATTTTTTCCAAACGGGGCTACTACTTTTGGTTACAGAACTTCTAGCTAATCTAACTGCATTTTTCCCATATTTTTTAATCGCTTGTTTTACCCCATATCTAATAATGGCTGCGATAATAATAGGGTTATTAGCCTTAAGTTCTTTCATTGAGTATAACGCTGTTTCATTAGTTGTTGTATTTCTTACTGAAATTTTATAATCCTCTTCAGAATTAAATTCAAAAATTGAATACTCGTAAATCTCATTTTTTGAATGTTCTTTTAGTTCGATAGAGCCCCACTTTGTTTTAAATCATAATTTAATTTAAAACTTTCATCAGAGGTTTCACCTTTAATATTCAAATGTTCTTTATTTTCTGACTTTACCTCTTTAACATTTATTTCATCTTCTAAATTTTTCATATCATTTTTAGTTAAATTATAATTTTTAATATTTTCTAAATTATAATTATTTGTTTCTGCATGACTTTCAATACCCCCAAATATAGTCAATGTCATAATTTATGATAGAGATGATAAAATCGATTTAGTTATGTAATTTTTCATTTGTAATGACTCCTTTGCCAAATAAATTTTTTTGGTGATAAGGATCATATGAGTGACTTTCTATTATTATTTTATTTTCCATATTGCTCTTATATATATTATAAATATCAATAATTGTCCCTGTTGCATATGCTGTTGCATATGAATTACCTGTAAATATTTTTTCATTTCCTGAATTGTCTTTTACTTTTATATTTACACCTAGTGCAACATAGTCTATTTTTCCTTCACCACTATATCTATGTATATTCCCATTTTTATCGATGGTTCCAATAGAAATAACTTCAGGATATTTTGCTGGATAATCTGTATCATTTAAGTAATTATTTCCTGAAGATGCTATGACTATAATATCTTTTTCTTCCGCTAGTCTTATTAGTTGAGAAATTTCTTTAGAATTATATTTCATACCTTGACTGATATTGATAATATCAACATCATTTTTAACTAACCAATTGAATGCATTAATGAAATCAGACTGTTGAGACTTCCCATTTTTATTGATACTTTTTGCCATATATAACCTAGTATTCTTAGAGCTAGTTTCATTTATTATATTAGTAATAATAGTTCCGTGATTATAGGTATCAAAAATAGATTCGTCTTCTACAAAATTTTTGGACTTATATACTATGTCTTTTTGATAATCACTAATACCGCTATCAATTATTCCGACTTTAATATGTTCTTCTTTGTTACAATGGGCAATTAGAATAAAGAGGAATACAAAAATTATAATATAGGGAATCACATTTTTTTAAACATTTCAATATCACCATAAATAATAATACCACAAATATTCCCATTTTAAGATAAAAATTCAATTATTTTACAAATAACTAAATTTTTATCTTAAGATTGAACTTAGATTTTATAAATAACAAACAAACGCCTAGAACTTAACGATAGCTCTAGGCGTTTGTTTGTTATTTATTGATTATCTATACGTTCTGATATTTCCTTATACCATAATGCGCTCTTTTTAATATATCGTTTCTGTGTTTCGAAATCGATATAGAATAATCCATATCGTTTATTATAGCCATTAGACCAACTGAACATATCTTGTAATGACCATACAAAGTATCCTGTAACATTTGCGCCATCATTAATGGCTTTATTAATACTTTCAAGATGTGCTTCAATATAGTCGATACGTGCTTGATCATCGATGATTGTATCCTCATCAATGAAAGTATCTTTATACCCTAATCCATTTTCAGTTATCATTAATTTCTTATATGCAGGGTAATCTTTCTTAATGCGCATAATCATATCATATAAGCCTTCAGGATAAATGTACCAATCCCAATCTGTTGTAGGTATTTGTTCGTTTTTAACGATTTCTGATATACCTTTCAATCTGAATATTGATGTACCTTTCTCTCCTGTACCATTATGGTGAATATAACTTTCTTCATCGTGGTGTTTTACCCAATTACTTTGATAATAGTTTATTCCTAGAAAGTCTTGTAATGGTGCCGCTTCTTGAATGACTGCTCTCTCGCTATCTGTAATATCCAAAGTGCCATTGTAATTGTTTAATATTTCATTAACTACGTTGAGTTTTTCTTCTGAATATTGTCCTAAGAATGTACCATCTAACATAAAACCATTTGCAAAAATATCATGGACATATGCTGCACGCACATTTTTTGGATCATTATCAATTGGATAGAATTGTGTTAATGCATGAATGATACCAATTTCGCCTTTATACCCTTTGTCTTTAAACAGTTTAACTACTCTACTATGCGCGACAATTAAATTATGTTGCGCTTGCAAACATTTAACAACTTGATATTTCTCCCCTGGTGGAAATGCCCCTGTTACATATTGTCCCATTGTATATGCGATTGGTTCATTTATTGTCATCCAATAAGTAATTTCATCTTTAAATGTTTCAAAGCAAAATTCAGCATAATTTAAAAAATGGTCGATATTTTCTTTGCATAACCAGTCACCTTTTTTGAACAATGTCTCTGGTGTATCAAAATGATGTAGTGTTACATAAGGTTCGACATTGTATTTTCTACATGTAGCAAATACATTTTTGTAATAACATACACCCGCTTCGTTAACTTCTCCAAATCCTTCAGGGAATATACGTGACCAAGCTATAGATATACGCATGGCTTTAATGCCGTGTTCACTTGCTAATTTAATATCTTCTTCATATCTATTATAAAAGTCACTCGCCGGATCTGGACTAAATCGTCCTTGTTGTTCTAAAAATTCATCCCATAACACGCGCCCTTTTCCATCCACTTTGCTTGAACCTTCAACTTGATATGCAGCAGTTGCTGCGCCTAGTACAAATGATTTTGGTAATTGTAACATCTTCATACTCCTTCTTTATTTTTCGTTTGTAGATAATAATTGGTATATTTTTTTGATTGCTGCTTCCCCGTCTCTTGTTAATGCAATATATTCTTTACCAGTCGTTGTCATTAATAATGCATTATATTGATCTGTATATTTTTTCATTTCGTCTTTCATAGAATCCATCTGTGGAGCAAGTATGACTATATCCATATCTTTAATTAAATCCATATCTTGTCCATAAGCTCTTGCCGTTGCATTTAAATTCACTTGTTTCTCAGTTGCTGTTTTGTTTAAAGCGTTAGCTAATATACCGCTTGTTCCACCACCAGCACATACAACTAATACATTTTTTTGTTCTTTTAATTCATAATTCGTTTCTTCTTGTGGTTCTGCTTTATCTGAAGATACTGGTTGTTCATTCGTGATATGTTGGTTTTCTATAGAAACGCACTCTTCTTCTAATTTTATTTTGTCGTATGCTTTAACAAATGGCGTCCAAATGATAAAGTCTAAAATCAATATCACAGCGATAAGCAGTAAAGATAAAGGTGCGAAGTTTGACGCCATGTAAATACCAATTGGACCTGGTGTTGGCCATGGTAAGAAATGCATAAATCCGTTCATGCCTAAATTTTCAACGAAGAACTTTAAAATCCATGAATTTAATATAGGTGTAATAATGAATGGGATCATAAACACCGGATTTAATATAATCGGTGCACCGAATAATAATGGTTCATTTACTGCGAATGTTGTCGGAATAAATGATGCCTTACCTACTGCTTTAAGTTCTTTTGATTTACATAAGAAAATGAATAAATAAGGAACTAATAATGTTGCCCCTGTACCACCTATTAAAGCAACAAAGTCTTGCGTACTTTGTGTTAATGCAATATCCGCTTGTTGACCTTCTCTAAATAAGCGTAAATTCTCAACTTGGTTATTGTACATAATAGCAATG
The DNA here is from genome assembly GCF_034039665.1 of Mammaliicoccus sp. Dog046. NCBI lineage: Bacteria > Bacillati > Bacillota > Bacilli > Caryophanales > Staphylococcaceae > Mammaliicoccus > Mammaliicoccus sp. Dog046. The sequence continues at coordinate 1,397,584 of NZ_CP120131.1, read as the reverse complement.
ACAGCCGGTCCAACTACTGAAGGACCATGTACCCCGATAAACCAGAAAAATGCCATGAAACCAAAGATTAATGCAAATCCTAAATACCCGTTTGCAGCTGTAAACAATGGGCTTAACAAGATTGTTGCAAGTTCAGCAAGGTTACCACTTGCTACTTGTCGGATGATAATATCTACTATCCAGAAAAAACTCACCGACACTGCGAAAGGAATCATATCTTTGAACGCTTGCGCAATGTTACCAGGTACTTGTGGTGGCATTTTAATTGTTATATTTCTACCTATAAAGAACTTATAGATATTCGGAATAATAAATGCAACGATAAATGATGCGATTAAACCTTTAGTACCTAACATATCAATGCTAATACCATCTTTAACAGGATTCATTGCTACAATTAATAATGATGATTCCGCAGCAACAAATGTTGAAATAACATTAATTTGATTTGTTTTCGGTAATTTTAAGTTTTTATGATCTGTCAGTGACTTCGTTACTGTTCCAGCCATATACAGTGCAAGCATACCCATTGTGAAGGTATAAACTTTCATAATGATTTCTTCGACATGTTTTGGCCAGTGGAATCCCCATACATTTGGGACATAAGCCACTAATATAAATAATGATGAAAATAAGATAACTGGCATCAATGCAACGAAACCATCACGAATAGCTGTTAAATAAGGGTTTGAAGCAACTTTCTCAAAGAATGGTTTCATTTTTTCAATAAATTTAATTACTTTATTCAACTGTATCACCTATTCATTTTTTTAAAGATTGTAATTGCTCGTAAATATCAATGATATAATTTGCAGCATCTCTCAATGCCATCGTCGTCATTAAATGGTCTTGACCGTGAACCATAATAAAGCTGAGTTCTGAAGATTCACCACTGGCTTCTTGAGCAAGACATTGCGTTTGTTCTTTATGTGCTTCTGTTATAAATTCATTGGCACTTTCAATATGTTTGCGCGCTTCTTCAAGTTGACCTTGTTTCGCCTTCTCCATTGCTGACATTACTTCTCTACGCGCATCACCTGCAATTGCGACAATTGTAAAACCTAACATCATATTTTCTTCTCTATTCATAATTTGATTCCCCTTCCTTTTGAGATGATAATATGCGTTCTATATGCAGTTGGATATAGAACAAATGATGTGATTGAATAACAATGTTGAACATATTAGAGATCGAATTTAATAATTCATTGGCATAATGGAATGATTTTGGATAGTGCGTGTGTAAATGCTGTTGCAATGATAAATCAATGTGCTGCTGTACATCTTTACGCTCATCAGTTAAATGCTCTGAGAAATATTTTAAATGTTGCAGAAATCGGTCGTAGTAGTATGCATTGTCTTTATTACGTACAATACCAATATCATTTAAACATTGAATCACTTCATTGAATTTCAATTTCCCATTTAGATGATCATGCTTAAGTTCTGTACCTTTAGGTTGTTCAGCATTGATAAAATGTAATGCAATGTGGTTCGCTTCAGTGATTGGGAATGAAATGTTTAAGTTACGTTGAATGAGCGTTAAAGCGTAAATACTTGCTTCAAATGCACGAGGATGAATTTCTTTAATATCTATCGGTGATGTATGTAGTTTGTTATCCGTTTTATATATATTTATCGCATGATGCAAGTGTTCAGTTAATGTGATGTAGATGTAATCTTGAAAATTAAAATTAAATTTACTTTGCACATCATATATCAGTTCATAACAAGTTGTAATAATTGGTATTGGTACATCGTTAATTAATGATTGAAGATGGCAACCTACTCCCTGATTATCTAACCTAAAGATTTTCTCAGGTGTATGATTGGCAAGAAAATCTCCTTTTTTCTTTTGAAATACAATACCTTTCCCCATAGCAATTACTTCTTCATCACTTTCAGTTCTTGCTATAGCTACATTATTGTTTAGTACTTGTTTGATTATCATTGGCATCTATACCTCCAATAATTTGATATAAAAATACCACAAGACAAGAGGTATATGATTCACCTCGAGTATTGTGGTTTTCGCCTAATTGAATAGTCACGATCCAAATATTCAATTGTGCATTTATGTTCGATATTGTTACATTTATAATTTACAACTTTCCTTAAAATCTGTCAATATTCTTATGGCTATAAATGAAGAAGTGAACAAAAAAGGGAGCGGGACAGAAATATAATCTATCCCGGCAAGGATGACTAAATAGTAAAAATGGCTGAGACATTTTATTATGTCCCAGCCTCTTTTAAAAATGAATTAGTCCTCAGATTTTACTTGGGCCCAACCTTTTTTAGTGATATTGATTTTACCAGTTTCAATTGTAATTAGTTTCTGTTTATACAATCTACCAATTGCACGTTTGAAACTTGCTTTACTCATGTTGAATACTTCTTTAATTGCCTCTGGATCTGATTTATCCCAGAATGGCAATTCTCCATCATATTCCACTAATAAATCGAAAATGACTTGGCCATCTTCATCTAATCTTTCGTGAGCTAATGGTAAAAATGAACCATTTAATTCGCCATTTTCTTTAACGCCAATAATTCTAACGTCCATTGCTTCACCTAATCTAGGTTCATGTCTACGTTCAGATTCATGTACGAAGATTTTATAACCTTCTTCAGATAATAAGAATGTACCCACTCTTAATAATCTATATGGTCTTGCTGTAACATGTTGATGTAATGTTGTCTCTTCTGCAGCTTTAAACATCGTATCTACGATTGTTTCTGTTGCTAAACGTGCAAACATTTGACTATTACTATCTATTCTTAATGTACAGAAAATCATATCACCGTTTTGTGGCCATAATTCTTTGACTTTAGGTAGATCTTCCCAAGGAATTAATACTTCCCTAGGTAAACCAACATCAACAGCAGCACCTTCTCTATCTACTCTTAATACTTTCACCCAATCATAACGGTCTTTAGTAATTGTTGGCATGTTTTGTGTAGCAAATAATTCTCCAGATCGACTTGGATAAACAAAGAAACTATATTCTTCGTTGATTTCTAATTCATCGCCCTCATCTACTTCTGAAGCATTCATTTTAATTTGTTCACTATTTGGTCCTAGCAAATGGTAAGTTGAACCTTCTAATCTATCGACTTTTAAAAAGTCAATACGACCTACAAGTGTATCTTTTTCTTGTGCCATGTCATTCTCCATTCTTATATTATTCGTTTATTTATTATAACATGCATTTTACTTCGTGTAACGACTGTTCAATCTCTTGCCCATTTTTGTTTCATTTATGATATAATTCATCGGTAGAAGTATTAATGAAAAGGAGTCATTTAATGTTACAAGTTACTAATATAAGTTTACGATTTGGTGATCGTAAGCTATTTGAAGATGTAAATATTAAGTTCACGCCAGGTAACTGTTACGGACTTATTGGTGCTAACGGCGCAGGTAAATCAACGTTCTTAAAAGTTTTATCAGGTGAATTAGATTCACAATCAGGTCATGTTTCCCTTGGTAAAGATGAACGTTTAGCAGTTTTAAAACAGGATCACTTTTCTCACGAAGATGAAAAAGTAATCGAAGTTGTACTTAAAGGTCATGAAAAATTATGGAGCGTAATGACTGAAAAGAACGAAATTTACATGAAACCTGATTTTTCTGATGAAGACGGTATGCGTGCAGCAGAACTTGAAGGTGAATTTGCTGAAATGAATGGATGGAATGCTGAAGCGGATGCATCTGTTTTGCTTTCAGGTTTAGGAATTAAAGATGAATTGCATGATAAACAAATGTCAGAACTAGAAAATAATCAAAAAGTAAAAGTCTTACTAGCGCAAAGTTTATTCGGCGATCCAGACGTTCTATTACTAGATGAGCCTACCAATGGTTTAGATATTCAAGCAATTGCATGGTTAGAAGACTTCTTAATCAATTTTGAGAATACAGTTATTGTAGTATCACATGATAGACATTTCTTGAATAATGTGTGTACACACATTGCCGATTTAGATTACGGGAAAATTCAATTATTTGTCGGTAACTATGACTTCTGGTATCAGTCAAGCCAATTAGCTTCACAAATGGCACAAGACCAAAATAAGAAAAAAGAAGAACGCATTAAAGAATTACAAGACTTTATAGCTCGATTTAGTGCGAACGCATCTAAATCAAAACAAGCAACAAGTCGTAAGAAAATGCTTGATAAAATTGAACTTGATGATATTCAACCTTCATCTAGAAGATACCCATTTGTTAATTTCAATATTGAAAGAGAAATTGGTAATGAATTGTTACAAGTACAAAATGTTTCAAAAACAATAGACGGCAATAAAGTATTGGATAATGTTTCATTCACAATGAATCCTAATGATAAAGCAGTATTAATAGGAGAAAGTGAAATTGCTAAAACTACCCTACTTCGTATTTTAGCAGGTGAAATGGAACCTGATGAAGGTTCAGTTAAATGGGGCGTAACTACGTCTCAATCATATTTACCAAAAGATAACTCAGAATTCTTTGAAGGTATCAATATGAGTTTAGTAGATTGGTTAAGACAATATGCACCACCTGAAGAACAAACGGAAACATTCTTAAGAGGATTCTTAGGTCGTATGTTATTTAGTGGTGAAGAAGTTAAGAAAAAAGCAAGTGTCCTTTCTGGTGGAGAGAAAGTAAGATGTATGTTAAGTAAAATGATGTTATCAAATTCTAACGTACTATTATTAGATGAACCAACAAACCACTTAGACTTAGAAAGTATCACTGCAGTGAATGATGGATTGAAGAACTTCAAAGGTTCTTTAATATTCACTTCATATGACTTTGAATTTATTAATACAATCGCAAATCGCGTAATCGACTTAAAAGAAGATGGCGCAGTTTCTAAAGAAATCACTTATGAAGAATACTTAAAAGATCAAGGTGTATATAATTAATTAGTACACTATAAATCTATAAGAGCTGGATCACATATAATTGTGAACCAGCTCTTATTTTTTTCGTAAAGATGTATAGAATTTTTAGAGTTTTTTAATTTATCTGTTTTCTCTCTTTACATGAATATTCATTCTATGTATAATGAATGCATACCAATTGAATATGTTTTTGATGAGGCGCATCAATCATGAGTAACTCCCCTATTAGACTGCAATCTTGGAGGAGCGAAAGGGTGCGATGCCGAAATATAATATTTTTTGCAGAAGTATTATGTTGGACATTCAGGTTAAGAGCTAAGTGTCTGTCATTATCTTAAGAATAATGGAGTGCATCACTTGTATATATAATTTTAAACAAGTTCGCATCCCGAACTTGTTTTTTATTTATATTAAGGCGTTGTCCTCTCGATTTTATAGGAGGAATTATAGTGAATCAAAGTGTTTTAAAATTCGGTGGTACGTCTGTGGGAGATTTTAATAAAATTAAAAATATCGCACATATGTTGAAATTACGGATAGATAATGGAGAAAAATTGATTGTCGTTGTAAGTGCAATGGGTAAAACAACTGATACGCTGTTAGAGAATATTGCTACGCTTACGACTCAGCCTAAAGATGAACATTTGGCTCTACTTTTAACCACTGGCGAACAACAAACCATTTCATATCTGTCTATGGTGTTAAATGATATTGGTGTTAACACTAAGGCAATGACAGGTTATCAAGCTGGTATTAAAACAGAAGGTCATCATTTGAAGAGCAAGATTGTTGAAATTGATGGAGAACGATTTGAAGCGGCATTCGAAACGAATGATGTGCTTGTCGTTGCAGGTTTCCAAGGCGTGAATGATCATTTAGAAATTACGACTTTAGGTCGTGGTGGTTCGGATACAACAGCAGTAGCCATAGCAGCACAAATGGATACGTCTTGTGAAATTTATACAGACGTTGATGGTGTTTATGGTACAGATCCTAGAGTTTATAAAGAAGCTAAGTTGCTAGAACAAGTCTCCTTTGAAGAAATGATGGAGATGAGTGCACTAGGTGCTGGTGTATTAGAATCAAGAAGCGTTGAAATCGCTAAAAATTACAACATTCCAATTTATCTTGGAAGAACATTATCAAACGTGAAAGGAACATGGATTATGCCACAAGCAGAAATATTAGAGAAAAAAGCAGTGACAGGAGTTGCATTAGATTCACATATGATACACGTGACTTTAACATATCCTATGCAGAACTTTGATTTATTACAAAAATTATTTGATTCATTAGAGGCATCATCAATGAATGTTGATATGATATCTCAAATTGAGAATCAACAAGGATTGCAGCTTTCTTTTACAATTAAAGATTCTGATGTTGTAGAAATTGAACAAATTATTGAAGAATTAATGGTGATTTACCCTCACCTTCAGTACAAAATGAAAGATAATTATGCTAAGCTCTCAGTCATTGGAACAGGTATGAGAGACATGTCAGGTATTGCTTCTAAAGCATTTCGTACTTTAATTAGTAATGACATTCATTTTTACCAAACGACGACTTCAGAAATTAGTATTTCATATGTTGTTGATCGAGAATTAGGTGAACATGCCGTTCGAACTTTGAGTAAAGCGTTTAATATATAATTGATAATGGAGTGAATAAAATGACAAAATTAGCAGTTGTTGGTGCAACAGGTTTAGTAGGAGAAAAAGTATTAGAAGTATTAGATAGAAAACAAATTCCATTTGATGAACTCGTATTATTTTCATCACCAAAATCAGCCGGAAAAGAAATTGAATTCCAAGGCAAAACATATATCGTAGAAGCATTAACTGAAGAAAAGACGGGTGGTCAATTTGATTATGTCATCATGAGTGCAGGTGGCGGTACAAGTAAAACGTTCGCCCCACTATTTGAAAAACATGGTGCTATCGTTATAGATAATTCAAGTCAATGGAGAATGCATGAAGGCATTGATTTAATTGTTCCTGAAGTAAACGAACCTAAATTAGATCGTAAAATTATTGCAAATCCAAACTGTTCAACAATTCAATCTGTCGTACCACTTAAACCTTTATTAGATTCATATGGTTTAAAAAGAGTCGCATACACAACTTATCAAGCTGTGTCAGGTTCTGGATTAGCAGGTCGTGAAGATTTATCAAATGGTGAAAAGGGAGAAGCACCGAAGAACTATCCCCACCCTATTTATAACAATGTATTACCACATATTGATGTATTCCAAGAAGATGGTTATACAAAAGAAGAACAAAAAATGATTGATGAAACTAGAAAGATTTTAAGTCAACCATCATTAAATGTTACAGCAACATGTGTACGTGTACCTGTTCAAGACAGTCATAGTGTACACATCAATGTAACATTAGAAAAAAAAGCAACTGTAGAAGATTTAAAACATTTATTTGATGAAGATGCGCGTGTCGTTCTTGTAGATGATGTACAAAATAATCAATATCCATTAGCGATTCATGCTACGGGTAAAGATGAGGTCTTTGTTGGACGTATTCGTAAAGACGAGTCATTAGAGAATACTTTCCATATTTGGTGTACTTCAGATAATTTACTTAAAGGCGCAAGTTTAAATGCAGTTCAAGTATTAGAACAAGTTATGCAATTAAATAAATAAAACAAGGAGTGTCAAGTATGTCACATATTTTTACAGGTGTAGGCGTTGCGCTTACAACACCATTCACAAATGAGGATGTAGACTACGAAGCATTTGAAAATCATATAGAGTTCTTAATAGAAAATGGCGTTAAAAGTATTATTATCAACGGTACTACTGCAGAAAATCCAACTTTAACATCAGAAGAAAGAAATGAATTACTAGAAGTTGGTATTAAAAAAATTAATGGACGTGTACCAGTGATTGCTGGTACAGGTACAAATAACACACAAGCTTCAATTGAGGCATCCATAAAAGCGAAAGAATTAGGTGTTGACGCAATTATGCTCATTACACCTTATTATAATAAGACGTCTCAACGTGGATTAATTGCTCACTTTACAACAATTGCAAATGAAGTTGAACTACCAGTTGTATTATATAATGTTCCTTCAAGAACAAATATGACAATTGAGATTGATACTGTATTGAAATTGAGTGAGCATCCTTATATCGTTGCCTTGAAAGATGCCACTGGTGACTTGGAATATGCAAAAGCTTTAAAAGAGCAATTACCAAGTGATTTTGCATTATATAGCGGTAACGATGATAATATGCTTGACTATTACAAATTAGGTGGAGAAGGACTTATATCAGTAGTTGCAAATGCTGTTCCATTTGAAACACAACAATTATTTGATGAGGTTTCTAATAATCAATTAGAGAACGCTGAAAAGTTAAATCATAATATGTTGACATTATTAGACGCATTAAGTGTCGATGTTAATCCTGTACCTATTAAATTATTAACTTCAGAACTTGGTTTTGGTCATTACGAAGTGAGACTACCACTTGTAACGTTAGAAGAAAATGAACAAAAAGTGTTAAGCGAAGCATTTAATACATTTAAAGATGGTGTAAAACAATGAGAATTTTATTAATCGGTTATGGCGCAATGAATGAACGAGTTGCTAGACTTGCAGAAGAACGTGGAAATGAAATCGTTGGTGTAGTCGTTAAAGATCCAACGAAGGAATATCCCTACCCTGCTTTTAACTCAATGACTTTAGTACCTGAAGCGGATGTTGCTATCGACTTTTCAAATCCGGAATTGTTAGTACCACTATTAGATGAAGATTTTAATTTGCCTTTAGTGATTGCAACAACAGGAGAAAAAGAAGAAATTATTGAAAAGTTAAAAGAAAAATCAACGCAAATGCCCGTATTCTTTAGTGCAAATATGAGCTACGGTGTGCATATTTTAAAAGAAATCATTCAATATGCAGTACCACTATTAGAAGACTTTGATATTGAAATGTTAGAAAAACATCATAATAAAAAAGTAGATTCACCTAGTGGGACACTTGTACAATTATATGATGCAATTAAAGAAAAAAGAGAACAATCAACACCTGTATATGATAGACATGAAAAAAATGAAAAAAGAGAACCCTCTGAGATTGGCATTAGTTCACAAAGAGGTGGTACGATTGTGGGAGAACATCAAGTATTGTTCGCTGGTCACGATGAAACAATTGAAATTACACATCGTGCACAATCAAAAGATATTTTCGCTAATGGTGCAATAAACGTTGCGGATATATTAGTAAATAAAGAAAATGGTTACTATACTTATAACAACTTAAACGAGGAGAGAAATTAAAATGGTCAAAGATTTTACAGCAGAAGAAATTATTCAATATATTAGTGATTCAGAAAAAGTAACACCTTTAAAGGTGTATGCAAACGGGACATTTGATAATGTTGAATTCCCTACTACATTCAAAGTATTCGGGTCAGAAACGTCTAAGACAATTTTCTGTGACGCAAAAGATTGGAAAGCTTTTTATGAGCAAAACGCTTCTATTATAACTGACTTAGAAATCGAACAAGATCGTCGTAATTCAGCAATTCCTTTAAAAGACTTAACAAATACAAATGCACGTATTGAACCAGGTTCGTTTATTAGAGAACATGCAGTCATTGAAGATGGTGCTGTTGTTATGATGGGTGCAACAATTAATATTGGTGCAGTTGTTGGCGAAGGTACGATGATTGATATGAATGCAACTTTAGGCGGTCGTGCAACGACTGGTAAAAATGTTCACGTTGGTGCAGGATCAGTATTAGCAGGTGTTATTGAACCACCTAGTGCTTCACCTGTCATTATTGAAGATGATGTATTAATCGGAGCAAATGCTGTAATTCTTGAAGGTGTTCGTGTTGGTAAAGGTGCGATTGTTGCTGCTGGCGCAATTGTTACTAAAGATGTTCCTGCCGGTGCAGTTGTTGCTGGTACACCAGCTAAAGTAATTAAGCAATCAGCTGACGTAGAAGACGGTAAAAAAGAAATTGTTTCAGCATTACGTAATTTAAATCAATAAAACTAAAAATATAAGAAAAATGAGAGACCGAGACATATATTGTTTCAGTCTCATTTTTCTAAAATCAAAAATAAACACAAAGAATAAAGGACTGAGTTAAATGTCTGAATTAAAATTTGTTAAAGAAACTAGAAGATACTTACATGAACATCCAGAATTAAGTATGCAAGAATATGAGACTACAGAATTTATTGCGTCATTTTTGCAAGATTTAAACATTACATATGAACGCCCTATCGATACAGGGGTTATTGGATATTTAGAAGGAAACTCAAATCAGACAATTGCATATAGAGCTGACATTGATGCCTTACCTATTCAAGAAGCGAATGATATTAGATATAAAAGTAAAAATGATCAAGTGATGCATGCATGTGGTCACGATGGTCATACTACTGCACTTATGTTATTCGCTAAAAGATGTAAATCACTATATGATCAAGGTAAGCTACCACACAATGTTGTATTTATATTCCAACCTTCTGAAGAAACAGAAGCTGGTGCAAATCAATTAATAAAATCAAATGTGTTTGAAAAATATAACATCAATAAAATATTTGGCATACATATCATGCCCTTTGAAGATGTTGGCACAGTTGCATTTAAAAATGATGAAATCACAGCAAGTGCTACTGAGTATAGATTTTATTTAAATGGCTTATCAAGTCATGTAGCAAGCAAAGAAGAAGGAAAAGCAGCATCTGAAGCTTTGATGCATGTGCTAACTCAAGTCAGCCAAATCCAACAATTCCATTTGAATGGTTTAAACAGAAATATCGTACATATCGGACAATTTAACGTTGGAGAAGCGATTAATACTGTGCCACAAAATGGTTATTTAGAAGGTACTATACGTACGTATGATGTACTTGATTTACAAGTAGTTAAAGAACAAATGCAGAAAATTGCTGATAGCGTAGAATTATTATACGGTGTAACGTGTGAAGTGAAATTTGCTGAAGGTTATCCCCCTACTATGAATGATGCACTGTTAAATGATGAAGTTAAACAAGCATTATCACATGTAGGATTAGAACAACATGAATTAGAAAAGCCATACCTGTTCGGTGAAGACTTTAGTTTTTATAAAACACTCGCACCAAGTTACTTTGTATTCTTTGGAACGAAAAATGTCGAAAAAGATTTCGTATATGGTTTGCATACGAATCGATTGAATTTTGACGAAGAAGTCTTAATCTCCGTAGCAGACTACTATATGGCATTATTAACACAAGGAGAGAATGAATAATGGTTGCAAGTATAACAATTGATGAAAGAAAATTTATTCAAAATGTCCACCATGTTGTTAAAGATCAACCTGTTATGGCAGTTGTTAAAAATGACGCTTATCATTTCGGATTAGAATTTGCCGTGACATCATTTATTGAAGCGGGCATTACAACATTTGCAACAACTTCATTACAGGAAGCGATTCGAATACGTCAATTAAGCGATGCAGTATATATATTCTTAATGAATGCTTCTGTTCATTTCGACTTATTAAAACAATATGATATCGCAATGACGATGCCTTCTTTATCATTTTATAACGAATATAAAACACAATTAGCAGGTATAAAGGTACATTTAGAATATGAAAATTTACTGCATCGTTCAGGATTAAAGGATCAAACAGAAATGGAAGTTCTATTGAAATCGAACGATGAACAGCCGTCAGAACAACAACTTATAGTAGATGGCATCTGGACACACTTTGGGTATGCGGATGAATTTGATGTTGAAGAATATCAAATCGAAAGAAATGATTGGTTAACGTGTTTAGAGTATGTATTAAACTTAGGTTATCAATTTAATTATATTCATGCACAAAATAGTGCAAGTTATGTACGCGAAGATGGTATGTTAAACCAACATACACATGCACGATTAGGTATCATATTATATGGATCTAGACCATATAGCACCTTGCCTACTACAATCACGGAACAAAATTTCACCGTAAGTGCGAATGTCATACAAGTACGTGACATTAAACAAGGTGAAACATGTGGATATAGCTTTCAATTTACAGCAGATAAAGATTGTTTAATAGCTGTTGTTGATATTGGCTATGGAGATGGCATACTTAAGACACGTGCTAAGCATGATGCTTTGATTAATGGCAAACGATATCCTATACGTGGATTAATGATGAGTCATATGTTTGTTGAAGTCGATACAACTGTTAAAAGTGGCGACACTGTCACATTGTATAGTAATAATATTAGAATAGATGAATATACATTTAAAGGTGTCGGTGCAAACTCTGAACAAATCAGTGCACTAAACCATCATTCATTAATAAAGGAGATTATAACATGACAGTAAAATATAATAATCAAGGCGAATTAACAATGGGTGGCGTTTCATTAAAGACCATTGCAGCTAGCTTTGGTACCCCTACTATTGTTTACGATGAAGATCAAATTAGAAATCAATGTAGAAGATTTCATCAAGCTTTTAAAGAAAGTGGATTAACATATAATATATCTTATGCTTCTAAAGCATTTAGTAGTATTCAATTATTCAAATTAATGGCTGAAGAAGAAATGGGATTAGATGTAGTTTCTGAAGGAGAATTGTATACAGCATTGGCAAGCGGATTTAATCCAGCAAATATTCACTTCCACGGAAACAATAAAACAAACGAAGAGATAGAATATGCTATTGAAAGCGGTGTTGAATATTTCGTAATAGATTCATTAGATGAAATAAATCGTATCAATCGACTTGCTTCAAGGCCAATTAAAGCTGTTTTAAGAGTCAATCCAGGTGTAGAAGCACATACACATGAATTCATACAAACTGGCCAAGAAGATAGCAAATTTGGCTTATCAATTAAACATGGTACTGCACTTGAAGGTGTTAAAGCGTTACAACAATCTGAGAAGATTGAATTTAAAGGTATACATTTCCATATAGGATCTCAAATCTTTGAAGCGGACGGTACAATCAATACGATACAAATTGTATTTGAATGGTTAAAAGAAAATAATATAAATATTGAAATATTGAACTTAGGCGGCGGATTTAGTATTCAATATACAAATGAAGATAAAAGCTACCCTATTGAAGATGGTATTAAATTAATCACAGATGCACTAAAAGAAAATAGCCAAAAATATGATATGGAAATTCCAGAGATATCAATTGAACCAGGACGATCAATTGTTGGTGAAGCGGGAGTGACATTGTATCAAGTTGGTACAATTAAAGAAATACCAAACGTTAATACTTACGTCTCTATAGATGGTGGTATGAGTGATCATATTAGAACAGCCTTATATAATGCACAATATGAAGCTTTATTAGTTAATCGTGAAGATACAGATACACATGCAGTTACCATTGCAGGTAAATTATGTGAATCAGGAGATTTAATCGGTAAAGATATGCAATTACCAAAATCAACGAAAATTGGAGATTATATTGCAGTCTTATCAACAGGCGCATATCACTATTCAATGAGCTCTAATTATAATCAAATGCTAAAACCATCAGTATTGTTTGTTAAAGATGGAAAAGCAAGAGAAGTTATAAAACGACAAACATTAAAACAATTAATTTTGAATGACGTGAAATAGATAGACGACAAATATAGTACGAATTTAAAACCAGTAATCTTTTCTCAAGTTAAAAGATTACTGGTTTTTGTCTTATGTCTATATAAATTAAAATATTTAAAATTGCGTTTGTTTAAATATTTTTAAAGAAATTAAATAAATGATGGTTGCATAACCAAAAATCAAACATATAATAATCAATATACTAAAGTTAAATTCATTTTGATTACTAATACTATAATGTCCACTTGGTAATAGATACTGAATTTTACCTAAAAGTGTCGATGCCCTGAATAGCATTGCAGATACAATAACACCAATTATTGTAATACCAGTATTAAATTTAGTAGATAATAATAGAGCGATAAATATTAATAAGACTTCTGTGCCTAATGAACTTAATAATTGTAGAATTAATTGTTTGTTATACAATGTGTCTGTGTATAACAAAGTATTTGTTCCCAATCCTTTTCTTACTGCATAAAATTTGAAAACGATATAAGAAGAAATCATCAAATTAGAGATATAAATCACATAAATCAGCATTAAAGAAATTAATTTAGAATCAAATATCTTTTTCCTATTTAAATCCTTAAACAGTATCAATCTACCGGTATTAATTTCATCGAAATATTGCAGACTGAAAACAAATCCTATAATAATTATTGGTAACATAAATTGTAACTGTGTATCGTGAATAGCAAGAAGAAGTTCTATATATGCAATCTTATGTCCATTTGTCGCTTCAAAGGTTATAAAATTACTTTTAGTTAACTCAGCAATGAAAATTAACAATGGATAAATTGAGAATATCAATAATAACCATACAGCTTTTATTTTAAAAATATTTTTTAAAATAGGAATTACTAACATTTTAACTCACCACATTTTCGTCGAATAATTGATATAAATCATTTTGATGAGCTTCTACATTTATCAAATGGTGTGATTTGCTTAATTTATTTAGTATTTGAGACATACCATCGGAGTTTTCATCAATAATGATTTTGTTTTCTTTAATTTCAATAATAAAATCAAATTTATCTGTTAAATCTTTAATAAGGTCATCATTAAAATGTGTATTAAAATAAAGGGTTTTCTTTCTTCGATTGTCCATTTCAAATGCCTTAATTTCTCCATTATTTAAATGTAGGTATCGACTACATACAGCATGTAATTCATTTAATTGATGACTTGAAATTAAAATGGTCATATCATTATCGTTAGCAAATGATTTTAAGGTGTCTATAAGTTTACTAACGCCTTCTGGATCTAAGCCAACAAATGGTTCATCCATTATGACTAAACTAGGTCTAGTTATTAGACATATAGCTAAGCAACATCTTTGTTTCATACCAAAAGAAAATGACTTCACTGGTTTGTTTTTAACGTGTAATAATCCTACTAGATCTAAAATGAAATCAATATCACGTATATATTTGAGTTTATTGTTAATTTCCAAATAAAATTCAATGTTTTCTTTAGGAGATAAATGTGGATAAAATACAGGGTCAACCATGATACCAACATCGTCTAATAAATTAGGTTTTTCATTTAAATTAATTTCATTCAGAAATATAGATCCTTTTGAGGGCTTTCTTGATTTTGCTATTAGCTTCATTAAAGTTGTCTTACCTGCCCCATTAGATCCTACTAAACCAACAATTTCACCTTTATTTATCTGGAAATTAATATTTTTTAAAATAGGTTGTTTTGATTTCTTGAAGGAATAACTAACATCTTTAAATTCAAGCATGTTTAGACCTCCGATTAATTAATAGTACTTTAACAATAAATAAAGTTATAAAGTATAGTGAAAAATTAGTGATTAGTTGAGAGTATGATGTCATATCGAATTGTACATCTATTTGAAAATCACCATTTTTAAAACTTGAATTTTCAATATATTTCTTATATCCAGGCAAATTCATTATATATAAACTATAAAAATAATAACAAACAGTAATAATACAAGAAATAATGAATATTAAAGAAAGGCTGATGTGTTGTTTCATTAAAAATAATAAAGTGCTATTTAAAGTAATAGGTATTAATATTATTAAAATAGTGACGATAAAAACATTTATTTCTAAGCCAATATATCCAAAAATAATAAAGACAATAGAATTTATCAGAAAAAATAAAATTAAATTTTTCATTTTTACTCCCTTTTTAAATAAATTCAACAACTATCAAGTTATAAATCCAATGTGTTGTGATACAAGTGAATAAATTAAACTTACTCCTTAAGAAGTTTAAAAACAGTGCTGAAGGAAATCTGATAATTAAATTTATAAGTAGCGGTTCATTAATATGTAATACAAAGGCAAATAGTATGCTCCCTATAATATATACATAGAGTATAGGGAATTCTTTTTGCAAAATCTTAAATATTATCTCTCTGAATAGATATTCTTCAGCAATAGAAACAACTAGAAAATAGTAAACTACATTTAAGTACAAATCTAAAATTAAAACTAGAATAAGTAATATTGAAATAATAGAAAAGATCTTATAAAATAAGACCTTTTCAAGCTTAAATACTCTGAATTTGTATAAGTGATTTGCGATTACATAAGGTAAAATTATAAATGACAATGCAAAGTTAATACTTATAAATAGTAGTAAATAAATTGGATTTTGTATATTCAATAATGCGAGTAATACAATACCAATTGATAGTGTGAATGTTGCTAAAATTAATAAGCAAATGGATAAAAAAACAACGTGTAATTTTTTATTGAAATGTGAAGTTAATTTTACCATTTAATTTTTCTGCCTTTATATCCAATATGAAATCTACCAATATTTAAATGGTTAAATAGATTAGATAATAAATTCATTTTTCCCCTCCTCCTTTTATGCAATCGCTTACATTTATAGTAAAACTTTTCCTTTTATATGTAAATAATAATTAATGTCAATATTGTTAACTTTGCATTTTAAATCTATAATTATTAAATATGGATTTTATGTAAAATGAGATGTTTGTATTTTTGGTATTTTAGAGGTATCGGTTTATTGGATAGGTATTAATTGAAAATCTAAATTCATTAAAATTTTTATAACACAAAAAAAGAAACCCTAACTGAAGTTAGGGTTTCTTTCTAGTCGTTCAAATTCATATATATTATAGTTTTACAACGTTTGCAGCTTGTGGGCCACGGTCGCCTTCAACTACTTCGAATTCTACTGCTTGACCTTCTTCTAAAGATTTATAACCTTCTTGGTTAATTGCTGAGAAATGTACGAATACGTCATTTTCTCCTTCAATTTCAATAAAGCCAAATCCTTTTTCTGCGTTAAACCATTTTACTGTACCTTGTTTCATAATGTGAAACCTCCAAGACTAAAATTCAATATGCGATATTCGCATATTACAAAAAACACAAATATAATTAATGTTATTTGCAATATGGAATAACGATATTGCTATCACTTATTATACGTCACAAAATATTCAAATGCAATACTATTTAAGATATTTTCAGAATTTATTAATTTGGTAATGGTGTATAAATTGAGTTGTCATTTAATACTAGAATACTATAAAAAATTTGCATGTCTTCTTCGCAATCTTCACAGTATGCTAACTCACAATTATTATAAAATGCATGTATATTATGTTTACCTACGAGTTCATTTGTGAACTTAGTTTGATACTTTTCAAGAAGTTTTTGATATTCAGTTATCATTTGTTCTTGATCGTTACATTCTATTTCTTTGATTATATGTTCTTTCCAATCATCAAACAGCCACCATCCCTCATAATCTGTTCGGATTGTTACGATTTTATACATCTAAAAACTCCCCTATTTATTATCTTGCCCTAGAATTAATTTAAATCTTATTGCTTATTAAATCAAGAAAATAGCTTGTAAAGATGTTTCTAATTATTAGTTTTTTTACTCGGAACCCTTTATAATAGAAGTATGAGGTGATTCAGATGAACGGAAAACATATTAAAGTATATGGCCGTGTCCAAGGTGTTGGATTTAGATTCTTCACAGCTCAATTTGCTAAAAAGCATAATATAGTTGGTACGGTTGAAAATGTCGACGATTACGTTGAAATTTATGCAAGTGGTGATGAACATCATTTGGAACAATTTGTAGATGGTGTGATCAAGGGAGTTGCACCTGCATCTATTGTTGAAAGTTATACAGTTGATGATACGACATTAGAGGATAATATGAAGCATTTCAAAACGTTATAATTAGGAAGATGACAATGAAATATAATTTATCATATGTATTGGGCGCACTACTCGCTGTACCAATATCATTTATCGCATTTTTATTTAGTGTTTTTCAATTGGATTTACATTACTTGATAGATATGGGTGTATTTGTAGGTTCTTATATATTTAGTTTTATGCCTATTCAATGGTTCAGTTCACGAAAGATTTTGAAAGAAATGGGATTAACACGACGTGAATATCATTTTATTAAAAAACAATTAAATGAAGCTCAGCCAAAACTTAAACGTCTTTATAAAAATTACATGCGTGTTAGATCGTATAATGAATTCAAGAATTTAAACGAAGTCGCAAAACTAGCGCGTACAATATATAATACGGTAAAACAATCACCTGAAAAATTCTATACAGTTGAAAGTTTCTTCTATTCTCATTTGGACAATACGGTAAATTTAATTGATAACTACACAATGTTGCAACGTATGCCAAATAAATCTAAAGAAGAAAAAGCTAAATTAAAACAAACAAAGCTTACAATTGATGAAAATAAGAGAACTTTAGTTGCAGATTTAAAACAACTTAATGAATCAAGTTACCATCAACTTGATATTGAAATGGAACTAGCAGATATGGCTAAAGATCGAAATAATTATAGAAAAGCTATTCCAGAAGTTACGAAAGAAAAAGTTAATTTAACTAAGAAAGAACAAAAATATGAATACGAAATGGAGCGTAACAATGACTGAAACGAATAAAAATTTATTTGATGATCTCATAGATGATCCATTTAAAGATACATCTAATGAACAACCTGCATTACAACCAGAAACACAGCAATCAAGTGAAGTCACTTCAACATATGAGAAGAACTTCTCTGAGGAAGATCAAAGAAAAATAAATGAAATTGCGAATCAAATTAAACCATTAGATAACGATGGCCTATTGTTATATGGACAACAAGCTCAAAATAAATTGTCTCAGTTTTCACATCAAATGTTAACTCAAGTTCAATCAAAAGACGTCGGCCCTATTGGTAATTCTTTAAGAAACTTGATGAATAAACTAAAAGAAGTCGACCCAGATGAATTACAAAAGCAAAATAAATCTAAATTGAAACGTTTGTTTAAACGTGCAGAACGTTCAGTTAATGAAATGTTTAGCAAGTATCAGTCAGTCGGTGCACAAGTTGATCGTATTTCAGTAGAACTACAAAAATCACAAAATATGCTGATGAAAGACGTAGGATTATTAGATCAACTATATGAAGAAAACAAAGCCTACTTCGATGCACTTAATATTTATATTGCTGCTGCTGAGAAAAAAAGAGATGAACTTAATAAGAATGAATTAGTGAAACTTGAAAATAAAGTTAGAACATCGAATAATCAAATGGATGCTCAAGAATTGGCTGATTTACAACAATATATTAATCGTTTAGAAAAACGTATATATGATTTACAACTGTCACGCCAAATCACCCTTCAATCTGCACCTCAAATAAGAATGATACAAAATATAAATCAAACTTTAGCTGAGAAGATTCAAAGTTCAATATTAACAAGTATTCCATTGTGGAAAAATCAAATGGCCATTGCATTAACACTATTAAGACAACAAGGCGCTTCTGAAGCTCAGAAGAAAGTGACAGACACGACAAATGAATTATTGTTAAAGAACTCTGAGATGTTAAAACAAAACGCTATAAGAACGGCTGAAGAGAATGAACGTGGTATTGTAGATATAGAAACTTTAAAAACGACACAAACAAACATTGTAGATACAATTCAAGAAACACTGAGAATTCAAGAAGATGGTACGAGAAAACGACAACAAGCAGAGCAAGAGCTACAAACATTAGAACAAGATTTAAAAACAAAGTTATTACAACTGAAAGATGAACAACATCAACTTAGAAATACATTTGAATCCTAATAAAAAGTACCTGTCAATTCAGTTAAAGAATTGACAGGTACTTTTTTTATATTACTTAGCTATATTCAATTGGTGCTTGATTCTTAACTTTACCAATAATGAATCCGATTATAAATCCAACGACAGCAAATGGAATCCATTCCATTTGAAATTGAGCCAATGGTAATTTCGGAATAAATGCAATTTTAGCTAATCCTACTTGGTTTACAACAGATATCAATGAGATAATTGTTACGAATGCAATTGATAGTTGTTGAGCAATTGGCGGTGTTTTAACGTATTTAGCTAATACAATTAATAATACCGCAGTTATTGCTATAGGATATAGTACTAATAATACTGGTAATGATCCTTTAATTACAGTAGTTAAACCTTGGTTAGACAAGATAAAACTAATAATTGTAAAGATAGTAACAAACCATTTATAAGAAATTTTAGGAATGATTTCGTGGAAGAACTCACTCACGGATACGATTAAACCAGTTGCTGTTGTTAAACAAGCAAGTGCAACAATAATACCGATTAAATATTTACCAAATTCACCGAACGCCATGTGCGCGGCTGTTGTTAATAAATACGTTCCGATATTTTGTCCATTAGCATTTAATTCTTTCAAAGTATCGGCTGAAACATTCATATGGTTTCCGATCCAGCCTAATGAAATGTAAATAAATCCTAAAGCGATCGCAGCAATAACTCCTGCTAAAATTGTTTGTTTAAATAGTCCAGTTTCTTTTGTTACGCCCTTACTTTTAATCGCAGTAATTACAATTAATGAAAATGCAATTGCAGCGATTGCGTCCATTGTTAAATAACCTTCAACGAACCCTTTACCAAAACTTGTACTACTACTACTATAAATAGTTGGATCGCCTTCAACTGGTGCAGATCCACTTAATGTAATGAAAGCTTTGATAATTAAAACAGTAATTGAAATTAATAATAGAGGTGTTAATATAGCCCCTACTTTGTCGACCATTTTACTTGAGTTGAAACTTAAGTAAAATACAATTACAAAATAAATTAGTGTAAATATAAATAACGCCATTGAGCTATTTGTATTTAAAATTGGTGTAATACCCATTTCGAATGATGTAGCTGCCGTACGTGGTATTGCAAATAGTGGACCAATTGTTAATGAAATAGCAACTAATAGCACGATTGCAAATACTGGATGAATCTTCCCTAATGAAACTCTGTAACCCTTCTCTTCTATTGAACCTGCAATAACACCGACTAATGGTAAACCGATTCCTGTAATTACAAATCCAAAAATTGCTGGCCAGAAGAAATGACCACTTGATAATCCAAGTGCTGGTGGAAAAATTAAATTTCCTGCACCAAAGAATATCGCAAATAACATAAATCCTACAACAAAAGTATTTTTGTTCATATTTTTACTCCTTTTAACTCATACAATAATTAATATTCTATCACTGCAGATAGTTTTCGTCTATATGAAATTTCTGAAAATTTAAAAAAGAATGTGAATATTTCTTAGTAAATTTATATAGACTGCAATAATAATTTCTTTAATAAAGGAGAAAGTTGGTATGGTAAATTTTCCACACCTTCAACAAATAAGCTTTGTTTACCATATATGTTATTCACGGTCTTTTTAGTGGCTTCATCAATCGTATGTTGATTTAAAAATACATTAAATACATAAATACCTTGTTTATCTGCTTCTATAACAGCTTCGTGTGTATCAATAATACCGTCTTCTGCGTAATCAAATGCGGATGGTTCACCATCAGAGAACACAATTAAGAATTTTTGAGATTCTTGTTTTTGTTTCAAATGTTGTGTAGCAACGCGTATTGCTACTCCATCACGATTATCGTCTTGAGGTTCAAGGGTCATGATTCGTGCATCATTTTGATTAAGTGTTGATTCATTATAGGTGATCAATTCTTCAATTGTATTTGGCTGATTCAATTTATCAGCTTCAAATGCATCTTCACTGAATGCTAATATTTCATGTTTAATTTCTAGATTTTTAAGTGTTTCATGAAATAGTACGACACCTTTTTTAGTTTCTTCCATTTTGTCATGCATACTTGCTGAAGCATCTACTAATAATGTGAATGTCGCATCTAGTTTTTTACTAAATGCGTCTTTTTTATAGAAAAGTTTGTATTGATCGTCAATAAACCAATTGAGTAGATTTTTTTGTAAGCGACCTTTTGTTAAGTTATTTCTTTCGTCACTATATTGATGATTCATAGATTTTTGAATAATACTCGTTAAATCTTTAATTTCAAATTGGACACTATCTACTGCTTCTTTATAGTTCATCACATCTTCAGGTGTAATATCTGGTTTGTTAAATGTAAGGTTTACATTTTGATTGATACCTTTTAGTTGATAAGGATTATGATCTCCTTGAGCACCACCTTCTTCCTTATCTAATGTATCATTTGAGCCTTTACCTTTCTTTTCCATCATATCTGTCATATCATCCGAAGCATCACCTTCGCGCTCGTTGTCTGACAGTACATCACTATTCTCACCTTCATGTAATTCCATTTCTAAATAATGATCATTTTCACCTTTGTTATCCGCAGATTTTGTTTCAATATTTTCAGTAACGATATCTTCTTGGTCTGCTTCACTTTGCTTACTATCATCTGTTTGTGCTGCATCTGTTCGTTTAATATCATCTAGATCCCAAGTTTCTTCATATTCACGGTAAATACGTTCAGGCAAATGATAATATTGATTTAACATGTCTTCTTTTAGTAGATAATCGACGAGAACCATAATACTTACGGATAAGTTATAGCTGTCTTCTGAATTTTTAAGATTGAATATATCTGTTAATCTACCAAATAATTGTGTTAACAAGTGATCATAGGTTTCATTAATTGAAATGTGATCAATGAAGTTTTCATTTAGTATTGCATGTTCAATTGTTAAAAATAACAAATCAGTGTAAGTTGTTTTTGTTTTATAGACTTGTATTTGACTATTATTCTGTTTAAGTTTGACGTTCAATCGATGTTGAAACATTCTTTTAGTCACTGGTCTTTGATCTAGAATGATGTTTGTGAGTCTATATTCCTCGATAAGCATAAACAATTGTTTGAAAAAATCCATATGATCGAAATCTTCATTTAATACATCTTTATAAATACTAGGATCAGTATGATTGAATCCGATTGTATCAAGCATGATATCTGATTTTAGTCCTGCTTTTGTAACGTGTTCTGGTCGATGCAACCAATTAAAACTTACATTACATGTATTTTGAATTGGATCATAGTGCTGGAATTTTTGAAATGAAACATTTACGTTTGGATCTTCAAGTAATAGTTTTGCTAAATCGGTTAACATCATAATTTGTTGTGCATCGATTTGTTCATCATTAAATAATATAAAACGATCACTCATGATATACTCCTTACTCGAAAATTAATTCAATCGCATTTTGTATGGCTTGTTGTTCGCGTTCGTCATCAATTTTATCAATGATGGCACGTTTAATTGCGCGTCTAACTGGTATAACTGTGGCTAAATCAGCTAAGTCAATAAGTGCTCTAATACTTGCAGATTCTTCTGAAATCTGACCTTGACTAGACATTACTCGTAAATCTTTATTGAATTGTATAATTTCATCAATAATTGAATCATCTTTTAAATTACTTTGCTCTTTGATTATCGTTTTTAATGTTTCTCCATCGATATAATCTATATCTAGCACAACAAATCTGTTTTTTAACGCTTCATTCATTGGTAATGTTCCAATATAACCTACATTTATTGCTGCAATTACAGTGAATCCTTCTTTTGCTTGTACTACTTCTCCAGTGAACGGGTTAGTTAAAGAACGTCTAAAATCAAGTACACCATTTAAAATAGGTAAAGTTTCAGGTTTCGCCATATTAATTTCATCTATATAGAGTAATTCTCCATTTTTCATTGCTTTAATAACTGGTCCATCGATAAATACAATTTCTTGATGGCCTTGATCGTTTGTTTCTATGGTTTTAAAACCAAGTAAGCTCTCTGCATCTAAATCGACAGAACAGTTCACTGAATGCATAGGTTTATTAATATCAATTGAAATTGTTTCAGCTAATTTTGTTTTACCTGATCCAGTTGGTCCCTTTAATAAAATATTTTTGTTTAATTCGATCATTGATAAAGCATCTTCATATATTGTTTCGTCATTATTTTTATATTTGTTAAAATTCATCTTCATTTACTCCTTATTTTCACATTTCTACAACTTAAAAAGAGAAAAGATCTATAAATGATATAGAGCTTTTCTCAAATTTGATATTCTGATTATACTTCTTTGAAATACGTTTTGTAGAATCCACCAACACGACCTGAATTGTCGATAATTTGATAATATTCTTCAGTTTCATTAACTACATCATATACTTTGCCGACTGTTAACATATCAGATACTTTAAATTTTGCTGCATCTGTATGAATCACTTCAACCTTTTTAATATTATGATTGTCTTTCCAAGTTTCGTGTAACATTTTTAAACGCTCCTTTAATTCACTGTATCATACGTAATTGTAATAATAATTCCAGTGATATCTCTTATAAATAATGAAATAAGTCCTGCTTCGTGTTGGATGATGTGATGTTCCATTTCAATTTCTTTAACATGATTTACAATGTTCTCGAAATGTTCTAAATCATCTATAGAAAATGCAACTCTTTCTATTGGTGGGTTTAATGATTCAATAGGTTCTGAATGATCTACTAAATGTAACTCTCCACCATTACCACCTGCACCTATTTGGAACACGAGTGTAGCCTCATCTTCTATTGTCTTGTATTCTGCTAATAATTGCAACTCAAAAATATTTTTTAATAATGAACCAGTAGCTTGTGTTTCTGGAGATTTAATCATAACTGGTCCAATACCTTGGATTTGATGGATAGGACTGATTGGACCATTGTCATATGCTGTTCCGAGTGGTACACCTGAATTAAGTTCATCAGAAATGATATGGAAAGCATGTCCGTTATTATCATAAAACTTAAACATATGTTTACCATTTAATTGTTGAACTGATTCATATGTTACTTCATATTTATCAAATTGTTGTTTATATTCATATAATGCAAAGTCAGTCGGCACTCTTAAAGCTATACCGTAGAAATGTGTATCTAATGATTCACTTTCCCCTAGATATTGCTTGAATATCAGTCTTGTACCAGGAGCTAAATCTGCATCACCAACATGTAATATATTTGTGTCTTTATTTAATAAAGTGTTTAGTCCTAATACATCTTTATAAAATGATTCTGTTTCTTCTAAATTAGTAGTCCATAAAGTTACGCTTCTAAGTCCATTCATCAATATCTCTCCTATTGTCAATGTCCTATAAATTATAACAAAATTTCTAAAGCAAACACAAATTAATACAATTTTAGACAAAAGTGAAAAAGCACTTAACCATCGTATGGTTAAGTGCTTTTTACATATAATATTAACTTTCTAATAATAAATCTTCAGGGTTCTCAATTAAATCTTTGATTGTTTTTAAGAATCCAACTGCTTGTTTACCATCGATAATTCTATGGTCATAACTTAATGCGATATACATCATTGGTCTATTTTCCATACGATCTTTATCGATTGCAATTGGACGAGTAACGATTGAATGCATGCCTAGAATAGCAGCTTGTGTACCATTAATGATTGGTGTTGACATTAATGAACCAAATACACCACCATTAGTAATTGTAAATGATCCGCCCATCATATCGTCTAATCCTAATTTTTTATCCTTAGCTTTAACAGCTAAGTCTACAATGCTTTGTTCAATATCTGCAAAGTTCTTTTTGTCACAATCTTTAACGATTGGTACAACTAAGCCTTCGTCAGTAGAAACTGCGATACCGATATCATAGAATTGTTTCAAGATTAAGTCAGTACCATCAATCTCAGCATTTACGTCAGGATATTTTTTCAATGCAGCAACAGCAGCTTTAGTGAAGAATGACATGAATCCTAAACGTGTACCATTATGGTCTTCTTGGAATTTGTCTTTTTTACGTTTACGTAATTCCATTACGTTTGTCATATCTACTTCATTAAATGTTGTTAACATTGCTGTATTATTAGAAACTTCTAGTAATTTTTTAGCAATCGTTTGACGTCTACGTGATAACTTCTCACGAACAACTGGTTTAGAAGGATTGTCATTTGATTTAGTTTGTGCCGGTTTACTTTGTTCAGCTGATTTAGCTGGTTGAGCAGGTTGTGAAGCACGTTCAACATCTTCAGGACGAACAACGTCTCCAGCTTGTGTTTTTACTTTTGCTAAATCAATACCTTTTTCACGTGCTAATTTACGTGCAGAAGGGGTAGCTTGAATTCTTTCATTAGATGTTGAAGTTTCAACTGAAGCTTCTTTTGTTTCTGCCTGTTCAGGTTTTGCGGCATCTTCTTTAGGTGCTTCAACTTGTTTTTCACTTTCTGGTTTTTCATTAGATGCTGGTTGTGCTTCGCCATCCGAAACAACTGCGATAACAGATCCTACTTCTACTGTATCGCCTTCTTCAGCTTTAATTTCTGATAGAACACCAGCTACTTCTGAAATGACTTCAACATTTACTTTGTCCGTTTCAAGTTCTACGATGTTTTCGCCTTTTTCAACTTGGTCACCTACTGATTTTAACCACTCTGAAATTGTTCCTTCTGTTATAGATTCTGCTAATTCTGGTACTTTTACCTCTGACATGATTCATTTCCCCCTAATTATGTTTTAAAGCTTCTTCGATTACTTTGCTTTGTAGTAGTTTGTAAATTTCACCGTCACCTTCAGCAGTTGAAGAACGTACTTTACGACCGTGATATTCAAGTTCTACATTTCTATTATTTAGAATTTCTTGTAATTTTAAGCTAACAAATGTCCATGCACCTTGATTCTTCGCTTCTTCTTGTACCCAGCGAACAGTTTCAAGGTTTCTAAATTCTGATAGAACTTGCTTTATCTCTTCATGTGGGAATGGATAAAGTTGTTCTAAAGCAATTAAACAAAGTTCATCGTTAGGATTTTTTTGTAGTTCAGTTTTTAAGTCAATAAACATCTTACCTGATGAGATAATTACTTTTTTAACTTTAGTCTTTTTATATGGTTCAACTAAAATTGGTTCGAATTTTCCGGTTGTAAATTCTTCGATTGGTTTAGAAACAATTTTATTTCTTAATAAGCTTTTTGGAGACATTAATACTAATGGTCTCATTTTATCTGTATTTAAATATTTCGCATGTCTTCTTAATAAATGATAATAATTTGAAGAACTTGTTAAATTAGCAATAGTCATATTATTTTCACCAGCTAATTGTAAAAATCTTTCTAATCTAGCAGATGAATGTTCTGGTCCTTGACCTTCATTACTATGTGGTAAGAATAAAGCTAGTCCGCTCTTTTCGCCCCACTTCGCATTACTATTTGCCATAAAGTTATCAAATATCATTTGAGCCATGTTTGCGAAGTCACCATATTGTGCTTCCCAAATATTAAATGATTGTGGATGATCTACATTATACCCGTATTCAAATCCAACAACAGCAGCTTCAGATAATGGTGAATTATGAATATCAAATGAAGCTTTGCCATTTGGTACATGATGTAATGGAATAAATAATTTACCATCATTTTCATCATGAAGAACAGCGTGTCTATGTGCGAATGTACCACGTTCTGAATCTTGACCAGTTAATCGAATCGGAGTGCCATTTTGAAGTATAGATGCAAATGCTAATTGTTCAGCATGTGCCCAGTCAACTAGACCATCTTTTTCAAATGGTTCACGACGGCGATCAAGTACTTTGTTTAACTTCTTAAAGACTGTGAAATCTTCTGGATAATCAAACATTGCATCATTTATCGCTTTTAATTGATCATATGTTAGATTTTGCAATTCATAATCTTGACCTTCGCTAATTTTCTCTGGTAGCGCCATTTCTGGGTTATCCATCTCAGCGTTTTTATCAATCTTATCATGTGCATCTCTTAAGCGTTTAGTAACATCATCGAAAATTTGGTTCATTTCTTCTTTAGTAATGATACCTTGGTCTACTAATTTTTGACCATATAATAATTCAATAGATGGATGTTCTTTAATTGATTTATACATCATTGGATTTGTAATAGAAGGTTCATCCATTTCATTGTGACCATATCTTCTATAACCAACTAAATCAATGACAAAGTCTTTATTGAATTTTTCTCTAAAGTCCATAGCCATTTCTATCGCTTTTACTGTAGCTTCAACATCATCAGCATTTACATGGATAATTGGAAGGTCGTATCCTTTTGCTACATCTGTAGAGTAAGTAGTTGAACGACCATCAGCAGCTTCAGTTGTGAATCCAATTCGGTTATTTGTAATGATGTGCAATGAACCACCTGTTGTATAACCATCTAAATTACTTAAATTCATAGATTCAAAGTTAATGCCTTGTCCTGGGAACGCAGCATCACCGTGTATTAAAACAGCAAGTGACTTATTAACATCTTGAGTTGGTCTACCAGCATCTTCAGTTGTATCTTGATTAGCTCTTGCTTTACCAAGTACGACTGGTGAAACAATCTCAAGATGACTTGGATTATTTGCTAATGTAATTGATTGTTCATTACCATATTTACTTGTTGTTTTAGTACCACCAAGGTGATATTTAACATCTCCAGTCCAACCAGCAGTTATCTCTAATGATCCATCTTTTGGTAAGAAAATCATAGGATTTTTATGCATGAACTCGGAAATCATCATTTCATATGGCTTTTCCAACACATGAGTTAAGACATTTAATCTACCTCTATGTGCCATACCTATTTGTATATTCGGAATATTTGCGGCGTTTGTACGTTTTAAGACACGTTGTAACATTGGTACTAATGTGTCTACACCTTCAATTGAGAAGCGTTTTGCGCCAACAAAGTTTTTATGAATGTATTTTTCAAAGCCTTCAACTTCGGCTAAACTTTTCAGTAAGTCGATTTTTTCTTCTTTTGTAATTTCAATTGTTTTTGTTGATTCAATATATCGCTTCAACCATACACGTTCTTCATTGTTATTAATATGCGTGTATTCAAAGGCTATTGGCCCTTGATAACATGAAGTCATATATTCAATCGCTTCATATGCATTATTAAATTCACCATCAAAATGGTCTGAAACAATCACAGATGGAAGTTTTTCCAGTGTTTCTTTAGATAGTCCAAAGTCTTGGTGTGTTAATTTTGGTACGTTTTTTCTTTCTGGACGGTATACCGGATAAATATCTGCAGTTAAATGTCCATACTGTCTGATATTATCGATGAGACGCATTACGCGTTTAACACTAGAGTTGTCCACTCCAGTCGTTGATTGTAGACCATTACCTGTATTGTTGCTACTTAATTCATCGAATAACACTTGCAAGTCTTCTGGTACTGACTGGGGATCATTAACGTAATTATCATACATTTCTAACATTAACCCTAAGTTAGTTCCAAATCTTACAGGTGCTTCGACATGATTATCATTCTTCATGTTCCACCCTCCAAGAAAATTATAAACCGTTTACATTTCCATTTTAGCACTTAACAGTAGTGAGATAAAGGCTAATTTGACAATATACGTAACTATTTGTTGATAAAAGATTCTTTAAACACAACAGATATTTTTGTATATTCATTTACAACACTATCAACTTTTACAATACCATCATAAGAATTAATTAATTTTTTAGCAATCGATAACCCTAATCCATTTCCACCTTCTTTTCTAGAACGTGATTTATCCACTCTATAGAATCGGTCAAATATGAATTCTAAGTCTTTTTTAGGTATACCTAGACCGTGGTCAATGATATCAATTGTGATGTTTCTATTCTTTAAATTTGTGTGAACTTCTATGTTTTTATTTTTTGTATCATATTTCATTGCATTGTCTATAAAAATTAAAAGCATTTGTTCAAAATGATATCGATTGATATTCATTCTGATCGCATTAAAGTTGGATTGAAAGTTGAATGAATAATCAGGATGTAATTTACGTAAAGACTTAATCCTAGATTGAATTTCATAATTGATATCAATGGTATCAAGTTCTTGTCCGGTGTTTGAACGTGAATCTTTAGATAGCAGTAATAATTCTTCTACTAATTTAGTAATTCGAGTCATTTCTTCTATAGAAATATCTAAGGACTCTTCAAGCACTTCGGGGTTATTTTTCCCCCATCTTTGTATTAAATTCAAGTGCCCTTGAATAATTTGTAATGGCGTTCGTAATTCGTGTGATGCATCTTCTACAAACTGTTTCTGCTGGTCAAATGAAACTTCAAGTTGTTCCATCATGTTGTTAAAGGTATGAATCATATCAGATGTTTCTTCATAATTTGTAGGAACTACAAGTTTTTCTTGGAAACCATCTCGACGAATTTGTTTCATTTTGTCAGACAATATCGTGATTGGTTTTGTTATTTGTGAACTAAAAATGTAACTTATAATAGCAATAATGAATAAAGCTGTTAGTCCAAATATCGACGCTAATACAATCATAAATTTAATGATTGAATCATAGTTATCTAAAGGATGAATGATTGCCTCATATCCTGTGAAGTAACTTGTATTAACAGGTACGTAAACGACTATATAGGATTTATTATTATGTTTAGTTTCATAAATTTTTAATTGATTCACTTTTTCAAATTTAGGTGTATAGTCTAAATTGTCATTATGCGTTTCTTCAAATATAGGTCTTCCGAATTTATCATATAAAACGAGTTTCTGTGCATCGGTAATCGCCGCATTTATATCCGTTGAAGTAATTTGTCCTAACGTTTTCGTTTTTAATAAATTTACAGTATCATACGTACTTCTCGTTGCAGTATCTGTTTCTTGGTCCTTTAAATATAAGCTTATAAAATAAATAATAAACATGCTAAATAAAGCAAAGATAATAAATGTAATCGTCGTAGTAAGCATCATCAATTTCGTTTTTAAAGATTGATGTTTCATGATCTAATCACGTACCCTACGCCTCTTACAGTTTCAATAATGTTTTCTTTATTGAACGGCTTTAATTTATTTCTTAAATATCTTATATAAACATCAACAACATTTGTTTCAACTTCTGATTCATAACCCCAAACGTGGTTTAATATTTGTTCCCTTTGTAGTACAAAGTTTTGATTTTCAGCTAGCAGTAGTAATAACTCATACTCTGTTTTTGTTAAATCAACAGATTGGCCATGAATTGAAACTGAAAAAGCATTTTTATCAATAGTTAAGTCATTAACATGTATCGTATTGCTTTTCGTTTCTGTAGTGACATTTCTTCTAATAATGACACGAATTCTTGCAAGTAACTCTTCAATATCGAATGGTTTTACGATATAATCATCCGCACCATAATCTAGTCCGATAACTTTGTCATATGTATCACCTTTAGCGGTAATCATTATAATGGGTGTAGACTTTTCTCTTCTAACACGTCTACAAACTTCTAGACCATTCATTTTTGGCAGCATTAAATCTAGTAGTATACAATTGTAATCCTCTTGTAAGGCTTGTTTAAGTCCGCTTTCGCCATCGTTACAAATTTCTACTTCATAATCTTCATGTTTGAGTTCTAATTCTATAAATCGTGCTAAGTTTTGTTCATCCTCTATAATTAGAATCTTTTTCATATTTACACCTCTATGTATTTTTAAATAACTTCTTTTTATTAATTGACAATGATTCTCAGTTTAGTATAATAGTAATTGAAAATGATTATCAATTAGAAAAGTGATTTTTAATTTGATATTATTTTCATTACGAATAAGTTCATTATATATGAGCATCACTATTTTATCATTTAAAATAGTAATTTTTTTACCTTACTAATTGACATTCATTCTCAATTAGTTATAATAGTAATTGAAAATGATTATCAATCAATTGAAAGAGTTCCCCCTCTGAGCAAAGATTGAACATTTTCTATAACCCCCTTTTATGCCCATAAAAGATAAAGTAGCCGAGTGATTCTGTCCAAATCACTCGGCTATTTTTTGTTTATATTAAGTTGACTTCTTAAATAAGAATAATTTATTTTTCAACATACTTTGTGTAAGGAGTATGCAAATGACGCCTCCGATAATACCAGCAATGATATCTGTAGGATAATGAACGCCTAAGTATACACGAGATGAAGAAATCATTGATATACAAATAACACAAATTCCAATGAGATATGGATTAATCGATTTATCAGCATTTCTGAATATTATATAAATTAATGAGCCGAAAAATGCAGTCGAACCCATCGCGTGTCCACTTGGGAAACTAAATCCTGAAATATCGATTAATCTTAATAAAGTTGGTCGCTCTCTATCAAATACATTTTTAAGTAAAGGATTTAAAACTCCAGATAAAATCATAGTAATCGCGAAAAATAAAGTTTCTATATTATATTTCTTTAATTTCATGTAACATATGACCATTAAAGATAAGGCAATCATTGCCCAAACTTCTCCAATTTTAGTGAAGCCAAGCATGATTGAAGTTGTTATGAAACTTTCAGTTGAATATATAAAGTTATAAACTTCATTATCAATCCATTTACCTAGTCGAGATTCGTGGAAAAACGCGATCACTCCAAAAATAAGACTAAATATAAGTATGAGTAATGTACGATTTGCTTGGCTCATATAAACTTCCCCTTTATTGGATATCTGTTTCAATCTTATTGAATAGTGTTTCTTTCGTATAACTTTCTTTAAAATGATTCATATTTTCTATGATGTTCTCACGATCATTTTCTAACTTGTCTATTGCACTAATAAGATTTGACTGATTAACCTCATCTTCTTGAAGAACTTTGGCATAGCCATTTCTCTCAAATATTTTGGCGTTATCAATTTGGTCACCTCTTGATTGATCTAATCCAAGAGGTATTAATAGCATAGGCAATTTAATTGTAGCGAATTCATAAATTGCGTTTGCACCAGCACGACTAATGACGCTATCAGTTATTGCATAGAAGTGCATGAGTTCGTTTGAAACAAACTCAAATTGAACATAATTTTTGTTCTTTATTGAAGGATCTAAATGTCCTTTACCTGTTAAATGTATAATTTGATATTTTTTAGTTAAATAATCTAGGTTTTCACGAATTGTATCATTAAGTACTTTTGAACCGAGACTACCACCCATTATAAGTAATACAGGTAAATCGCTGTTAAAGCCTGTGAGTTTATACCCTTCTTCTTTTGAACCGTCTCTTAAATCTTCTCTAATGATTGCACCGATGTAATCTGATTTTTCAGCAGGTACATATTTTAATGTTTCTTCGAAAGTGGTATACATTTTATTCGCAAATTTCATTGATATTTTATTAGCTAAACCAGGTGTTACATCAGATTCATGTACAATACTTGGGATTTTTAATGATTTAGCTGCAATAATAACAGGTACACTTACAAATCCACCTTTAGAAAATACTAAGTCTGGCTTTTCTTTTTTTAATACTTTTCGTGCATCTAATACACCTTTCAATACTTTAAAAATATCTTTTAAGTTTTCAAAAGATAAATATCTGCGAAGTTTCCCACTTGAAATAGGAATATATCTTGTACTTTTTGCTGAACTTGTAATCATTTCTTTTTCTATGCCATTTTTTGAACCAATATAAATGGTTTCTATATTTCTTTTTTCAGCTTCTGGTATAAGCGCTAAGTTCACTGCAACATGACCTATTGTTCCGCCTCCAGTAAATGCGATTTTTTTCATTTTTATTTCTCCTTGTTGTCTATCAATTTGTAATATGCATAAAACGGTGCACCTTTATCAAACGGAAATTCATTGGTTTCGTATTCTCCTGCTTTCACGAAATCAAATTTAGTGAAAAGCTGCTGTGCACGATTGTTTAATGAAAATGTATCTGTCAATAGTATAGAAGCATTATCATCAGTAGCTAAATCAATAGCGAATTGCATCATTTTTTGAGCAATCCCTTTATATTCAGGATTCGCTGACATGCGATGTATTACATAAGCATGATCTACAGACATAGGCCATTTTAATTGTTTATACCAGTCTGCTTGACTCTGATTAATACAAATATAGCCGACAACTTCATTGTCTATTTCATATAAATATAAATCTCCATTATCTATATCACTATAAAAATCTTTCTCAATAGGATAACGGTGATCCCACTGTGGATTTTGGTCTGATGCCATAATTGATTTGGCCATTTCTGTTAATTGATTGATATCTTGAATATCATTTCGTGTTGCTTTTCTCAAAGATATTAACCTCCGTTTTATTGATGTATATATTTTATAGCTTGATCTAATTGTTTATCTTCTTTTAGAATTTTTTTGCGTAATAATTCGATGAATTTCTCAGTTGTTTTACCGGAGAAAGTACCATTTGAATTAATATGATAGTCAGATTGGAATGACATCACTGCTTGTTTCAAATCTTCATCAAAAACATCATTTTCATTTTTTATATTATACCCTAAAGCCTTCAATCCAATCTTAATTGAAGATACTTCTTTCGATTGATCATTGATTTGGTATGTTTTTTCAGGGTCTAGTATTTCAATACCTTCATATTTAGGTGCTGAAATCGTTTTGTCAGGTTTAATCCCTTTTTTGTGTATATATGATTTATTAGGTGTTAACCATCGCATATTCGTATATTTTAGTAGACTGTTATCATTAAATTCTTTATGAACTTGTCCAATACCTTTACCAAATGTTGTTGTACCTAATACATCTGCAATTTTGTAATCTTGAAGTGCCCCAGCAAAAATTTCTGCAGCACTCGCTGACCCTTTATTTACTAGTACTGAATATTTCATATCGTTGATACCTGATAACTTGTTATTTTCAGTATCTACAGCTTGAGGTTTATCACCTTTCGTTTCTAAATAAATAACAGGTTTACCTTTGTCGACAAATAGATTCACACTCGTTACAACTTCGTCTAATAACCCACCTGGATTATTTCTTAAATCTAAAACAACATGTTTCACTTTGTCTTTTTGTGCTTGTTTTAATGCTGATTTCAACTCTTTCGTTGTTTCATTTTGGAACTTAGAAATGGCTATGATTCCAGTGTCATTCTTTTTCGTATAATCGACACTTGTGACGTGAATTTTGTCACGTTTAATTTTAATATCGAACGGTTCTTTACCTTCTCGTTTGATTGTCAAAGTAACAGTTGTACCTTTTTTTCCTCTGACTTTACTTACTATTTTGTTGAAAGATTGATTTTTAATAGATTGATGATCGACGTGTGTGATAACATCTAAAGGTTTTACGCCTGCTTTCTCTGCAGGTGATTGTTTCATAGGGCTAGTAATTCTTACATAACCTTTATGTGCTTCCATTTCCGCACCAATGCCTACAAAATCTCCTGAAATTTCTTCATTGTAAGTAGTTGTATCTTTTGAAGATATGTATTCACTATAAGGATCTTTTAAAGACTGTACCATACCTTTGATAGCACCTTCAGTTAATTTATCTTTATTCACATCTTTATAATAATCATTGTCTATTTCTTTATAGGCAGCTTCAATCTTATTTAGGTTCTTCTGTTGGTCATTTCCAAAGTATAGACCAAACTTATATGAAGCGAACGTAACCACAGATGTTAACAATACAATTACAAAAATGAGCATTAATAATTTATAAAGTGGCATTGTGACTTGTTTTTTCTTCATGTTTTTAAAAGGATTCATTTACTCACTACTTTCTCATCAAATATAATTTATTTTACCAGTAAATCCTTTCAAATAAAAACACTTTGGTGTGTTAAACACCAAAGTGTAGTACTTAGAACTTCAACCATTCCTCATAAGATTCATATAGTTCATCAAATACACTCATCGGTTGAATAAACATAGCTTCTGTTTCTAAATAATCCGAAAGTGTATGATAGTCATTTGAAAATTTCGGAAATGATAAGTCTTGGAATATTAAATCCGCAAGTTTACCAAGTTCACTGTTTTCATTTCGTTTTGTTAAAGCGTATTGATAAAAAGAATACTGTTTCATTTATTTCATTTTCACTTCAATTGATTTTGTCGTTCCTTTTACAAGTTGATCTAATGCTTCGATTTTTATATCTTCTGCATCATCAGTATTTGTAATAATAACAGGACTAATTACTGATTTCACTTTAGCTTCAATAGTTTCGATATCAAATTTCAATAATTCATCACCTTTACTAACAACATCGCCAGTATTTACAAGTGCTTCAAAACCTTCTCCACCAAGTTGAACAGTCTCTAGTCCAACGTGTACAAGTACTTCAAGTCCATTAGCAGCTTTTATACCAACTGCGTGATTTGAAGGTTTAAACACGTTTACAACTTCACCATCGAATGGTGCAACAACTACGCCTTCAGATGGTTTAATTCCGAATCCTTCACCCATCATTTTTTGAGCAAATACTGGATCTGGAATATCTTCAATTGCTACATATTCACCTGAAATTGGTGCGAATACTTCTACATTTGTATCTTTTGATTTGTTACCACCGAATAATTTTTTGAACATATCTATCTACTCCTCTATTTGTTAAAATGATTTATTAATGTACCATAACCTAACTCTTCTAATTTATCATATGGGATAAATTGTACTGCAGCTGAATTAATACAATATCTTAATCCACCTGTTTCTTTAGGACCATCATTAAAAACATGTCCTAAATGACTATCTGCATCCTCAGAACGAACTTCAGTTCTAAGCATACCATGTGTTTTATCGACAAGTTCGATAATTTCATTGTCATCTAATGCTTTTGAGAAGCTTGGCCATCCACAATTAGATTCGAATTTTTCTTCAGAAGTAAACAACGGTTTACCTGATAATTTATCAATGTAGATACCTTTTTCAAAATGATTCCAATATTCATTTTGAAAAGGAGGTTCTGTACCATTTTGTTGTGTAACTAAAAATTCCATTTCGCTTAATTCATTTTTATTTTTTTTAAGCATTTTGATTCCCCCAATGTTTTTCTATGAAAGCTTTTCTACCAGAACCATTCTGATATCCTTCGTAATGAGAAGGGTTTTTTAAGTAATAATCTTGATGGTATGTTTCGGCTGGATAGAAATTCTTATAAGGTTTAATTGGTGTGATAATTGGTTTGTCGAAAATAAGTTTCGCATCCAATTCTTTAATCTTTTTAATCGCAATATCTTTCTGTTCTTCATCATGGTAGAAAATCGCAGGTTCATAGCTCTCTCCACGATCAAAGAATTGACCTTTATTGTCAGTTGGATCAAATGTTTTAAAATATATATCTAGAATAGATTCAAAAGATGTTTCATCTTCATTATATTCGATTTGAACAGCTTCTAAATGTCCCGTTTGATTTGTACAAACCTCTTCATAAGAAGGATTTTCCACATGTCCACCACTGTAACCTGACGTAACTTTAATAATACCTGGAAATTCATTAAATGGTTTAACTAAACACCAAAAACATCCTCCAGCTAGTGTTGCATATGCCATTGTTGTCCCTCCTTTGATGAATTACTTTAGCTTAATATCAAAGTACCATTTTTTTGCCAATAAATCTAATGTTTGTATTTGAATATTATCAACATTTTGAATATCTAATTCATCTAATGATAAATAGAAAGATTCATCTTTAGGGTGGATTTGAATATATGGGGGTATATCACCATGATTTTTAATTTGAGAAAGGATAAACGGGTTTGAAATATTCAATTTTCCGATATCTATCGATTTTATATTAAACTTGATTGTTGAACGATCATATTTTTTTGGATGGGTATTAATAGTTACATCTAATTGTTTACCCAAAATTTTTGTTTTTGTATCAAATGATACGGTTTTGTTTTTAATATGTGTTTTAATATCATAGTCCTTTAAAGTTGAATTCATTAAAGTTTGTAATTCATGATTATTAAATGCAATTGTAAAATCTTTGTTGTCCATTTCTTTTTCATGCTTTAATGGTGGCGTATCGTCCGACACAGAAACCGTTATATAAATCATCGCAATTAATATTAATAATATAAGAAAAATAAATGCGTAAAACCAACCGCGATGATTCATCCAATTTTTATTTTCCATAGAAAAAGACACCGATTGCGCCTTCACCCGTATGTGTAGAAACGACAGGTGTTGTTACTGCTGTATCAAAGTGATGAAAATCTTTCTTTTCCTTAATCGTATTCATCAATTTGTTCATTAATTGCTCCGCATTTGCATCAGCAATACCGATTTTTATCAAATCTTTTTTCTCTAAAAATACATCAAGTTCTTTTATTAAATATTTAATAATTGCATTTTGAGTTCGTGCATTATGCATCATTTCTATTTTTCCGTTTATCAATTCACCAATGGGTTTAATTTGCATAAGCGAGCCAAGGAGACCTTTAGCTTTACCGATTCTGCCACCTTTAATTAAGTTATCAATATTTCCAATTACAACAAATAAACGTAAATTTTTCTTGATAATTTCAATTTGTTCAAGAATTTCCGTCATCGATTTACCTTCGTTCACCAATTTTATAATTTCTTCAATTTGGAATCCATAAGCCAATGAAATAAATTTACTATCAACTACTGTAACGTTAGACTGCGTCATTTGAGCAGCTTGTTGTGCAGCACTAAACGTTCCAGATAATTCAGAAGTCATATGTATACTAAGAATTTCTGAACCGTCTTTACCTAACTCGTCATATGCTTCAACAATCTTCCCGATTGCTGGTTGACTTGTTTTAGGTAATTGTTTGGCATCTTTCATCATATCTAAAAATTCTGTTGAAGAAATTTCAGTTTGGTCTTCGTAAGTGACACCATCAATCAAAATATTTAATGGAACAACTGTTACGTTATTTTCTTTAAGATAATCTTGCGATAAATCTGTCGTAGAATCTACAACGATTTTAATGTTTGACATAGTCATTCTCCTTTAATGAATGAACAGCATGACTAATTTTCTCTTGTACATACTGACTCACTTCTTGCATGGTATGATCTTCAAAAATATCTGGTGTAACTGGATCTAAAATGTGTACATAAACATCACTAGGTACAATATTTTTAGAATTTTGTTTCTCCATTATATTTGAAGTACCATATATAGCTATCGGTATAATTTTAACCTTAGCTGATTTAGCTAATTTAAAAGAACCGGCCTTGAATTCTTGCATTGGGCCACCTTTACTCCTACTTCCTTCTGGAAAAATGAGTAATGAATGTTGTTCTTTTAATTTATTTATACCATCTTTAATCATTTGTAAACTAGCTCGTCTATTTGATCTATCTAAGTAAATGCAATTCATTTCTTCCATCCACGGCTTTAAAAATGGAATGTTTTCTACTTCTTTCTTAGAAATAAATCCAAATGGTTGAGGTAAATGTTTAATTAACACTGGGATATCGAAATTACCTTCATGATTTGCAATATAAAGTACAGGTTCATCCAATGGTTCAGTATTTCCGGTTACATGGATATTTGCACCTGCTGATTCTAATATTCTTGATGACCATTTTTGAGCATATAAATGGATCATCTCATCTTGTTTGCGTACATCATTAATTTGATATTTTTTACTTTTCACTTTATTGAGTTGTGAAGTTACCAATGCGGCATAACCAATGATGTATCCAAAAGTTTTCGCCATTCTTAACATGTTACTTTATCCTTTCTAAATGCATATATGTGTGTGGTATTGTATTCTTTTCATCTAGTTCTCCAGCTTCGGAAGAAATAACTTCCCATTCGCCGAATGTATATGGTGGAAAGAATGCATCACCTTGAAACTTATCTTCAATTACAGTGACATACATATCTTCAACTTTGTCCATCATTTGTTCGTAAAGCCCTTGCCCACCAAATATAAAAATATGGCCATCTAATTCGTTTATTTCTTCTAAATTATGAATAACATCAACGCCAGGGTGTTGGAAATTTTTATTAGAAGTTAAGACAACATTTCTTCTATTTGGCAAAGGTCTACCTAATGATTCGAAAGTCTTTCTACCCATAACAATGGTATTACCCGTTGTTAAAGCTTTAACTCTTTTAAGATCATTAGGAAGATGCCAAGGCATCTTGTTATCTAATCCAATGACCCTATTTTGGTCGTGACAAACAATAATTGATTTCATATTACGTTCTCCTTCTTATACTGCAATAGGTGCTTTAATACTTGGATGTGATTTGTAATCTTTAATTTCTAAATCCTCATAATCTATATCAAATAGTGATTTATCTGAATTGATTTCTAAGGTCGGTGCTTCATAAGAATCTCTAGAAAGTTGTTCTTGAATGGCATCGATATGATTTTTATAAATATGAGCATCTCCAAATGTATGAACAAATTCACCTACTTCTAGATTACACTCTTTAGCAATTAAATGTGTTAATAAGCTATAACTTGCTATATTAAATGGCACGCCAAGAAAAATATCTGCACTACGTTGATATAATTGGCAACTCAATTTACCATCTTTAACGTAAAATTGGAACAACGTGTGACAAGGTGGTAATGCCATTGAATCGATTTCTGTTGGATTCCAAGCAGAAATGATATGTCGTCTAGAATTTGGATTTTGTTTAATATTTTCAATTAATGTTTGTAGTTGGTCTACGCTTTGGCCATGTTGATCTTTCCAATCGCGCCATTGTTTACCATAAACGTTACCAAGGTCGCCATATTTCAACATAAATTCATCATCATTGAGTATATTTGATTTAAAGATAGCTAACTGCTCTTTATATTGTTCATTGAAAGCATCATCAACTAAACTACGTCGACCAAAATCTGTCATGTCTGGTCCTTCGTAATCTTCACTTTCAATCCATTTTTTAAACGCCCATTCATTCCAGATATTATTTTTATATTGTAATAGATATCTAATATTTGTATCGCCTTTAATAAACCACAATAGTTCAGTAGCGATTAATTTGAAAGAAACTTTCTTTGTTGTAAGTAGAGGGAATCCTTCTGATAAATCGAATCTCATTTGGTGACCAAATATCGAAATTGTACCCGTACCCGTTCTGTCATCTTTACTGTCACCTTGTTCTAAAACTTTTTTGCATAAATCGTGATATGCATGATCAAAGTTATTCATATATGCACCTCTTATCTCTAAAATCTTTCATATCTATATTAACTAAAAATGCACGAATTTACTACTGATATAATATAGAAAGTTCCTCCATAATTATGTATAATAGAGTCAATCAAAGTAATTCAATTATGTACTACATTTAAAGGAGGCTATTCCAATGAATGAAATATTCGCTGTAATAGGTTTATTCTTATTGTTAAGTTATATGATTAGTATGTGTATCACTGAATAACCCTTATTAAGGGGAAAAGCGACCAAAGTCAGTATCGACTTTGGTCGCTTTTGATTTTATTTCTGTATTTGATTATTTATCGATATGCCATAATGTGTTTTAGATGTCTTTCTTATACAACGAATCGCATTTAATTTTTTGAACAGTTCACTTTTATAATGTGCTTTAATGATAAGCTTTTTATAATTTGAAATGTTTTCTGAAATAATTGTGGAATGCGTTACTCGTGATAATTCTCCCATTCGGTCAGAATCATTTAGCGTTTGTTCAAACATTGGATCTAGATATAAGAAATCTACTATTTCATCCTGTTTATTGATCCACTCTTGAAAATCTGCATGAATGAATTGAATACGACTGTTCATATCTTCATTTAAAAATTGTTTCATTCCTATAGAAATAACGAAATGAATAAGTGGATTTTGTTCTACAGCGTAAACCTTTGCATTTGGGAAAGCTTTTAAGATTAAATAACTATCTCTACCAAAGCCCATTGTACCGTCAACGAAACTGAATTTCGTACCCCTACCTTTTAAATCATTAACCATGTCTACTAAAATAGGTAGTTGATTTTGTTCTAATGCTTTGAGTTTTACTTTCGTAGTATCTAAATGAAAGTAAATCGGATGGTCTGGTGAATAATAAAGTTTCGGACCAGTGCGCTCAAATACAATTATAGGAGTTGTATTCTGCTGGAATAGTTGTTTAATGGTATGTTTTCTTCTTTTAATGATTGTAGCTTGGCCTATTTCAGAAATCGCCGATAATTTAAAATATGCATCCTCTACTTGTTTGTAGAGAGATGCATCAGCTTTTACTGCAGTTGTCAGTCTGACATTAGTCACAATATTCATCAAATGCGTCTTTAATATCCATACAAATTTCTTGGATATCTCTTCCTTCAATATGTTCACGAGGCATAAAGTATTTAAGTTCGTTACCTTTAAACAAAGCCATAGATGGACTTGATGGAACTTGTGCAATAAATTCTCTCATCGTTTCTGTTGCTTCTTTGTCTTGTCCTGCGAACACAGTTGCAACTCTTGATGGTTTTTTATCATTTTGTTGTGCAACGGTAACAGCTGCTGGTCGAGCTAGTCCTGCAGCACATCCACAAACTGAATTTACTACAATAAATGTTGTTTCGTTTTGTTGTGCATTTTCCATATAACTTTTAACGTCCTCAGGAGTTTCTAAACTTTCGAAACCTTGGTCAGTTAATTCTGATCTCATTGGTTGAGCTAATTCTTTCATATATTGTTCGTATGCATTCATATTAATTTTCCTCTCTTTTTCTATTCGCCATTTGTTTCCATACAGATCCTAAAGCTTCTTCACCATTTTCAATTCTTTCAATAGCCATTTGAACTTGTAATTTAACGTCAAATGCTGGATCATCTTGTCTATTTCGTAATGCTTCTAGTGCAGAGTCGTCACCTTCATCAAAAATAAACATAGCTGCTCGCCATCTAACAATTTTGTGAGGATCCTCTAAAGCTTCAATCATTACAGGTAAAGCTTCTCTGAAACCTAAATCACTCAAACAGTCACCTGCCGTTCGTCTTACAGATACAACTTTATCATTCATACCTCTATATAAATACGGTAATGTTTCTTTAGTTTCTATCATACCCAAGAGTACAATAGCCATTCTTCGGACTTGAGGCTTTGTATCATTAAGCGCTAAGTCAAGTAACGGATAATCAGCTTCGGTTGGTGTTGGAAAATCATTCAACATTCTTAATCTAACTTTCCAATCTTGTTCTTGTTCAAAAGTCTCTTTATCAACATGAATAAATTGTTTTTCTGGAATAACAACATCGTTATTTAAAGCATCATCAACTAATTGATTTAATAGTGATTCTGGATACAATGCAAGTACTTCTTCTTGTACAGATTCTAGTACCTCATCAAGTTCACCGTAACGGATACCTAAATCTTTCCATTTTCTTAAAAATACAACATTGTCATCGTCTTTTGTAGCCTTAAGCATACTATCAATATAAATTTCAGGAAGTTGTTTTCTTTTCTCTTCATCTGAAGAAGTTAACTTAATTTGATACGGTATCCCTTTAAATTCTAATACTTCAGCTTTAACTTCGCCAAAATGTTCATTCACTTGATTTAAATCTAAATCATTATTATCCGTTGAACCAGATATTGCTGACGTCACTTCTTTCAATAAAGTATCCCAATTTTCTTTTGGATTTTTATCTACTGCAATAAAATCCATAACATGAAAGACAGATTTAATACCATCAAGTTGTAAGATACGATTTATGAATTCTGGGTTTTGATCATTCGT
Source organism: Mammaliicoccus sp. Dog046 (assembly GCF_034039665.1). Classification (NCBI taxonomy): domain Bacteria; kingdom Bacillati; phylum Bacillota; class Bacilli; order Caryophanales; family Staphylococcaceae; genus Mammaliicoccus; species Mammaliicoccus sp. Dog046. Next base: position 1,354,359 of record NZ_CP120131.1, on the reverse strand, counting down.
TTCAGTATATGTTTTTGATGATCGGTCTTCCTTTTTAAATGATAATACTATCTTCATAGTATTAGGGCTTGGTGTTGGTTCAACTCTTACAATTTCCATAATATCCTCCTTATTGCAATGTATTACCTAATTGTTTAATGCGAATTCCAATTGAACATTCGGATATACAATATTGATGGGCTTGATGTTTCCCCTTCGTTTCACGATAATGGGTCTTTAACAAACACCCTTTACAATATGTTTCCATTAATTGATCTATTTGTTTAATCGCTAATTTTTCTTCATGTACTAAAATGAGTGTCACTCCCTTACGTAGACCGTTATTATAACATTCAATATATAAAATGTTTACGATAAAGCTTATTGATTTTTACAACTTTGAACCTTATAATAGGAAAGTTCGATTATTGCGGTTTCTAAACACCCGCTGTATCAAAATTTAGGAGGAACAAAGTTATGTATAACGAATTAGTAGGAATTGGAACATTTTTTGTAACATTTATATTAATGTTAGTTTTATTCCGATTCTTTGGTAAAACCGGCCTGTTTGTTTGGGTTGCTATAGGAACTATTATAGCAAATATACAGGTGATTAAAACAGTAGAACTATTTTCAGTAAGTGCAACTTTAGGAAATGTAATGTTTGCATCCATTTATTTAGCAACAGATATCTTAAATGATATCTATGGTAGAAAACAAGCAAAGAAAGCAGTATGGTTAGGATTTTCTTCAGTAATTGTAATGGTAATATTATTACAATGCTCACTTGCATTTATACCAGCAAGTGAAGATATCTCTCAAAAAGCACTTGAGACAATATTTAATATTGTACCAAGAATTGCAATAGGTTCTATCATTGCTTATATTATTGGTCAACATTTAGATGTATTATTGTTTAGTTTAATCAAAAAAAGATTTTCATCAGATAAGACGTTTTATTTACGTGCATATGGAAGTACAATAATAAGTTCGATAGTAGATACTGCAATATTTGTATTAATTGCATTCTATGGCAATCTACCGAATAACGTTGTATTTGAGATATTTATAACAACCTATTTCTTGAAATTAATTACTACAATTTCAAATGTGCCATTTGGTTATATAGCAAAATCCATGTATAAAAACGGTAAAATCACAGAGTAAATATTAAAACAATACAATAAAATTAAACGCCTGTTTAAAGTTCAATTAACAAATGAATTTTAAACAGGTGTTTTTATTATATAAAATGAGGCCGAGAATTAAATTCTCGGCCTCACCTTTTTAGCAAATATTAATTTTTAGATTGATCTTCTTTTTCTCTTTTACGACGACCAAATAAGAAAATAGAACCAAGACCAGCAAATAATGAACCTATTAAAGTTGAATTATTTAAAGGTTGCTCACCTGTATCAGGTAAAGTGTTTTTATCTGCTTGATTATCTTTTTCGTTAACATTTCCTGAATTATCACTTGAAGTTGTTCCATTAGCAGAGCTAGAGACAATATCAGCATTTAATTCTTTAGTAATATCAGACTTGTTATCTGCAGTAGCATTATTATCTGAATCACTATTAGATGAAGTATTTGCATCAGAATCTAAGTTGATGTTTGAATCGCTAGTTGAACCTGAGTTTGTATCAGCCTCACCTTTATTATGAGAAGTGTTAGCTGAGCCAGTATTCGCGTCAGAGTCAGACTTGTTATCTGAATCACTGTCAGATCCTGAATTCACATCCGAATCAGAGCTGTTGTCTGAATCACTATCAGAACCAGAATTTACATCCGAATCAGAGTTGTTGTCTGAATCACTATCAGAACCAGAATTTACATCCGAATCAGAGTTGTTATCAGAGTCACTGTCAGATCCAGTGTTTACATCAGAATCAGAGTTGTTATCTGAATCACTATCAGAGCCAGTATTAGCGTCAGAGTCTGAAGAGTTATCAGAATCGCTGTCAGAACCTGTGTTTGCATCAGAATCAGAGTTGATATCAGAGTCACTGTCAGACCCAGTGTTAGTGTCAGAGTCTGAAGGATTATCAGATTCGCTATCAGATCCAGTATTCGCATCCGAATCAGAGTTGATATCTGAATCGCTATCTGAACCTGTGTTTACATCAGAATCAGAGTTGTTGTCTGAATCAGTATCAGAACCTGTATTTACATCCGAATCAGAGCTGTTGTCTGAATCACTATCAGAACCAGTGTTCGCATCAGAATCAGAATTGTTGTCAGATTCGCTATCAGAACCTGTGTTTGCATCAGAATCAGAACTGTTATCAGAATCGCTATCAGAACCTGTGTTTGCATCAGAATCAGAACTGTTATCAGAATCGCTATCAGATCCAGTGTTAGTGTCAGAGTCTGAAGGATTATCAGAATCGCTATCAGATCCAGTATTCGCATCCGAATCAGAGTTGATATCTGAATCGCTGTCAGAACCTGTATTTACATCCGAATCAGAGCTGTTGTCTGAATCACTATCTGAACCAGTGTTCGCATCCGAATCAGAATTGTTGTCAGATTCGCTATCAGAACCTGTGTTTGCACCAGAATCAGAACTGTTATCAGAATCGCTATCAGATCCAGAATTTACATCCGAATCAGAGTTGTTGTCTGAATCACTATCAGAACCTGTATTTACATCAGAATCAGAGCTGTTGTCTGAATCACTATCAGAACCAGTGTTTACATCAGAATCACTATCAGATCCTGAATTCACATCCGAATCAGAGTTGTTATCTGAATCACTGTCAGAACCAGTGTTTACATCTGAGTCAGAGCTGTTGTCAGATTCGCTGTCAGATCCTGAATTTACATCAGAGTCAGAGCTGTTGTCAGAATCGCTGTCAGAACCAGTGTTCACATCAGAATCAGACTTGTTGTCAGAATCACTATCAGAACCTGTATTTACATCAGAATCAGAGATGTTGTCTGAATCACTATCAGATCCAGTGTTCACATCAGAATCAGAACTGTTATCAGAATCGCTATCAGATCCAGTGTTCACATCAGAATCAGAGTTGTTATCAGAATCGCTATCAGAACCAGTGTTTACATCAGAATCAGAGATGTTATCTGAATCACTATCAGAACCAGAATTTACATCCGAATCAGAGTTGTTATCAGAGTCACTGTAAGATCCAGTGTTAACATCAGAATCAGAGCTGCTATCTGAATCGCTATCTGAACCTGTATTCGCGTCAGAGTCAGAACTGTTATCTGAATCGCTGTCAGAACCTGTATTCACGTCAGAATCACTATCAGAACCTGAATTTACATCCGAATCAGAGCTGTTGTCTGAATCACTATCAGAACCAGTGTTTACATCAGAATCAGACTTGTTATCAGAATCGCTATCTGAGCCAGTATTCGCGTCAGAGTCAGACTTGTTATCTGAATCACTGTCAGATCCTGAATTCACATCAGAATCAGAGTTGTTGTCTGAATCACTGTCTGAGCCAGTGTTCACATCAGAGTCAGAGTTGTTGTCTGAATCGCTGTCAGATCCTGAATTCACATCAGAATCAGACTTGTTATCAGAATCACTGTCAGAACCTGTATTTACCTCCGAATCAGAGCTGTTATCTGAATCACTATCAGAACCAGTGTTTACATCAGAATCAGAACTGTTATCAGAATCGCTGTCAGAACCAGTGTTTACATCTGAGTCAGAGCTGTTGTCAGAATCACTGTCAGAACCTGTATTTACCTCCGAATCAGAGCTGTTATCAGATTCACTATCAGATCCAGTATTCGCGTCAGAATCACTATCTGAACCAGAATTTACATCCGAATCAGAGCTGTTATCTGAGTCACTATCTGAGCCAGTGTTTACATCAGAATCAGAGTTGTTATCAGATTCACTGTCAGAGCCAGTGTTAGCGTCCGAATCAGAGCTGTTATCAGACTCGCTGTCAGAACCTGTGTTCACGTCAGAATCAGAGCTGTTATCTGAATCACTATCAGAGCCAGTGTTCAAGTCAGAGTCAGAAGTGTTGTCAGAATCACTATCAGAGCCAGTATTCGTGTCAGAGTCAGAAGTGTTGTCAGTATCGCTGTCTGAGCCAGTGTTTACATCAGAATCAAAGCTATTATCTGAATCACTGTCAGAACCTGTATTCACGTCAGAGTCAGAAGAGTTGTCTGAATCACTATCAGAACCAGAATTTACATCAGAATCAGAGCTGCTATCTGAATCGCTATCTGAACCTGTATTCGCGTCAGAGTCAGAACTGTTATCTGAATCGCTGTCAGAACCTGTATTCACGTCAGAATCAGAGCTATTATCAGACTCGCTGTCAGAACCTGTATTTACATCCGAATCAGAGTTGTTGTCTGAATCGCTGTCAGATCCTGAATTCACATCAGAATCAGACTTGTTATCAGAATCACTGTCAGAACCTGTATTTACCTCCGAATCAGAGCTGTTATCAGATTCACTGTCAGAGCCAGTGTTAGCGTCAGAGTCAGAAGAGTTATCAGAATCACTATCAGAACCTGTGTTCAAGTCAGAGTCAGAAGTGTTGTCAGAATCACTATCTGAACCAGTATTCGCGTCAGAATCAGAATCGCTATCTGAATCGCTGTCAGAGCCAGTATTCACATCAGAATCAGAGCTATTATCAGACTCGCTGTCTGAACCAGTGTTTACATCAGAATCAGAGTTGTTGTCTGAATCACTATCTGAACCAGTGTTTACATCCGAATCAGAGTTGTTGTCTGAATCGCTGTCAGAGCCAGTGTTCACATCAGAATCAGAGCCAGTGTTTACAACCGAATCAGAGCTGTTATCAGAATCACTATCAGAGCCAGTGTTTACATCAGAATCAGACTTGTTATCAGAATCGCTATCAGAACCAGTGTTTACATCAGAATCAGACTTGTTATCAGAATCGCTATCTGAGCCAGTATTCGCGTCAGAGTCAGAAGTGTTGTCAGTATCGCTGTCTGAGCCAGTGTTTACATCAGAATCAGAGCTGTTATCTGAATCACTGTCAGAACCTGTATTCACGTCAGAGTCAGAAGTGTTGTCAGAATCACTATCAGAGCCAGTGTTTACATCAGAATCAGAGCTGTTATCTGAATCAGATTCAGAGCCAGTGTTTACATCAGAATCAGACTTGTTATCAGATTCACTGTCAGAGCCAGTGTTAGCGTCAGAGTCAGAAGAGTTATCAGAATCACTATCAGAACCTGTGTTCAAGTCAGAGTCAGAAGTGTTGTCAGTATCGCTGTCTGAGCCAGTGTTTACATCAGAATCAGAGCTGTTATCTGAATCAGAATCAGAGCCAGTGTTTGAATCAGAGTCGGAGCTATTGTCTGAATTACTGTCAGAACCTGTGTTAGCGTCAGAATCAGAATCGCTATCTGAATCGCTGTCAGATCCAGTATTCACATCAGAATCAGACTTGTTATCAGAATCACTATCAGATCCTGTATTTACATCAGATTCAGAGCTGTTATCAGAGTCGCTGTCAGTGCCAGTATTCACGTCAGAGTCAGACTTGTTGTCTGAATCACTATCAGAGCTAGTGTCTACATCAGAGTCGCTTTCAATATTTGTTGGTAATGATACGACTGTTGAATCAGATTCACTTGTATTAGGTGTTTCTGCATCATCAGACGCAACGACTTTAATTGGACCTTCAGGTAATTCTTTGTTAGGTGTAATAATCGCATTACCATTTTCATCTGTTATACCTTCGCCAATCACATTGCCATCTTTATCAACTAATTGTACTTTCGTATTAGGGTCAGTAGTAACTGCAATTTCTGGCTTAGATCCTGCTTTACCTGTTAAATCAGTTTGAATTACTGGTTTTTTAGGCGCAGTTTTGTCCGTTACATTAATTGGGTCAGATTCACTTGTATTAGGTGTTTCTGCATTATCAGACGCAACGACTTTAACTGGACCTTCAGGTAATTCTTTGTTAGGTGTAATGATCGCATTACCATTTTCATCAGTCACACCTTCACCAATCACGTTACCATCTTTATCAAGTAACTGAACTTTCGTGTTCGGATCAGTTGTTACTTCTATTTCAGGTTTAGTACCTGCTTTATCATCTAAGTCAGTAGTAATAACTGGTTTAGTTGGTGCAGTAGTATCTGTTACTTTCTTAGGATCAGAAGCATCAGACGTATTAGGCGTTTCTGCGTTATCCGTAGCTTTGGCAGTCACATTGCCTTCAGGTAAAGGTTTCGTAGGTGTAATCACCGCGTTACCTTCATCATCCGCAACACCAGAACCGATTGGTTCATTATCTTTGTCGAATAATTCAACTTTAGTACCAGGTTCAGCTTTAACAGTAATTGGATCTTTAGAACCCGCTTTACCAGTTAAATCAGTTTCAATGACAGGTTTTTCAGGTGCAGTTTTGTCCGTTACATTAACTGGATCAGATTCACTTGTATTAGGTGTTTCTGCATCGTCAGAAGCAACGACTTTAACTGGACCTTCAGGTAATTCTTTGTTTGGTGTAATGATCGCATTACCATTTTCATCAGTCACACCTTCACCAATTACGGTGCCATCTTTATCAAGTAACTGAACTTTCGTGTTCGGATCAGTTGTTACTTCTATTTCAGGTTTAGTACCTGCTTTATCATCTAAGTCAGTAGTAATAACTGGTTTAGTTGGTGCAGTAGTATCTGTTACTTTCTTAGGTTCAGAAGCTTCAGATGTATTAGGTGTTTCCGCGTTATCTGTTGCTTTCGCAGTCACATCACCTTCTGGTAAAGGTTTCGTAGGTGTAATCACTGCGTTTCCTTCATCGTCTGTAACACCAGAACCGATTGGTTCATTATCTTTGTCGAATAATTCAACTTTAGTACCAGGTTCAGCTTTAACTGTAATTGGATCTTTAGAACCCGCTTTACCAGTTAAATCAGATTCAATGACAGGTTTTTCAGGTGCAGTTTTGTCCGTTACATTAACTGGATCAGATTCACTTGTATTAGGTGTTTCTGCATCGTCAGACGCAACGACTTTAACTGGACCTTCAGGTAATTCTTTGTTTGGTGTAATAATCGCATTACCATTTTCATCAGTCACACCTTCACCAATCACGTTGCCATCTTTATCAAGTAACTGAACTTTCGTGTTTGGCTCAGTTGTTACTTCAATTTCAGGTTTAGTACCTGCTTTATTTTCTAAGTCGGTATTAATAACTGGCTTAGTTGGTGCAGTAGTATCCGTCGCTTTTTTAGGTTCAGAAGCTTCAGATGTGTTTGGCGTTTCTGCGTTGTCAGTCGTTTTCGCAGTCACATCACCTTCAGGTAAAGGTTTACTTGGCGTAATCACCGCATTACCTTCATCATCAGCAACACCAGAACCGATTGGTTCATTATCTTTATCGAATAATTCTACATTTGTACCTGGTTCAGCTTTAACTGTAATTGGGTCTTTAGAACCCGCTTTACCAGTTAAATCAGTTTCGATAACAGGTTTTTCAGGTGCTGTATTATCTGTAACTTTCTTAGGATCAGAAGCCTCAGATGTATTAGGCGTTTCCGCATTATCAGTCGCTTTAGCAGTAACGTCACCTTCAGGTAAAGGTTTAGTTGGTGTAATTGCCGCGTTACCGTCATTGTCCGCAACGCCAGAACCGATTAGTTGATTATCTTTGTCGAATAATTCAACTTTAGTACCAGGTTCAGCTTTAACTGTAATTGGATCAGTTGATCCTGCTTTGCCAGTTAAATCAGTTTCAATGACAGGTTTTTCAGGTGCAGTTTTGTCCGTTACATTAATTGGGTCAGATTCACTTGTATTAGGTGTTTCTGCATTGTCAGACGCAACGACTTTAACTGGCCCTTCAGGTAATTCTTTGTTAGGTGTAATGATCGCATTACCATTTTCATCAGTCACACCTTCACCAATCACGTTGCCATCTTTATCAACTAATTGAACTTTCGTGTTCGGATCAGTTGTTACTTCTATTTCAGGTTTAGTACCTGCTTTATCATCTAAATCAGTATTAATAACTGGTTTAGTTGGTGCAGTAGTATCCGTCGCTTTCTTAGGCTCAGAAGCTTCAGATGTGTTTGGCGTTTCTGCGTTGTCAGTCGCTTTCGCAGTCACATCACCTTCAGGTAAAGGTTTCGTTGGCGTAATTACCGCGTTACCTTCATCATCCGCAACGCCAGAACCGATTGGTTGATTATCTTTATCGAATAACCCAACTGTCGTACCCGGTTCAGCTTTAACTGTGATTGGATCAGTTGATCCCGCTTTACCAGTTAAGTCAGTTTCAATTACTGGCTTAGTTGGTGCAGTTGTATCTGTTGCTTTCTTAGGATCAGAAGCTTCAGATGTATTAGGTGTTTGGGCATTATCTGTCGCTTTAGCAGTAACATTACCCTCTGGTAAAGGTTTCGTTGGTGTAATCACGGCGTTACCTTGATTATTTGCGACTGCATTACCAATAGGTTCATTGTCTTTATCAAATAATTGCACATTAGAACCTGGTTCAGCCTTAACAGTAACTGGATTAGTTGTTCCTGCCTTACCAGTTAAATCAGTTTCAATTACTGGTTTAGTTGGTGCAGTTGTATCCGTAGCTTTAGCTGGGAATGAATATGATGAATTTGGAATTTGTGCATTATCCGTAGCTTTTGCAATCACATTACCTTCTGGAATAGGACGAGTTGGAATGATTGCAGCTATTCCAAATATATTTGTTCTACCTTCACCAATTTTATTGTTATCTTTATCAAATAATTCAATTTTTGTATTATTGTCAGTAACAACAACTATTTCAGATCTCGTGCCCGCTTTACCTCTTAAATCAGTAGTAATAGTTGGTTTATAAGGTGGTGTAGTATCTGTTGCTTTTCTACTATCAGATAATGAAGAATTTGGTCTTACGGCATTATCCGTAGCTTTGGCTGTAATATTTTCTTCAAGTAAATATTCATTAACCTTAATATAAGCTCTACCTTGTTCATCCGTTCTACCTTCACCAAGTTTATTACCACGTGGATCAAATAATTCAACCTTCGTATTAGGATCTGTTGTTACATTGATGGCAGGTCTAGATCCAGTTTTACCAGTTAAATCAGTTGTAATAACAGGTTTCGTCGGAGGAATCGTATCCGTAGCAACTTTAGGATCAGAAGGAACTGACGTATTAGGACGAATCGCATTATCTGTAGCTTTCGCAGTAACATTACCCTCTGGAATAGCACGCGTAGGCGTTATTGTTGCAACACCTTGATCATTAGCTATACCTTCACCTAATTTAGTATTATTCTTATCAAAAAGTTCAACTCTAGAACCAGCCTCTGCGTTTACAGAAATTGGTGTAACCGTATTAGCTTTGTTTCCTAGATCTGTTGTAATAACAGGTTTTGCAGGTGCAGTTGTATCTGAGGCAACTCTAGGGTCTGAATGAACGGACGTATTTGGCCTCATTGCTCTATCTGTAGCAGTTGCTGTTACGTTTCCTTCAGGCAAATCTCGTGAAGGTGTGACATATGCAACACCACGATTGTTAGCAAATGCTTCTCCGATTGGTGTTCTGTCTTTATCATATATAGTTACTTTAGAATTTCTTTCAGCTTGAACTTCAATAACGGGTCTGGTACCAGCTTTACCAGTTAAATTTGTTTGGATTTGGGGCTTTCGTGGAGCAACAACATCTGGTACTATTTCTTCTCTAAATATTACGTAGTTGTTTTCATCTCGTTTACTTTGTTGTCTTGTAGCACTACCGAAGGCAATGTACACTCTCTCATTTCTAGCTTCTGCAATTGAATCCGGTACTATAGCTGTTATAGTAGCGGTATATGATTGTTTAGATGGATTTGTACCTTGCATTAAATAATAAAAATTTTCTGTATTGATTCCAGTTATGCTTTTTAAATGGTTTCTATCACTTTCTGTCATCGATTGATAGACCATTGAATTCATTTCTTGACCTATGAGTGTAGTATCTCTATTATCCCAATTCATCCTTCTGCTAGGTCCTGAATTTTGAAGGACAGAACCTGGACTTAATTGAACTCCTGACGGTGCATATACATAGAATCTTCCACGTGCTTCTGTTGTCTGAGCGTCATTATATTTAATAGTATAAGTTATATGTGTTGAACTACCACGTCTCGTTTGAATTGCATTTACAATCTTTACAAAGCCAGGCACTTTACTTACGTCGTCAGGATTCCCGCCTTTAAATGCTTTACTAAACGTTCCCTGCTCTCCAGCACGTAATGTTGCACTTCTCAACATTGATCGTGATTGATTACCATAACTATCGACATTATTTAAATTTGCATCTAATGAACGTTTTCTTCTAGTTGTTGCTTTATTATTTTGCGCTGCTTCAACAAGGCTTGAATTCTCATTATTTGAAGTTGGTATATCGTAAGTAGGCATCTCTACTTTAGGATTAACAGTTGGTTGTTCATCTGAATCCTGATTAACCTGTTCTTGAATGTTACTTTCATCCGTTTGAGGAAGTGATTCTTCTGGTTGATTAGTTTCTTCGATTTTACCTACATTATTTTCTTTAGGTTGTGATGTCTCTGTTGATTTATTCGTTTCAACAGCTTCAGGTACTTCTTTCAATTCGTGATTGACTGTACTTTGTTTATTACTTTCCGCTGTTTCTACTTTTTCTACTGTTTCAACATTATTATCTTGCTCAGTAGTTACTTCTTTGTCGTTTTGTACGACTTCTTCTTGTTTGTTTTCAATAATTTCCTCGTCTATAGGTGTAGTGTCTTGAGATTCATTTGTTTCTTCGACCTTCTGAGGTTCTGTAACTTCAGAAGTTTGTGAATCTACTGATGTCTGATCATTTAGTTGTGGTTCTGCTGAATCATCTAATGCTGATTCATGTTGTTTAGTAAGCTCAATCGGATTCTCAGATGCCAACACATCTTGATTTGGCTGTCCTAAAAAGATGAGCGTACCTATTAGTATCGAGCAAGTACCAACCGTGTACTTTCGGATACTAAACTTTTGTAATCGTCGTTGCTTATCCATTAGCAATCTCCTTCATTAAATAAATTTCCTTGGAGACCAACTTGACTCATACTTGTGATTCTATTGATTACCTATTTATTTGTTTATCATTAGTAATACATTCCATATCGTTTTTAATTGAATCTCATTATACGAGCGAAGTGTCACACAATTGTTTGTGAATGAATAAATTAAACCCTAACCTCCTATATTGAATTATCCACAAATAAGATATAGAACAAAACTAAATTTTGTTCTGAAATAGTATATCACTTCTAAACTAATATTAAAATAGTATTTCATGAGATTTCTATAAAATATTTATATAATTTTTGGTAAGTAATATAGAATGAATACCTTTCAAAAAACAAATATTTTATTTTCATAATAATCTTACGGAGTTTAATTGAAATGTTAGATGTATTCATGTAAATTAGAACCATAATAATACATTTTGAAAGAGTTGATTAAAGTGCCGCAAATTTATTTTGATGCTGCCAGCAAAGGGAATCCTGGAGAAAGCGTATGTGCTTCAGTGATTATAATAGATAATGATAGGATTCAATTCACGAAAGATTTGGGCATTATGGACAACCATCGCGCAGAATGGGAAGGGTTCATTTATTCGATCGAACGTGCAATTGAATTAGAAGTGAAAAATGCACTCATATACACTGATTCAAAACTCATTGGTGATAGTATTGATAAAGGATTTGTGAAGAATGAAATGTTCAAACCATATTTTCTGAAATTCAAACAATTAGAATCGAATTTCGACCTTATATTTGTGAAATGGATACCTAGAGCTCAAAATAGAGAAGCAAACCAATTAGCTCAAACTAAATTAAGGAAAGTTTTAAAATCAAAAAAATAAGCAAAGACAAAATCTGATTTTGTCTTTGCTTATTTTTATATATCCAACGATATTTTTAAAACATTTAAATGTACAACAGGTATATCATGCATATCTAATTGTTCATATAGTTTAATGTCAGATATATCAATGCCTGTTATATGATGTAAATGTTTATAGGAGATACGTTTGAATTGTCTGGCTGATATTAATGATTGACCAAAGCTTTGTTTGACTGGCATATAGGACACCCTTTCATATTGAAGTACTTAATGCATATTATAAAATAGCGAAGAAGTACTTCAAAATATCTGGGATTATAAATAACACGGTATGTTAGATTAATTAACAAACCCTGTATTGTAAGAATGTTTTCCTTACTAATACAGGGTTTGTGTGGGTTATCTTGTTAAGTAATTTGTAGTTAAATATTTACTAGATACAAATAATTCATGTTCATTACAAACGTCAATTGAGTTTTGAATATGATAATCATACTTCATTTTATTTAATAAATCATCTGTTTCTAATGGTACATTTGTATGAATTTCTGCAAGTCGTTTAGACATTGTTAAATCTTCTTTATATGTGAGAATTTTTTTCTGTTGTCCAGCCGTAAGTTCATTTATATTTTCAATGACATTTTCAACTGACTGGAATTGTTGAATTAATTTAATTGCGGTCTTCTCACCTATTCCTTTTACGCCTGGATAACCATCCGCCGTATCACCCATAAAAGCTTTTACATCGATCAGTTGATGAGGTTCAAGTCCATATTCTTCTCTAAATTTATTAATGTCATATTTGTTGTAAATATTGAACCCTTTTTTAGTTAACCAAATATCAACATTTGTATTGATACATTGTAATAAATCTCTATCACCACTAACAATGTATGTTTCATGCCCTTTTTCTTGAGCTTGTTTACTAATTGTACCTATGACATCATCCGCTTCATAGTTTTTAATGCCAAGATTAAGCATGCCTAATTTCTCGGCAATGTCTTTTGCTCTATCAAATTGAGGAATCATCTCTTCAGGTGGTGCGACACGATTAGATTTATAAGCTTCATATAATTCATTTCTAAATGTCTTTGATCCCATATCCCAACATACTGCAACATGTGAAGGCTGTATATCATTTAACACTGTAAATGTATGTCTTACAAAACCCTGAACAGCATTTGTTGGTATACCTTTCGAATCTCTCATAAATTGTTTGTGTATGCTTGTCGCATAAAAATGTCTAAATAGTAATGCCATGCCATCAATAAGTAATATTTTATTTCCCATGTTGTGCTCCTTTATATCTCTTTTAAGACTGCTTCAATTTGTTCAATCATCTGATTATCAATTTCTACTGATAAATATGAATCAATTAATGCGATGACATCTTCGTTATACGACTTGATAAATCCTTCAGCATCTTTATCATATTCTTCTAAATCTGTTGTTAATGATCGATTGAATGTGACTATCGGTTCATCTATCAAACGCATCGTATCATCAAGAATAGATTGTTGTGTTTCTTTAACACGCGATGACTTAATCAAATCCTTCTTTGAAATGGATTTAACAGATTGATTAATAATTTCTTGTAGATGAATGTTAATCGGTTGTGCTGCTTCATAATTAAATGCGTGTTTATATTTTGAAATTAAAATAGATGCTTCATTTAATTCAACAATCGTTGGTGTTAATAAATCATCAAACGTTTTAGTATAAAAGTTCTTTAACCTTTCGGAAATGAGAGAACTTTCAAGACTTAATTTTTGATTAACCGCATCAACATATTGTTTTGTACTCGTCTGTAACGATTGTTTAAACTCATCTGTAACCGTCGATGTATTGAAATGCTTCTTCACAATATCATTTAATTGTATATGAAGTCTATCTTTTAAATAGTAAAGTTGATCTTGAATTTCTTTTTCTTGTTGATGATGTGTCTTAATGACAATTTGATTCGTGAAGTTTTCTTGTTGTTTATATTTTAATAGTGTATCTTTGCGACTTTCAAATTTTGATTTATCTTGTCGATACGTATGCACCATTTGTTCTAGTTCGTTAATGAGTTGTTTTGTTTTTGATTCAATTTGAGACTGAATGACATGTTTACTTTCAACATTTACAAAATGATCTATGGCAGACATAAATTTAGTGAAGTATGAATCATATTGTTTTAATGCTTGTTTACTTGAAACAGGATAACATTCAGGTTTGATATTCAATTGATCTAATGATGTTTCTACATATGATAATACGGCTTCCTTATCATCATCGGACTCAGCTAGGTCAATGGCATTAATTATAAATTTCATGCCTTGAGATTGTTGTAAATGATTCATATCTCTCATATAAGTTAAGAACTCAGCATCTTTATCTGTGAACGCATGATTGTAATAACTTACATAGAGGATTAAGTCACTTGTTGCTATGATTTGTTCAGTTTCCCTCGTATGACGTTGGTTATTGGAATTTAAACCAGGTGAATCAATAATGATCTTATCTTTCAGCCATTCTTCTTCTAACCTTAAGTTGATTTTGTGTACAAACGCAGCATGTGTATCATCAGCGGTTAACTTCTCTAACTCTTCAATTTCAAATGCTACTGGTTCATGTTGTTTCAAGATAGATGCATATTCATGATAGTTCGATTCGATTGCTTCAAAAAATGCAAGATGATTACTTGATAATGATTTGTTTGTTTTTATTGATTTATCTTCAATAAATGATTCTATAGAAGTATATGATTGATCAACATATTCTGTAATGTGATTGATTTCTTCTAATAATTGTTCATATGTTTTAAATGTCACTTCTTGTGTCGTACCATAACTGATTTCTGTAATACTGGCTGTCGTAGGATTTGGTGAACTTAATAGTATCGGCTTTTGTAATATGGCGTTAATTAAACTACTTTTCCCTGCACTAAAAGTACCAAAAACGGCGATTTTTGTGATGTTTTGCGTCATACGCTCTATCTGACTTTCGATGTGGTTCATTTCAGATTGGTATATTGGTAATGATTTTAATTGATTTAACTGTTGTTTTACTAAATCTAAATTATTTTCTTTCGTTTCGGAAGTATCATTTTCATAATGATGTTTATGACTAGTTTCTTCATCTAATTCTATATCGCTTATATTTATAAAATGTCTATCTATCAATTTATCTATATATTCATTTAGGTGTATATAATAATGTTGAAAATTTTGAGTGACTAATGATGTTTTTAATGACTTATATTCCTTATAACGTTCGTAATCATCTAATAAATTGTTTTGTGTTGATTGATCTTGATTTACTTTACTAGATTCTACAATTTCATCTATTAATTGATTTGTTTCTTGACGAATTTTTCGATTAATTATTTCAGTTATACCTTTAGAATATATAAGTACGTAGTCATTTGTAATCGATGTCTGTGCTTGTACAAAATCAGATAGTTCCTGTTCTGAAATTTCGTATTTTTGATTTATAATTTTCTCAAATAATGATGAATCTTGAATATATTTATTAAGTCGTTCAAGTGATTTGATCCATACTTTAGTAATCTCGTCGTGAATTTTTGAATCTAATTCGACTTTTAAATTACTTAGTTTTTCGCTTTGTAACTGTTCCTTTTTACTACCTTTGTTAAATAGCCCTTTAACTTTGAAATCTTTAGCAGTAGTTTCTAAGTACTGTCTAATCGTCTCTCTCATTTCATAAGGCATCAAGTATGCATTATCTAGTATTTCTTTACGTTCTTCTTTCAAATTAGATTTGAATTGGTCTTTATCTTGTATTAAGGATTGTTCATTTTGTACTTCTGCTTTTTTCTTATATGCTTGATAGTCTTCCTCAAACGTAGCCTCACTTGAATCGATTTCGGATAAGATGTCTTCCATATGCTGACTGATAAAATTCAATTGTTCTTGTGTTATATAATTTGTAACACGTTCAATAAAATGTTGATGATCTGTACGATTTTGGTCAAGATTATGAATGTATTGTTTGAAATCCGCTCGTTCATTATTTGGTGTGTCGTATTTTGATATATAGAATATCTTCTCTAAGTTTAAATGCCAATCTGATACAGCTTTGTTCACTCTTCGTTTATATGTATCAAACGCAATCTCATCTTCATCATGTTTATCAATTTGATTAACTACTAAAATGACCGGAATATCTAACTTATTTAATGACTTAATAAAATTAAAGTTCATATCAGATTGAACATGATTGTAATCTACCGTATAAAATACAATATTAGACGTCAATAAATATTGAAAAGCACTTTCCCTATGATTATCACTCATAGAATCTACGCCTGGTGTATCTTGAAAAGTAAATCCATGATTATATTTATCTGAAGTAAATTCAATTTCTATAGACTCTACTTCTTGATTTTCAGTGTTTAATTTTTTTACTTCTTGTTGAGAATCTACTATTGTATAGCGATTGTCATTTAAGTTTACTGATATGCTATTTTTATTAGATGAAATTAATTGTGCTGTGTTACTCGTTGTCGGTACAGGAGAACTCGGTAATATATCCTGTCCGATTGCGTGATTGATAATTGTTGACTTACCAGCAGAAAAGTGACCAACAAAACTAACCGTATATTGTTCATTGTATACTTTTTTAATCATTTCATTAATTTGCTTTATAAGTGAATGGTTCGACGATTTTTCGATTTCTTTTTTTAGTTTATATAATAAATCTAAAGAAGCTTGATTGCTTTTCATTATAATTCCCCTTCATATGCACAAATAATTTATATAATGTGATTTGTATCACATTATTTTTTTAATCTCTATTCTATTATAAATAATGAAGAGAATATAAGAAAGGATGAATCATATGACATTCCAAAATAATGACCAATTTGAAGAAACGAATCATCAATCTCATGATGACCTCGATTTAAGAGGTACACTCTATTCCGTTTTAACATTGGGAGGAATTTTTACAGTTTTATGGGTAATTTGTTTTATTATATTTTTAGTAAGAATGTAAGGGGTGAAATCTGTGCATAAATACGAAAGATTATGGTTAATTGTGGGAACGAGCTCATTAGTTATTTTTCTTGTCATTTTAATTGTAACTGCATTGCACAATGGACATACGCCAGCAGCATCTGGACGGGAATATGTAAATCCTGAGAAAGTTGATCAAATCGAACCATTTAATAAACCAGGATTACATAAAGTAAACAATAAAGATTATGATTATGAACTCGTATTTGTAGCATCTGCTTTTAATTATCAACCGGGACAAGTAGAAATACCTAAAGGTTCAAAAGTGAAAATCATTGCAACAAGTAAAGATACTTTGCATGGATTTAGTTTACCTGGAACAAATGTCAATATGATGTTAGAACCAGGACATATTAGTGAATTCACTCAAACATTTAATCACAAAGCTGAATATCTGATTATTTGCAATGAATATTGTGGTGTAGGACACGCTGATATGAAGTCTATGATAAAGGTTGTGGATAAAAAATGATTACACGTTTAAATAAATCTGATAGCAAACTTGTTATGGCTCATATGTATGTAGCAATCTGTTGTCTTGTACTTGGTGGTATCGCAGGACTATTACAAACGTTTGTTAGATCTGGCATGTTAGAATTACCAGCTAACATCTCATACTATCAAATTCTTACGGTACATGGGATTATCTTAGCACTCGTGTTAACAACGTTCTTTATACTTGGATTCCAATATTCTGCAGTAGCTAGAACGTGTGGACATTTAACATCAGTGCAAAGAAAGCTTGGATGGATAGGATTTTGGGTCATGCTCATTGGAACTGCGATGGCAGCAACAATGGTGTTGTTAAATAAAGCAACTGTACTTTATACATTCTATGCACCTTTGCAAGCACATGTTATTTTCTATGTTGGTATGGCATTAGTTGTTGTCGGAAGTTGGATTTCTATTGTTGGACAAATTTTAAAATATAGAGAATTTAAAAAGCAATATCCTAATAAAAAATCACCGTTATTAAGTTATATGGTAACTATTAATGGTGTCATGTGGATTGTTTGCTCATTAGGGGTAGCTTCAACTGTTTTATTTCAATTGATACCTTGGTCATTAGGTATCGTTGAAAGAATTGATGTATCGTTAAGTAGAACATTATTTTGGTATTTTGGACATGCACTTGTATACTTCTGGTTACTACCTGCTTACATGTGTTGGTATGCAATTGTTCCAAAAATTATTGGCGGAAAAGCATTCTCTGATAATTTAGCTAGAATGTCATTTATGCTATTCTTATTCTTCAGTATTCCAGTTGGGATACATCATCAACTTGTTGAACCAGGTATCGAAGATTTTTGGAAATACTTGCAAGTTATTTTAACATTTATGGTAGTTATACCTTCATTTATGACTGCATTTAGTTTGTTTGCTACATTTGAAAGTCACGGAAGAAGTCTTGGATATAAAGGACTATTTAGTTGGTTTAAATCATTACCATGGAATGATGCAAGATTTGTGTTACCTTTCTTAGGTATGTTGGCATTTATTCCAGGTGGTGCAGGAGGTTTAGTGAATGCTTCAGCGCAAATGAATGGTCTTGTTCATAATACAATTTGGGTAACTGGACATTTCCATTTAACTATTGCGTCAGCAGTCATCTTAACTTTCTTTGGTATTATGTATTGGTTAATTCCACATTGTACAGGTCGTAAGCTGACTAAATTCACTCAGAAACTCGCTATCATTCAAGGTTATACTTGGGCAATTGGTATGACGATTATGAGTGGTGCAATGCATTACGTTGGTCTATTTAAAGGCGCACCAAGAAGATCAACATATTCTGAATATGGCGGTGCTGAACAAGCTGCAGAATGGATTCCTTATCAAGTATTACAAGCTGTTGGCGGTACAATACTATTTATATCTATTATATTAGTTGTATTTGTATTTATACATTTAGCTTTCTTATCTCCAAAGGGCGAAGAAGAATATCCTGTTGCTGAGGCTTATGATGAACATCAACCAGTAACTAAGTTCGTTGAAAACTGGAGATTCTTGATGGTAATAACTATTGTATTAATTATTGTGGCTTATACAGTACCTATCGGACAAATGTTTATTGATCCACCTCCTGGAGCTAAAGGATTTGGTGAAGGTAAACTTTGGTAATAATCCAAATAAAAAAAGCGCATATACTTAGGATGTCCTAAGTATATGTGCTTTTTAATTTTTATTTACTTCTCTTACCCCAGTATTGGTAATACGTACATTCTATATAACCATTAAACAACTTTCTTCTTTTCGTTGCTTTATGACCAACTAATGGTTCGAATTCTTTGTAGCTTGTTAACATATATAATGAAGCTTCGTTATTCTTCGTTAAGATTTCACCTAAATGTTTATACATTGCTTCTACTTCACTTCGTTCACCGATACGTTCTCCATATGGTGGATTTCCAATTATAGAAACTGGGCCTTCTGGCACTTGTAGATCGTGTATATCTTGTACTTTAAACTTAATGATATCCCCTAAACCAACTTCAATTGCATTGTTTTTAGCAATTTCCACCATTTTTGGATCAATATCACTTGCTACGATATCGATTTCTTTATCGTAAAGTGCTGCTTCATCAGCTTCTTGGCGTAACTCATCATAAAGTCCTTCTGGAATAATGTCCCACATTTCACTAGCAAAGCTACGATTGAAACCAGGTGCTATATTTTGAGCAATTAATGCTGCTTCAATTGCAAGCGTTCCTGAACCACAGAATGGATCTATAAAAGGAGTTTCGCCTTTCCAATTCGTTAATCTAACTAAAGCAGCCGCAAGTGTTTCTTTCATAGGTGCTTCACCTTGAGCTAAACGGTAGCCTCTTTTATGAAGTCCTGGTCCAGAAGTATCAATTGTAAGGAGTGCTTCGTCCTTCAATAAGGCAACTTCTACTTGATATTTACTTCCAGACTCGTCTATCCAACCTTTGATTTGATAAGCATGTTTTAAACGTTCAACGATTGCTTTTTTAACGATTGCCTGACAATCAGGTACACTGAATAATTTTGATTTAAGACTTTTACCTTGTACTGGGAACATGCCTTGAGCACCGATAATATCTTCCCATGGTAATGCTTTTGTCTTTTCAAATAAATCATCAAACGTGATTGCATGGAATCGCCCTACTACAATCTTGACTCTGTCAGCAGTTCTTAACCATAAATTGGCTTTAACGATTGCTGTTTCATCACCTTCAAATAAAACACGACCATTTTCTACTGTCGTTTCATATCCAAGTTCTTGTACTTCTTTAGCTACAATTGATTCTAAGCCCATAGGACTTGTCGCGAGTAATTGGTACATAAATATACTCCTTTAATTTTGTTTAGAATTTTTAATATTTTATGATGTATACAATAAATGGATTAAAGAGTTTTTAATGACACGTTTAATCCGGAAATTTACAAATAAAAAGCTCTCCTACTTGGAGAGCGACACTAGTAAAGTGATAAATCTGTAAGCCATGTTTTGTCCTTTAGTACTACTACCGTGCACTAGTTACACTCGTACGCCAGTGATAATCATCTGTCTGTATGATTACATACCTTCTTATTCCGTTCATTTCCGTCAAAGAAGTGCTCCTACCTATTTTGGATTGCTCACTCGAGGGGTTTACCGCGTTCCACCTTTTACATTTCTGTAAAAGCTACGTCACTGTGGCACTTTCAAACTATTCTAACCATATCAAGATGACTTAGGTTATTTCGTTGCCGTCAATTAATTGCCTTAGCTTATTGTTTCGCCAAGCACGAACACTACATTCATCTCAGAATGTGTGAGCATGGACTTTCCTCTACTTAACGTAGCGATTATCCGAAATACCACTCAACAAAGAATTATAGCATAAACGAATCTAAATAACTATCATTTATTCGCCAAATACAGCTTTTTCAAGATTGGATATTCTCTTTAATATATCAACGTTGTTTGAATTGTATTGTTGTGAACCTTGTGGTCTTCCAGAAGCGACACGGATTCTTAACTGTTCAATTTCTTTGTTTAATTTAGTATTTTCTTCAGTTAATTTAATTACTTCATTGTTTAAATCAGCCATTTTTTGATAGTCTGAAATAATGTCGTCTAGGAATGCATCGACCTCTTCAGTTTTAAAGCCTCTCATACCTTTTTCGAATTCTTTTTCATAAATATCTTTAGCAGATAGCTTCAATGTTACATCAGCCATATTTACACCTCTTCTATTAAGATTCTTTTTCATTATAGTTAAATTCCATAAAGTCTTGTAAATCCATGAATGTAATAACATTATAAGTATAATTTGTCTTTTCTGCAAAATCAACTAACTTACTTTTGAAAAACTTTGGTGACGCCTCTTGCTCATCATCATAAAATAAAATTGTTTTATCTGTGTTGTCTAAAATAAATGCATTCGCTTGTTGAAATTGAAACGCGCCTTCATATTCACTTTGATGAATGGCATTAACATAATCAGCTTGCGAAATAATGTTTTGATATTTTTCCTGATTTGCTTCGTTCCATTTATTATAATGATTTAAGAAAGGCGTTAATATCGCTAATTTTAGTTGAGGATATTTACGTTTCATCTCAATTGTGACTTCAGCAACCCAAAGTTCAAAGCCAAGTTGACCAGAAATGATGATCCATTCCAATCCTTCTTCCATTTCTTGAATAATAAGTGACTTCACGTATGCTTTAATTACTTTTACTTCTTGTTGATCGTCCTTAAAAATATTTAATTCATAAGGCTTATACCCTGTAAAGTAAATAGAAGTCATGACAAATCACCTAAATGTGTGAAAATATAATTTAAATCATGTTGAACCGCTTTATGTTTTTCTAGGAAAAGTTTTTTACTGGTTCTTTTATAATGACACTCAACTGACAATTCTTTGTAGTTATCAATGAGGAGTTGGAATTTCTGCATGTTCATATATTGTAATGTTAGTGCATTTGCTTGTTGTTGACTAAAGGCATCTAACAATATATCAACTGATTCAACAAATGGTACAACATCGTTATAAAAATCATAAACATGATCTTCTTTAGCATTTGTAAATCGTTCATTCATTTCATTAAGTTTACCTAATAATTCTTGTATCATAATTATCCCTACTATCAATGAAGTTTGTAATTTTAAAAGCCTCACGATAAAATGATAACATAACTAGGAAACTTCTAGAATATTTATGTATCATAAAAAACTTTTGTAACTTATAATGAAATAAGGTATAATATTTAAAGTTTTTAAGATACTAATTTAGGTGATGAATTTGAATTATCCAAATGGAAAAAAAGGTTTAAAAAATACTTCTAAAGTCCCAAGCCAAGATACTAAGGAATGTAGTAAAATACAATATGGAAAACGGGGTATGAAACTAGAAGAGGAAATTGATCAGTCAAATCAGTACTTCAGAATAGAGAATATTGCCGTTATACATAAAAAGCCTACACCTATCCAAATTGTAGACGTACATTATCCTAAGCGTCAAAAAGCAGTCATTAAAGAAGCTTATTTTAGGAAACCGTCGACAACCGATTATAATGGCGTTTATAACGGTCGTTATATCGATTTTGAAGCTAAAGAGACAAAAAACAAGACAAGTTTCCCTTTGAATAATATCCACGATCACCAAGTATCACATATGGAACAAGTTTCAAATCAACAAGGAATATGTTTTTTATTGATAAAATTCAGCTATCATGATAGCGTGTTTTTATTGCCTTTTAAGCAATTTATGGTATATTGGGACAGATTTAAATCAGGTGGAAAGAAATCCATTACCCTTCAAGAAATTGAGAGAGATGGCTATTTAATTCCAATCCAATTTAGACCAAGAATAAACTACATAAAAATAGTTGATCAATTGATAACAATGGAAAGTGAGGCGCTCAAATGAGTCAATCAAAAGCTTCTAATAGTAAAAACAGCAAAGAACAACCTAAGAAAAAGAGGAATATCAAGAGAACAATTATTAAGGTGTTTGGTATTCTTATAGCAGCATTTTTAGCAATGGTAATAATAGGTGTTCTCGTATTTGCTTATTATGCTTGGAAAGCTCCTGCTTTCAATGAAAGTGCACTGAAAGATCAGTTACCTTCTAAAATCTATGATAAGAATAATAAGCTTGTAACCACGCTTTATATGGGACAAAAGCGAGAACATGTCAAATTTGATGATGTTCCTGATCGCATGAAAGATGCAGTATTAGCAACTGAGGATAATCGATTTTACGATCATGGTGCGTTGGATTATAAACGTCTATCCGGTGCCGTAATGAAAAACGTTACAGGTGGATTTGGTGCTCAAGGTGCATCCACTTTAACGCAACAAGTTGTAAAAAGATCATTCTTAACTGACAAAAAATCTATAGAAAGAAAGGCTCAAGAAGCTTACCTTTCATATAGACTTGAACAAGAATATTCTAAAGATGAAATTTTTGAAATGTACTTAAACAAAATTTATTATTCTGATGGTGTATATGGTTCACAAACAGCTGCTAAGTATTACTTTGATAAAGATTTAAAAGATCTTAACCTAGCAGAAACAGCTTATTTAGCTGGTTTACCTCAAGTACCAAACCAATACAACGTTTATGACAATCCAGAAGGTGCTGAAAAACGTAAAGATACAGTACTTTACTTAATGGAACGTCATGGAAGAATTTCTAAGAAAGAAATGAAAGAAGCGCAAGATACACCTATCGAAAAGAACTTAGTTAAGAGAACGGTAGAAGAACGAAATGAAGCAATGACACAAACACCAGATAACAAATACGCTTCATATGTAAACTATGTTAAACAAGAACTAACTCAGAGCAAAGCGTTTAAAGGACAATCTTTAAATGACATTATGACAAGTGGTCTTAAGATTTATACAAACATGGACAAAGACGTTCAAGAAACATTACAAGAGTCAGTTGATAATGGTACTTTCTATAAAAATAAAGACCAAATTACTGGTTCATCTATAGTTGATACTAAAACTGGTGATTTAGTTGGTATTAGTGGCGGTAAGAACTATAAAGATGTTGTAGACCGAAATCAAGCTACAGATTTACACCCAACCGGTTCTTCATTAAAACCAATCTTAGCTTATGGTCCAGCTATTGAAAATATGCAATACGCTACAAATCATAAGTTCCAAGATGAAAATGAATATAATATAAATGGAAGTATCTTCAAGAACTATGATGGTCAAGGACATGGTTCAGTAACAATGGCAGATGCTTTAGCAAGATCATATAATATTCCGGCATTAAAATCTTGGCAAGAAACGAATCAAAATGCAGGTGAAAATGCAGTTAAAGACTTCGCTTCTAAAGTGAACTTAAATTATAAAGACGAAATTGGTCCATCAGAAGTACTTGGTGGTTCACAATCAGAATTCTCCCCTACTCAATTAGCTTCTGCATTCGCATCAATGGGTAATGGTGGAACTTATAATGAAGCACGTTCAATTAGAAAAGTTGTTACACAAGATGATGAAACAATTAAATTCTCAAGTAAGAGTCATAAAGCGATGGAAGACTATACAGCATATATGTTAACTGAAATGCTTAAAGGTACATTCCAAGCATATGGATCTGCTTATGGATACGGAATTAACGGATTAAACCTTGCAGCTAAAACTGGTACAGGAACATATGGCGATGAAGTTTATAGCCAATATAACTTACCTGAAAACGCAGCAAAAGACGTTTGGATTACTGGTTATACACCACAATATACAATGTCAGTATGGATGGGCTTCAACAAAGTGAAAGAATACGGTGAAAACTCATTCTTAGGACATGACGAACAAGTTAAACCACAAATACTATTTAATGATGTAATGTCACAAATTTCTAGTTATGATGGTACTGATTTCGAAAAACCAGATTCAGTGTCAGGTAGTGGTAAAAGCTTAAGCGTTGCTGGTAATGCTGATAATAATACAACATCAAGCTCAGCGCCAAATAGTGGTAACAGTAACAATAGCGATAATAACAATAATAATAATAACCAGCAAAATAATTATAATTTTTCTGGTAACAACAATAATGTAACAACAAACGATCCACAAACACGTGCGAATCCGAACCAAAATTCGAATACAACGAATAGTAATCAAACAACACAAAGTAATACACAACAGCAATCAACTACTAATGAACAAGTGAATACTGAAGAAGCAACGACAGAATCCCCTTCTTCATCGTCTGATTCAAAAGACGAATCCAGTTCAAGTAGTGATTCCAGTTCATCCGCTGCTAAAGATGCAGCAGACGAAGCAAAAAATGATTAGATAAAGAGAAGACCTTCTAGAGATTATCTAGAAGGTCTTCTTTTTTGTATGCATATAAGTAAAATAGCGCGGTAGCCGAACCATACAATAAAAAAACCGTTAGCACTTTGCTAACGGTTTTAAAATACCTAATTATCTTTTTGTTCTTTTAACTTTGCTTCTCTTTTTAATTTCAATTGATAACGTGCATTCATTTTGATGAGTTCATCTTTCAATGTAACCATTTGTCGATACCCCATAAAATGATAGATTCGTGCGTTGATATATTCATATCGTTCTTCAAAATTCATTGGTATCACTGGATAATCGTTTATATTTTGAATATCGAACTCATTTATTTGGTTTATTTGTTCTAAATAACGAATAATGAGTTGATAATATTCATCCAGTAGCTCGTGTGCACGATCTGTTTTTAATTGTTTTTGTTTCACAAGTGGCTCAATTTTTTCTTCTAATGCTATAAAATCATCTTTAGTTATCATATTATATTTCCTTTACTAAGCCAGCTTTAAGTCGCTTCTGGCCTTCTCTACAGTCTTTAAGTAACGGACATGTTTCGCATTTTGGTTTACGTGCTAAACAGTGATATCTACCAAAGAATATAAGCTGATGATGGCTTTTCGTCCATCTTTCTCTAGGTATAATATGGCACAAACGATCCTCTACTTGTCTAACGTTATCTTTTAATCTACATATAGCGAGTCTCTTTGACACTCTTTCTACGTGCGTATCAACCGCTAAAGCAGGTTCTCCAAATGCAACACTCATCACGACATTCGCTGTTTTTCTGCCAACACCTGCTAAAGATTCTAATGATTGATGTGTATTTGGAATAACGCCATCAAAATTATCTAATAAAGATTGGCAAAGTTTTTGAATATTTTTGGCTTTATTTCTATATAGACCAATAGAACGTATGTCATCTTGTAATTCTTCTAAACTTACGTTCAAATAATCTTCTGGCGTTTTATATTTTTCGAATAAAGTTTTAGTTACTTTATTGACTAACACATCTGTACATTGTGCGGATAACAATACAGCGATTGTCAGTTCAAACGGATTATCATGAACGAGTTCACATTCAGCATCTGGAAACATTTCATCAATGACATCCATCATTTTTAATGCTTTTTTCTTACTTATCATATGGATTCTCCCCATTTACCCAATCAAACGTTGGTATTGATTTTACATTTTGTTTAACCTTTTTAGTTTGATGGAATTTTTCGCTTTCCACTTTTGATGATTCAACAGTAGTAATGTTTTTCTTTTTCCAATTTAATAATATTCTATCGATATATTTAATACTGAGTTTATTGACACTGTCTGCTTCATTTAACGCACTTTGTATCAAACTATTTGAGTGATGATCAGTATCTATCCAATGATTTAAAGTTTGTACTTCAAGTGATGTTAATGGTCTTCCAAAAGTAGATTCAAATGTTTCAAATAATGTTCTGAATTGACTATTTTGATCTTCTACTTTATCCTCTTGTATTTCTTGATTTAATACAAGGGCAAGTTGATCATATAATGGTTCAAATGAAATGAATTCATTATATTTATGCTGGTCATCTTTTTCAATTTTGATTTCTATACAATTTAATTGTGATAATTGGTTCACGATATGGCTGACTTCTTGTATAGACAAGCTCGTGCCCATCTGTATTTCTTCTAATGGTGGTTGAAGATGACTTTCATTTTCTTGGTCTAACAATTTGATTAATATAACAAATTGTCTTTCGTTAAGACCTAAATCAGCATAATGATTAAACAAAGCACGATGAATAACTACGGGCTTATCTTTTAACATTTCATTTGTATACATCCAAGTTCACCTACTTTACGATTGATTATAAAATGATTCGACGAATAAAATAACGAGGCAGAGACATTAAATTGTCCCAGCCTCGTACGTACTATTTATGGGTATAAACGGTTAAGTAAACGTGGGAATGGTGACGTTTCTCTAACGTGTTCTACACCACTTAACCATGCAACAGTTCTTTCTAGTCCTAAACCAAATCCACTATGTGGCACACTACCATATTTACGTAGATCAGTATAGTAACTATAAGCTTCTGGGTCTAAGCCGTGTTCAATAATTCTTTCATTTAATAAATCTAAATCGCTAATTCTTTCAGAACCACCGATGATTTCTCCGTATCCTTCAGGAGCAATTAAATCTGCACATAAAACTGTGTCTGGATTTTCTGGATTTGGTTCCATGTAGAATGGTTTGATTTTTGTTGGATAATTAATAATAAATACTGGTTTATCATAATGATTAGCAATCGCTGTTTCATGTGGCGCGCCAAAATCATCGCCCCAAACGATATCGTCAAATCCTTCTTTATGAAGAAATTCAATCGCATCATCATAAGTGATTCTTGGGAATGGAGTAGCAATTGCTTCTAATTTACTTGTATCTCTTTCAAGTAATTCTAATTCAAGTTTGCAATTTTCTAATACTGATTTAACGATATGATGAACATAATTTTCTTGAACTTCTAAACTTTGATCATGTTTCATAAACGCCATTTCAGGTTCGATCATCCAAAATTCAATTAAATGTCTTCTTGTTTTAGATTTTTCAGCTCTGAATGTTGGTCCGAAACTAAATACACGGCCGTGAGCCATTGCTGCTGCTTCCATATATAATTGTCCACTTTGTGATAAGAATGCATCTTCGTCGAAGTATTTTGTATGGAACAACTCACTTGTACCTTCTGGTGCACTTCCTGTTAAAATTGGTGGATCAATTTTTGTGAAACCATTGTCGTTAAAGAATTCGTAAGTTGCACGAATGATTTCGTTTCTAATTTTCATAACTGAATGTTGGCGTTTAGAACGTAACCATAAGTGTCTGTGGTCCATTAAGAATTCTGTACCGTGGTTCTTAGGTGTAATTGGATAATCGTGTGATTCTGAAATCACTTCAACTGAATTGACTTGCATTTCATAACCGAAGCTTGAACGATCATCTTCTGTAATTGTTCCCGTAACAAATACTGATGTTTCTTGAGTTAAAGATTTAGCTTGTTTGAACATTTCTTCAGAAACTTCAGCTTTAACTACTACACCTTGCATAAATCCAGTACCATCTCTTAATTGTAAAAATGCTATTTTCCCACTTGATCGCTTATTAGCAATCCAAGCGCCGATTGTCACTTCTTGATTGACGAAATCTTTAGCTTGTTTAATCGTTATATTCATTATTATTTCTCCTATTCAAATAAATTACTTACTGTTATTTTATCAAATTATTCATTCATCTGCTATCTGTTTGGATAATTTCTTAGTTTATCTTGAAATTCAGTTATATCTCCTTCAAGAACTGGAATTTCACCTAAAGCATTAATGAAAAATCGACTATAATGACTATCTAAAATTCTTCGATCAAAGCACACAAGTAGTCCTAAGTCATTTTTATTTCTAATGAGTCTACCAATACCTTGTCTGAATTTAGTTACTGCATCAGGTAATACAAAATCTTTAAATGGATTATCAAACTCATCTTTCATTAAATGGTACCTTGGATCATCTTGATGTATAAATGGTAACTTTGTCATCATGACACATTTTATACCTGCTGATTGATAATCAAATCCTTCGAAGAAAGATAAAGTTCCTAGAAGAATCGTCTTATCGAATTGATTGAATTGTTGTACGAGTTTATAAATATGTGAATGTTGTTGTTGCATTAATACGACGTAATCATTGAATACTTCAAGTTCTTCCATGTATTGATAAGCTTGATATAGCATTGAATAGTTAGTGAATAACACTAAACATTTTTGATTCGTTTCACTTACGAATGTTGATAAATAATGAATGATTGTTTCAATGTAGTCATCCGTATTTTGATAATTGAAATCAGGCATTTGTTTAGGGACAAAACATGTAGCTTGATTCTTCAAATCATATATTTCATTTAAATAATAGGTTTTAAAATCAATGTCTTCTGGAAACATGGACTTAAATGATTTAAATGATTCATTCACTGTCAACGTTCCAGAAATGAAGATATTGCTATTAAACTGTTCAATAAATACTTGATTCAATAAATCTTTCACTTCTGCTTTTTTAACATAAATTGAAAGTGTAGATTTTTGAGACAATTTTTTAATTGAAACATAAGGTAGTTCGCCATTTTTAATGACATTATAAATTTTCGTATATTGATGATAAATATAAATGAGTTCTTTTTTAAATGCTTTTACATGTGCGTGTGTATATGATTTAAAACGTGCTAAAATCTGATTAATAGTACTGATTTGTTGTTTGAATAACTCAGAAATTTCAGTAGTATCAATATCATAAAAATAATGAATTTGGTTTTCATCCATCGTTTGTGATTGATGTTTTTTATTAATTTGAAGCATGAGGTCATCAAATAATAATTCGTTTTGTTCATGTAGTGATTCAATATCTCTTTTTAACTGATAAATATCAATTGGTTGTATAGGATATTGTTCGATAACACGTTTATTTTCTAATTTATCAAGTCGTTTAAATAACTTTTCTTGTTCATTTTTACCAAGTAATCCAAGATGATATTTAATATGCTGGTAACTCAATACATCCGTTACTTGATTTAGCGCATAGTCTTGTATGCGATGTGCTTCATCTACTATGATGTGCTTGAATAATTGATAAACAGTGTCTTCCGTACTATGTTGCAGTAAATGGGCGTGGTTCGTTATACCTATTTCTACACTTTGTGCGCTTTCTTTAACAAATTGATAATAGTGTATATCATTTTTGAAAGGAACATACGTTGTTCGTTTCTGTTCAAAGAAGACCTGTTGTCCACCTTTTAAATGTAACTCTTCGATATCACCTGTCTCAGTTTCCAATATCCAAACTAATAATTGCATTTTTAAAATGGTTGCTTCGTAATTATCGGTGTCATCTTGAAGAATATTCAGTATAAGTCCTAATGAGATATAATGATCTTTACTTTTAATAATCATTGCTTTTAAATCTAAATCTAGTGCATTTAACACCTTGTTAAATTCTTGTTCTAAAAGCTGATTTTGCAGTAGTTTTGTATGTGTAGAAACGAGAATGTGTTCACCAGTTTCTAAATAATAAAGTAAAGCAGCCAAGACGAAACTCATTGATTTACCGCTTCCTAATGGTGCTTCAATCAATGCATTCTCATTATGTAATAATGAATCGAATAATTGTTGTACAAGTTGATATTGTTCTTTTCGATAATCAAAATGATATGTCTTTAGAATTCGCTCATATGCTTCATCTATAGAAATGGTTTCTCGATCACTCGATTTTCTAATAGGTGTTTGTTTTAAGTAATTAATATTTTGATACTTTTTAATTTTACTTGATGGTAATTGTTGTCCTTGATTCCCTCTAACAATTTCAAACAAAATATCTTTCAAATCATACTTTAATGATTTAGATAAGTAATACAATTGTTTAATCGTATCAATAGGTAATTGTGCTATCTTTTGAATTGCTTTTATAAATAGTAGTGCTGTTGCTCTGGCATCTTCATCTGCACTATGTGCTTGATTTAAATCAACTTCTAATGACTGGCTAAGTTCGCTTAATTGATAGCTCTCTTCGTTCGGGAATGCAATTTTAAATAATTCCATCGTATCAATAGTTAATTTTGGCTTAAATGTAAGATTTGAGTTTTCAAAATGAGAAGTTAAAAAATTCAAGTCAAACAAAACATTATGTGCTACGAACACACAGTCTTTTAACATCATAAATAAAGATTCGCTAATTTCTTCAAAATACGGCGCCCCTTGCAAATCGTGTTCATTTATATTTGTTAATGCTTGAATGAAAGATGGAATTTCTAAATCGGTTTTTACATATGTATGGTAAGTATCAACTATCTGATTGTCTTCTATAAATGTAATTCCAATTTGGATGATTTCATCATATTGTATTTGGTTTCCCGTTGTTTCTAAATCGACAACTGCATATCGTTGCGCCATATTATCTCTCCTATATTTCTATATCTGCACTCATAAATTGATGTAATTCACCATCTTCAGATATCACCGTTAAAAATCCATTATCCTGAATATCAATTGCCTTACCTTTTATTTGTTTTTGACCTTCAGTATAAGTGAGTGTTTTATCCCAAATCATACTTTTTTCTTTATATAATGCTTTGATTTCACTAAATGGCATATTTAGAAATTGATTGTATCTTTCTTCGATTGCATGTATTAAATGTTTTAAAAATGTATAAGGATTTATAGTTGAACCATGAGCGATATTGATACTTGTTGCACGATCTTGGTTCACTTGATTAAATTCATCTTGTGTTTGGTTTAAGTTGATGCCGATGCCACAAATAATTGCATTGACGCCATCAGTATCAGCTATCATTTCAGTTAGGAATCCGCAAACTTTTTTATTACCAATATATATATCGTTCGGCCATTTGATTTGGCTCTTGATGGCATAATTGTCTTCAATAACTTGCTGGATTGCTAAACTGATAAATAGATTGAACGTTGACATTCTATGGATAGGAATATTTGGTCTTAATACAACAGACATCCATAAACCTTTACTTTTTAAAGATGACCATTCGCGATTGAATCGTCCTCTACCTTTTGTTTGCTCATCACTTAATACGATGAATGACCCATCATCATGTGTGATTTGAGACTTCGCAAGCAATTGTGTTGAATCAACTTGAGTTTGTACAATGGCTCGATTTAATATTTTACAATCATTTAACTCGATGTTAACGATATCCTCTTGCCACTCAGGAGGTATTTGTACGATCTTATAACCTTTATTTGATTGTGAATCAATTTTAAAGCCATCACTTCTTAATTGATCAATGACTTTTTTAACTGTTACTCGTGAACAATTTAACGTTTCAGCAATGTGTTGTCCTGATAAATATGCATCTTGCTTATATAAATACTTTATAATTTTTTGTTTATACTTAGACATTTTTTTGCACCCATTCTATTAAATCATCTTGTGTGTTATTCACTTTGCGTAAAATAACTGCACGTTCCAATTTATTCAAAATATCTTTAATCCATGGTCCACCATTTTTTTGGAATGTTGACATTAATATTTGACCATTCAAATTAAGTTCTGAATTGTGATATATAGGTAGTTTATCATATATTTCATTGACTAAAATAGGATTCATAATAATTGGTTGATATTGAATGTGAAGATTATTTTCATATTGTTGTATAAATGCCATAATCGTTTTTACTTTTAACGCTCCAAAAGTATAAATAATAACCGTTAAATGTTCTTTTGTTAATGGTTCGAATTTAAATATTTTAAATAGTTGTATATATTCATTTATATTTCTTTTTTCCTGATTACTTAGTTTCATAGCACTTAACTGTGTACTATCTACTTCATTTATAAAGCATAAAGTAGCAATCCAAATTTCAAAGTCAAAGCCTTTTGGTATAAAAATGGTTGATTGATCAAGTTTGTTAAAGAACGGAATGTATTGGAATAATGATAATTGTGTTGTAGTTGCCATAGATTTCTCTATATTTGCACCTGTTACCAATTTTTTTAACTCAACGATGATTCTTTCGATAGCGATTTTATCTAATAAATATGCTGTTTGTTTCATTGCATCTTCCGTTTCGTCCTCAATGGCAAAACCTGTTTGAGATTGAAAGCGAACACCTCTCATAATTCTTAAGGCATCTTCTTCCATGCGGTCTAGCGGCGTACCTACAGCTCTTATGATTTGATTTTTAATATCTTCATAACCTTTAAAATAATCATGTAATTGATACGCGCTATCCATAGCAATTGCATTCATCGTAAAATCTCTTCTCGCTAAATCTTCATATAATTCAGTGACAAATTGGACTGAAGTAGGTCGTCTATGATCAACGTAATCTCCATCTTTTCTAAAAGTTGTCACTTCAAATTGTTCGTCATTTCCAAGCACTATGATTGTGCCATGTTCTTTTCCAATCGGTAACGTTCGATCGAAGATTTTTTCAACTTCCTCAGGTAATGCATTTGTAGTAATATCTACATCAGAAATTGATTTTTTCATTAAATAATCTCTCACTGACCCACCTACAAAATAAGCTTCGTGTCCATGATTTACAAGTTGGTCAATGACCCACATCGATGTTTCGAAATGTTGATTTTCACACATATTATTCTCCTAACATCTCTTTGTAACAATTTTCATATTGATCTGCAATGACTTTCGAAGCGAAACGTTTGTTTACATCTTCAATCATTGCTTTTTGCATTTTTTGATACAGTTCATTATTAGTTAATAACTCAATTGCGCGTTTGCTAGCAGTATCAACATCTCCTACGTCTACTGTATAACCTGTAATCCCGTCTTTAATTACTTCTTTAATACCGCCTGCAGTACTGCCAATTGGAACGACACCTGTTAGCATAGCTTCAAGTAAAACTAAACCGAAACTTTCTTTTTCACTCAATAGTAATGTTAAGTCTGACATTTGATAAAAGATATTTACTTCATCTTGTTTACCTAAGAATAGTACTTGATCTTCAATCTTTAATTGTTTAATTTGTTCTTTTGCCGTTTGTAATTCAGGTCCATCACCGATTAACAGTAATTTGGATTTCACTGATTGATTTAACTTATAAAATGTATCTACTACATCATGAACACGTTTTACTTTTCTAAAGTTAGATACGAATGTAACGACCTTCTCATCTTCTTCTATTCCATAGCTCGCTCTTAAAGATGTGTTATAAGCTTGTGGAAAGTTGGCTTCTTGTACAAAATTATAAATTGTTTTAATTTCTTTATCCGGATTAATGATTTCATAAGTTTCTTTTTTTAAACTATTACTCACACTTGTGACAACATCACTATTTTCAATACCGAATCGTATCGCACTTTGTAAAGATGTGTCATATCCTAATACAGTAATATCCGTACCATGTAATGTTGTCATGATTTTAACATCTTTACCTGAAATTTGTTTTGCTAAAATGCCACATATTGCATGTGGTACGGCATAATGCATATGTAGAATTTCTAAATCATAATCGTTTATGATGTCAGCAATCTTAGCACTTAATGTAATGTCATATGGTGGGTATTGGAAGACTGAGTATTGATTTACATCAACTTGATGGAACGTTACATTTGGCACATGTTCCCTCATTCTAAATGGCATATTGGAAGTGATAAAGTGAACTTCATGTCCTCTTTTAGCCATTTCAAGACCTAATTCTGTTGCCACTATACCTGATCCACCCATTGATGGATAACAAGTGATACCGATTTTCATACTATTCCTCCATAATGTTTTTAGTTACGTTCAAATCTATCTTTATCACGTACGTTAAATTTATTCATTGATTGTTCAAAACTTTGATTTAAATCTATATTTAATGAATTTGCTAAACAAATTAATACGAATAAATTATCACCTAGTTCAGCTTCAATTGTATTTTCTTCTTCAGTAGATTTCTTTTTCTTTTCACCATGATAATGGTTTATTTCTCTCGCTAGTTCTCCAACTTCTTCAGTGAGTCTAGCTAAGTTAGCTAAAGGTGAAAAGTATCCCGTTTTAAATTGAGAAATATATGCGTCTACTTCCTTTTGCATTTCTTGCATATCCATATATTTACCTCCTCATTTGCATTTAATCTACAGTAATATTAAATCACATATACTAAAATTATATATGATTCGTGGATATAAAGACAATCTTATCAACTTACTTGTATATGTATGATTACTTTCCTATTATATTATTCCTTAAAAAGAAAAATAGAGGCCGGGTATATATACCCAACCTCTATCAGTATTAATCACCACTACGTGCAATTAATATAAATCTAAGTAGTTCTGCTACTGCTACTGCAGTTGCTGCAACATACGTCATCGCAGCTGCTGATAAAACTTTCTTAGCATGTCTATATTCTTGTTGATTTACGATATTCAACTTCTCTATTTGTCGCATTGCCCGTTTACTTGCATCGAATTCAACAGGTAATGTTATGATTGAGAATAATACTGCGAATGACATAAATACAATACCAACCCATAATAGTGTAGTACCAAAAGTATTACTTAATGCTGTTAATACGATACCAGCTAAAATGATGATATATGATAATGAACTACCAATATTAGCTAATGGTAACAATACAGTACGGAATTTTAAGAAACCATAACCATGTGCATGTTGAATTGCATGTCCAACTTCATGTGCTGCAATTGCTGTCCCGGCTACACTTGGTTGTGAATAGTTTGCTGGTGATAGTACAACACGCTTTTTAGATGGATCGAAATGGTCAGTTAAAAACCCTTCTCCCTGTAATACTTCTACATCATGAATGCCATTTGCCGCTAAAATTTCTTCAGCTACTTGTTTACCCGTCTTCCCACTTGTTGAGCGTACTCTTGAGTATTTATTGTAAGTTGATTTTACTCTAAATTGGAAGTACATAGGGACAATCATAATGATAATAAAATATATGATGTATGAAAACAAATTACTTCCTCCTTTATATCCCTGATATTTATAATATTACGTAGTGACAACCATTACGTCAAATAATTTGAATGCGATTTGATGGTTTTTTGTAAATATATCAGTAATAGGAAAGAAATAATACTAAGCCAAAATGCAAAGTAACCAATATGCGATTCATATTGACTGAGCATGCTATAAACAGGATATTGATGATATACATAATCAATGACATCATTATGGAATACCCAAATCATCGTAACAATGATGTGCCAAGGCTTGATTTTAAATAATGGATAGAACATTATCGCTTGAATGGCCATTATTCCATGTGAAGTCATTAGCATAATCGCCATAGGTACGAGTTGTTCATAGTGAATCATTACGAACGTGTTCATAAATACTGCCCAAACACCGTATTTGATTAGTGTAATAAAAGCTAAACATTCGAATAATCCTAAATGCTTTTTAAAATATATAGCTGCAATTGCTATTATTAAAAAGAAAGTAGCTGTTGGACTATCTGGTATAAATGGCCAGAAGTACCACTTACTTTCAGCTAATTGTGAGCCGTACCAAATATAGCCATATATCGTTCCTAATAAATTAGCGATAAACAACGTAATTAATATAGGCTTCTGACGCATAAAATAACTCCAAAATACCATGATAAGTCTCCTTCAAAAAAATAGACTGGGAATGCGTCCCAGTCTATCATTCATTTATTATTTTTTTAATTCTTTACCGTTTGCATCTGTTTCGTGTAAATCAGCAACGTATTTAGATACTTTGTCGATTTCATCCTTAGATAGTGTATCTTTAAAGGATGGCATTTTTCCTGCACCCTTTTCAACAAATCCTTGAACACCCTCTTTAGGTAATTTAGACTCTACTAAATTTGGCCCTTGTCCACCTGTTAATTCTCCACCATGACAACTTGTACAGTTTGACTTGATGATGTCTGTATAAACAGGATCAGATTTATCTAAGTTAGAGAAAACAATTTCACCTTGTTTCGCTTGTTGTTTCCAGTCATGATAGTAACTAGATTCCCAAGTTGTATAGAATAAAATTGCAATCGCGATTAGCATAAAGCCAGAAGCGAAAGGTCTCTTTGTCCATTTACGTTCTGGACCACGATCTAACCAAGGTGCAAGTAATAAAGCTCCAAAAGCGATACCTGGTAAGATAATTGCTCCGAATGTATTATAAGGACCTGATGCAAATGAATATTTAAGAATTTGGTATAAGAATAAGAAATACCAGTCTGGTAAAGGTGTATAACCTGTATCAGATGGATCTGCCACACGTTCTAGTGGCGATGGATGCGCAACTGTTAAACATAAATATGCGATTAAGAATACCGCACCTGTCATCCATTCTTTCAATAGAAAGTCAGGCCAGAAACTTTCTGTACGACCTGGAAATTCTGAATAGTCTCTATTTAACTTTGGTTTGTCGTATGACTTAATTCTTGAGTCACCAACAAATTTCATCCCTTTTCCGCGATGCATGTCGCATGACCTCCTTTTTCATTTATTCACGTTAATTTTATAGTGGACCTGAAATACCTTGTTTTCTGATCATTATAAAGTGTGCTGCCAGTAACGCGAATAGTGCAGCTGGTAGGAAGAATACATGTATCGCAAAGAAACGAGTTAACGTTTGAGCACCAACTATTTCTGCATCCCCTGCAAGTAATGTTTTAACCCATGGTCCAATGATTGGAACTGATTCTGCAATTTGTAGACCTACTTTTGTTGCAAATAATGCTTTCATATCCCAAGGTAATAAATAACCAGTAAAACTTAAACCAAGCATAACAAAGAATATTAAAACACCTACAACCCAATTTAATTCTCTTGGTTGTTTATAAGATCCAGTGAAGAAAACACGTAGCGTATGTAAGAACATCATGACTACTACTAAACTTGCTCCCCAATGGTGCATGCCACGTACGATTACACCTGCAGCAACATCATGCTGTAGATAGTAAACCGACTTCCAAGCATTGACGATATCTGGTACGTAATACATTGTTAAGAACATACCTGATAATACTTGTATTACAGTAATGAAAAATGTTAATCCACCAAAACAATAAACGAAAGCTGAAAAGTGATAAGCAGGGTTAACATGCTCTGGCACTTCATGATCAGCAATATCTCGCCAAATTGGTGTAATATCAAGTCTGTCATCGACCCAATCATAGATTTTATCTATCATTGTTAATCCCTCCTTATTTAGCTAACTCGTTATCGTGCTTTTTACCAATTTGAATAATACCATCTTTAACTTTGACTTCATATTGGTCAAGTGGTGCCAATGGTGGCGTACCTGGTATATTTTTTCCATTCTTTTCATAACGACCATTATGACATGGACAATAGAATTGATTTGGATTTGAGTCATCGCCATTCCACGTAACTGTGCATCCCAAATGTTTACAAACAGGTGATAACGCTACAATATTCTGCCCATCCTTGTATACCCAAGCAAATTCTGTTACTTCACTTGTGTACCATGCGTCTTCTTGTTCAAATTTAAAGTCTACTTTGATTGGTTCTTTACCAAGTTCAGACTCCTTTACACCTGTTGCGATTAAATCACCTTGTGCATCAGCTTTAAATACAGGATCAAGCGCAAATCTACCCATAGGTAAAATCATACCAGCAGCCATAAATGACCCAACACCCATTAATGAATAGTTTAAAAATTGGCGTCGTGTGACACGTTGGCTCATTCAGATTCCCCCCTCTATTAATCGTTCTTTTATAACTAGGACAACTTAATTTTAGCCTATTATTTCCAGACGGTCAACGCTTTGTCACAATTTAAATCTTTAATTATTAAGGATTTCTCTTAGAATAATCAAAAAATTGAAAGGGCTTTTATAACTACTAAAAAATACGAGTGATTCACATATAAAAACCCCCCTAAAACGTAAAAATCCGTTTTAGGGGGTTTGACTAAATTATGATTTATTCCATGTTGTGATGATAAATTTCATAAATCGTTTTACTTCATCTTCTATAAGCGTACGTTTCATTTCTTCATCCAAATCACCCATAGGTATTGTATTCACAGAGAATGTTTCAAAATCTAAATTTAGTTCTGATTTTTCTCCTGACAATAAAATGATGTGAGATAAGCCATATGCTTTTAAACTTTCTATAAAACGTTCGACGTGTTCATAGTGATGATCGCTCGTGAAAAATGTTGGCGTCAATAACAATCTACCTTTGAATTGTTTTTCTGCTAACATCCCTACAAGTTGTACCGTTTCATTTTTATCACAAGAAGACAATAATTGTTGATTCATATCGATATTAGCAATTGGAATAATAGCTGTATCAATATACTCTAAATTATTTTTTAATTCTTTTAAATCTACATGATTAAATAACATGATTAGTGTTCCTCCAACTCATGAATGAATTGTAAAATTTTAGACATTTCTATAAAGGTTGGTTGATCATTTCGATCTAATGCTAAATCTATTTCGTTTCTTATGAGATGTTCCCAATGATTGATATTGTGATTACTGGTTCGATTTATGAGACTCAAGTCTTTATCTTCACCATAAAAATCAACTAACATTTGCAGTAACATCAATCGATTAAGGCGGTCATCTCTTCGATTTAAATATAATAATACATTTAAGTGCGTCGTATCTAAACGTATATCATGAAAAATTTGTCGACCATTATCAATACAAAAATTCGATTTACAATATAATAATGGCAATTGATTTGATTGTATTGTACTTATAGAAAGTATACGATCTTCAGATGTTTCTCGAACGAATGATATATTTCCAAGATACGTTGGATTACTTTTTAGTAAGTTCAATATCCAAACACTTTCAGGGTTTTTAAAGTCGTATTTGTAAAGAACGTATTCAATAAACCGTTGCTTTTCATAAATAAGCCATGAATGGTTCATAAAATCCCTACTTATAATAAGCTTTCAAATTCTTGATCCCAATATGGATTTTCAGGATCAAGTTTGCGTACTGATGCTAAAATGTTTTTAGCTTGTTCGATATTACCTATTTCAATTAAATAATGGTAGTAATCGTTTAAGTAATCTACATTTTGAGATAAGTCTGGATAAGCTAGTTCAAAGAAGTGTTGTGCTTCTTTATCTCTTTCTTCTACTCCAAATCCATAAGCAATGTGCCAAGAGACAACTGGATCGATATCATCTTCATCTATATATGTTAATAAATTAATGAGACCAGTTGTATTATCTTTTTCACGATAATAATCAGCTAATATGATGGCAGCTTCAGTATATGATGGATCTACTGTTAATGCATCTTGTAATAGAATTGCACCATGTTCATCATTTGTAGATAACATTAATCGTGCAGTATCTGTCATCAATTCTTTATAATAAGCATTTAAACGAAGACCTTCTTTACCGATTTCAATAGCTTTTTCATAATCTTTTTCAGATTCATGAATTTGAAGTAAATAATGATATGCCTGCATAAAGTCAGGGTCTTTTTGTAATAATTTTTCTAATTGTTTAATTGCTTCACGTGTTAAATCATTTTTTTGGTAGCTGATTGCTTGTTTGAAATAATCTTCAGCAGTCATATCCATTTCAGAAACATTTTCATAATATTGAATGGCTTCCTCATATGCACCACTTTGTAAACTTGCATCCGCCATACGTGCATATATTGAAATACCATTTATAATATCTTCACCTGTTTGGGTAATAGATTCATAATGTGTCATTGCTTTTAAATACTGACCATCGAAGTAGTACATTTCTGCCAACGCAAATGTGATAATCATGTCATCTGGTTCAATTTCTTTAGCTTCGATTAGCTTCTCAATACCGACCTCAAATAAACCTTGTTGTTGATATAAGTCTGCTTCTAGTAATAACTTTTCAGTTGAAGGCGGACTGTTATATAGTACTTCGTGTGCTCTATCTAAATCATTTTGATCGATAAGGCCCTCGATATAATAAACAAGTAATTCATTTTCATCAGGATATAACAAATATAGTTCTTCGAATATTTTTACACCTTGATCAACGATACCATATTTATATAGTGTTTCACCTAGCATAAATAACGCATCATGATCATCAGATTGCAATACTCTATTTACTTTTTCATCTAATTGATCGATATTTTTCATATGAATATCATCAATTACTTTATATACATCTTCCATTAGTAGGACTCCTTCTAATCGTTTATTAGCGCTTTTAGTTCGCTAAATGCTTTTATGA
Organism: Mammaliicoccus sp. Dog046; assembly: GCF_034039665.1. NCBI lineage: Bacteria > Bacillati > Bacillota > Bacilli > Caryophanales > Staphylococcaceae > Mammaliicoccus > Mammaliicoccus sp. Dog046. The sequence continues at coordinate 1,313,546 of NZ_CP120131.1, read as the reverse complement.
CTTCGTCTTTAGAAACGGATTCAATTGTAAACGATGATTCTCCGGTTTGTAAAACCATTTGAATTGTTTGTCCAATATTCTTTTTATCTTTTTTCATATAGTCAAATATCAATTCTATGTCTGCTTGATTAATAATATTAAGTGGATAACCTAATTCTTTTAAATAATTGATGAAAATAAAAATACTATCACAGTTATCATATAAACTTTTATTTTTATTGATTACTTTTTGGAATAGTATACCAATCATCACAGCTTCACCGTGTGCAATTTTAGTTAAGTATTCTAAACCATGTCCAAATGTGTGACCTAAATTTAAATGTTTACGTACGCCACCTTCAAACTCATCTTCTACTACAATTTTCAATTTAGTTTCTATACCCATTTTTAAAAATGAAGCGATGTCTTCTAATTGAACGAGCTCTTTGATAGATGGGTATACATCCATTAATTTATGCTGTTCTGCTTCACCATTTAAAATTGCGTGTTTATATATTTCACCATATCCACTTCTAACTTCAACATGTGGTAGTGTATCAAGAAACTTCAGGTCGTAAATAACAGCTTGTGGTCTATGGAAGGCACCTATTAAATTTTTACCAACTGATGCATTGATGCCTACTTTTCCACCTATTGCAGAATCATGTGCAAGTAATGTCGTTGGAATTTGTATAAAATCAAGACCTCTTAATAATGTAGATGCTAAAAATCCAACAAAATCTCCAGTTGCACCACCGCCAATTGCAATTAATTGTGATTGGCGTGTGATGTTAAGAGATAATAGCTTTTCACTTATAGATTCGAAGTATGAGAGTTGTTTACATGCTTCACCACTCATAATCGTTAAATATTTAATATCAAGTTGACCTAGATGTTCTTTAATATAGTCTTTATGATATCTATAAACATCTTGATCAATTAAAACGATATTTTGTTCATTTTCTTTTAAGTAATGTTTCAATTCAGCTAAAGCATTTTGTTTTAATATTATAGGATAGTTATTATCTTTATATGTCGTTTCGAATTTCATTTCATCACCTAGAAGTTCAAATTCCAATTACGATGATTCTGAATCGCTTCTTGTAATTGGTCGATATGATTTGACTGATATTCTTCAGTTAGTGCTTTTGCAATTTCAAATGCAATAACGTGCTCACATACAACACTTGCTGCAGGAACTGCACAACTATCTGAACGTTCGATTGTCGCTTTAAAGCTTTCCTTAGAATCTATATCTACAGAATTTAAAGGTTTATAAAGTGTAGGTATTGGTTTCATTACACCATTAATTACAATTGGCATACCATTAGACATACCACCTTCTAGTCCACCAAGATGATTTGATAAGCGATGGTAACCTAGTTCATTATCGTAAGCAATTTCGTCTTGTATTTCGCTTCCTGGTTTTTCAGCTGCTTTGAATCCTTCACCAAAACTTACACCTTTGAAAGCATTAATACTAACAACTGCTTGAGATAATCTACCATCAAGTTTACGGTCGTAATGAACATAGCTACCGATTCCTGCTGGCATATTTTCTACGACAACTTCAACGATTCCACCAATTGAATCGCCATCTTTTTTCGCTTCATCAATTCTGTCTCTCATTTTTTGTGCGACATCATCATTGATACAACGCACATCATTATGATCGATGTTCTCTTTCACTTCATCAAGTGTGTATTCAAAATCGTCTTTAACGCCACCAATTTCAATTACTCTTGAATAAATATCAATATTAAGTTCTTTTAATAGTATTTTAGAAACTGCACCTACTGCAACTCTTGCCGCTGTTTCTCGAGCTGAAGAACGCTCAAGTACATTTCTTAAATCTCTATGATTGTATTTCATACCGCCAACCAAATCTGCATGTCCGGGACGAGGTTTAGTTATTACGCGTTTCATATTATCTAATTCTTCTTCAGTTAATGGATCTGCACCCATTATTTTCCTCCAGTGTTTAAAGTCATCATTTTTTACGATGAGTGTAATAGGGCTACCTAATGTATAACCATGTCTCACACCTGAAACAATTTCAACAGCATCTTTTTCAATTTGCATACGACGTCCACGTCCGTAACCGCCTTGACGTTTAAACATTTCTTCGTTAATTTCATTGACGTCTATTTTTAAATTTGCTGGAACACCTTCTATAATGACAGTTAGTTGTGGTCCATGTGATTCACCAGATGTTAAGTAACGCATATTATCTCTCCCTACTGTTATATAAATATAAGACTAATCATATCATATTTAACGCGTTAAATTAACAAAAAGAAAGGAATAGTTCAACAAAATTTTTGTTGAACTATTCCTTAATATGTATTACTCGTAAACCCATATTTCATTATTTAGTTTATAATCAATCAGTTCAGATTCTTTGAACCATAAACCAATTTCACGTTCAGCTGATTCATTTGAATCTGATCCGTGAATTACATTTCTACCTAAATCGATACCATAATCGCCTCTAATAGTTCCAGGTGATGCTTGCGTAGGGTTTGTTGTACCAACGATTGTTCTTGTTACTTCTACGACATCTTTACCTTCAACTACCATTGCAAATACTGGTCCTGAAGTTATAAAGTTTACAAGTTTATTAAAGAATGGTTTCTCTACATGTTCAGCATAATGTTCTTTAGCTAATTCTTCGTCAGCTTGATATAACTTAGCAGCTACAAGTTTTAATCCTTTACTTTCAATTCTTGTAATTACTTCACCGATTAAATTTCTTTGTACTGCATCAGGTTTAATCATTAAAAAAGTTCTTTCCATTACGTAATCCCTACCTTTGTTTTAGTAAATCCAAAATAAGTTTATCACTGTAATGATATACTTGCAAGCGCTTTCTAATGGTTTCTATCACTAATTTTACTAATAATTTCGCGCAACATTTTTTTGCCGAAATCATTGTCTAAAGAATCAATGAGCTTTTCTGCTTTATGTAAATATTGATTACTTACTGATTTTGCTTTTTGTAATTCAGGTGAAGTAATAATTTCATCAACCAGCGCATCAAAAGTTTCATCTGAACTTTGAGCATTGAGTTCATTAATACGATTTTTAAATTGAGGTGACTGTTTCATTCTCAATAAGACAGGTAAAGTCAAATGACCATTTCTTAAATCTGATCCAACAGGTTTACCGAGTTTCTTTTCACTACTTGTAAAATCTAATATATCATCAACAATTTGATAACTCATACCAATGTAGTAACCAATTTTCGTCAATTTATTGACAGTTTCTTCATCTGCTCTAGCACTATATGCACCTAGTTGAGTTGATAAAGATATTAACAGTGCCGTTTTACGTTTTATACGTCGTAAATAGTTTGTGATGGATTGATTAGAAACAAATTGGTCTTCAAATTGAAACAACTCGCCTATACACACTTCCAAAATACCATTCGCCAAATGTTCATGTAGTTTAGGATGTTCAATCGTACTAACAGCATTTAAAGATTGAGACAGTAAATAATTGCCTGTTAATACTGCAGTTTGGACATCCCACTTTTTTGCAATTGTTGGATTTCCTCTACGTTTATCACTTTTATCAATTACATCATCATGAACTAGGCTAGCCATGTGGATGAGCTCAAGTGTTGTTGCAATAGTAATGACATCCTTAGAGTAGCTGTTACCAAATTGACTCGCAATTAAAGTGAATAATGGTCTTATGCGTTTACCACCCGATGAAAGTAAGTATTGGCAAGCTTCATTGATTGTCTTCTGATCACTATCAATATACTTATTAATTTCTTTTTCTATTTCTTTAACTTCTCTATTTAAATGAATTTTTGTCTTGTCATACATGTAATCACCTTGTTATTTAGGTTTATAAGCTAAATGCATTGCTGAAACGCCACCGGTAAAGCTTTTAACTTTAATTCTTTCATAACCAACATCGGCGAACATTTCGGCTAGTTCCTTTTTACCAGGAAAACTTTCAGCAGATTCTTGTAACCAATTATATTCCTTTAATGATTTTGCAAATAACTTACCGAATAACGGCATGATATTTTTAAAGTAAAACTTATATAGCTGTTTGAATACTGGTAATGTAGGTTGACTCGTTTCTAGACATACTACCATACCACCTGGTTTTACTACTCTTTTTAATTCGCTAAGTACATGCTTATAGTCTGGCACATTTCTTAGGCCAAATCCAATTGTAACGTAATCAAATTCATTATCTTCGAATGGAAGTTGCATTGCATCTCCATGTATCAAATGTATATTTGCCATATTATCAGTTTTTTCTTTACCGACTTCAAGCATGTTTTCACTGAAATCTATACCTACTACTTCTCCGTATGGACCAACTGCGTGACTCAATTGTATTGTCCAATCTGCTGTACCACAACAAACGTCCAAAGCTTTTGATCCTGGTTGAACGTTCATTTGTTTCATTGTATATTTGCGCCAACGTTTATGTTGTTCAAAGCTAATGATATTGTTTAATGTATCATACTTACCTGAAATATTTTGAAAAACATCATGTACATGTTCTGACTTAGATTTATTATCCAATTTATATTCATTCCTTTAAATTTAAAAATATTGTTCTTTAATTGTAATGTGCGAAGATTTCTTCTTTTATTTGGTCTTTATTAAAATCAATATTATAGTAATCGATCATTGTGATTATAAAAATTGATTCTATGTCTTTAATTAATGTTTCTTTATCAATACCAATTTCATGCTGTAATGTTTGTTTAAGTTCATTTTGTTTACTGATTGCCTGTGTCATTACATCTAAAAATTGTAAGTCTTGATTTAAAGTGGCACATTTATAAAAATATGCACTTACAAGATCACCAATTAATATATTTTGATAAGAGACGTTACTTTCTCCAATTTGATCCAAAAAGCGCATTGAGGCATCAATAGATAAAGTAGCCAATTTTGCATATGTATCGACTGGGATATCATTTAATGCTTTAGCAATAATAGGATTAGTTGCTGGGATTTGGCTGTTTTTAACGCCCTTTAATAAATTTGCAATTTCTTTATTATAAATTTTTTCAATCGTATCCATCTTATCACCTCAATATTATCACCTATATATCTTAACACTAAGTGATATGAAATGAAAATGCAGAGTTAACAAAACATATAAAAAAGACTGTCAATAAAGTCCAATGACCTTATTGACAGTCTTTGCCTTTTAGAAAGGCATTGATGCGTTTAATTATTTAACAGCATCTTTTAATGCTTTACCTGCTTTAAAAGCTGGAACTTTGCTTGCAGGGATATCAATCTCTTTACCAGTTTGTGGGTTACGTCCTTTACGAGCAGCTCTTTCGCGTACTTCGAAGTTACCGAAACCAATTAGTTGAACTTTTTCACCGTCAGATAAAGATTTTTGAATTGATTCGAACACTGCGTCTACAGCAAGACCGGCTTCTTTTTTAGTTAAATTAGCTTTCTCACTTACTGAATTGATTAATTCTGTTTTGTTCATTTCAATTTCACCTCCCAAAAGGTTATCTAATGATATGTATAAATACCATTATGATAAGACTTTAACACAACAACTACTGTCACTGCAACGATTTAAAGGCCATAAATCAGCATTTTCTCTATTTTTATTAATATTTTTTCACTTTTGATTTAAAAATAGGTTCATTTTTGTCATTAATTGTAAATTCAGGTGAATAAGCCGGCAATATTGGAGAATCCTTATACAATAAGTATCGAATATCCGTTCCAGGCTTCGGAAGATTTTTTTCCTTTTTAATTGCTTTTGCTAAGTCCAATCGATAATCAATGACAAAGTCATTACCACCATTCATATATACTGGTAGGCGTTCGTTACTATATGGACTTGGAACTGTTGGTTTTTTCTTGAAACCATATTTCTTATATTCAATTTCGTATACATTAGGCGCGACTTTCTTACCAAGTTGTAATGGTTTTCCACTTGCGTCTATACGTATTCTAATATCTTTTAAAACTTCTGAAGTTCTTAAATCAATTAAATTCACGGTTGGATCTTTATCTACATTCATAATGACATATTGATAAATGCCACCATTTTCAAATGAATTGCCAGGCAATTGAGATAAAAATTTCGGTTTTAATTTATTAAAATCTACAGGGTGTTTTAAATAAATTGAATAACTATCATTTCGTTCTTTTATTGGCAACAAACCTTGGTTTGACTTATGGTATTCATCAACTGCGGTTTGAACCATGTTAAGTTGATCTTTAGCAGGTACTTGATTTTCCGCCTTTTCTTTATCAGGAAAAGCACAGGCACTTAGGAAAGTCGTACATATTATAATGAGTGATATTATCTTCTTATATTTAAGCATGACTTGAACCACCTAATACGACAATCATAAAGATACCAGCTGCTATTAATGAAATAACAGCAAGTACCATAGTTATACTACTTAGTATTCTGTTTTTTAATTTAAATCTTGATAAATAAACGAGTATCATGGCTAATATCATAAATCCAATTGAATAAAATGATACCCACATTAAATCCATTCTTGAAATATCAAACATTTAAATACCCCTCTTGCTTAAATATTCTCTGACTTTTTGTCTCTTTCCATTAGTTCTTTAACACCTTCAGAAACAGGATAATCTTCGAATAACACTCTATATAAGCTAGATGTAATTGGCATTTCTACATCATATTCTTTTGCTAAGTTGTATGCTGCTTCTGTCGTTCTTACACCTTCAACAATCATGTTCATTTCTTCTAATGCTTCGTCTAAAGTCGCCCCTTGACCTAACATATTTCCACATTTCCAATTTCGTGAATGAACAGATGTACAAGTTACGATTAAGTCACCTATTCCACCAAGACCTAGGAATGTCATTGGATCTGCACCCATTTTTACACCTAAACGTGTAATTTCAGCTAAACCTCTAGTAATTAACGCTGCTTTAGCATTATCTCCATAGCCAATACCATCAGTAATACCAGCAGCAAGTGCGATAATATTTTTAAGGGCACCACCGATTTCAATACCAACTAAATCATTATTAGTATATACACGGAAATAATCAGTCATAAATAAGTCTTGTGCAAGTTTTGCTACTTCATTATTCACAGAAGAAACTGAAACAGTAGTTGGATGTTTAATGGCAACTTCTTCAGCATGACTTGGACCTGATAATACGGCAATACCTCCATTAATTTTAGAATCAATAGACTCATCAATCATTTCAGAGATACGTTTGAATGTGCCTGGTTCAATTCCTTTAGAAACATGAATAAATACTTTTTTACCATAAGCAATTTGGTTAATGTTTTCAGTTACTTCACGAATTGCTTTTGTAGGTACGGCAATAATGTATATAGAAGCATGATGTACAGCGTCTTTCAACTCTGTCGTTGCTTTTATGTTTTCATTAAAAACGATATCCTTTAAGTATTTACTATTCATATGATTGTTATTAATATCATTAATTGTTTCTTCAGTTTTACCCCACATTAATACACTATGTTGGTTATCTGCTAACACATTTGCTAAAGCAGTACCCCAACTTCCTGTACCAAACACCGTTATATTTGTCATTGTCATCATTCCTTTGCAATTAGTTTCTTTTTCTTGAAATTAAATGAACAGGCGTACCTTCAAATCCGAATGCATCTCTTATTCTGTTTTCTAAGAAACGTTTATATGAGAAATGCATTAGTTCTACATCATTTACAAACACTACAAATGTAGGAGGCTGTATAGCAACTTGAGTTGCATAGAAAATGTTTAATCGTTGACCATTACTAGTTGGTGTCGGATTCATAGCTACTGCATCTGTAATAACTTCATTTAATGTTGAGCTTTGAACACGTTTTCTATGGTTTTCATTCGCCATTGTGATTAATGGGAATAATGTTTTTAAACGTGATTTTTCTAATGCTGAAACAAATGCGATTGGCGCATAGTCTAAGAATTGGAAGTTATCTCGAACTTTTTCTTCGAATTTCTTCATTGTCTTAGAATCTTTTTCTACTGTATCCCACTTATTCACGACAATAATAATTGCTTTACCTGCTTCATGAGCATATCCGGCAACCTTTTTGTCTTGTTCGATGATACCTTCTTCAGCATCAATCACGACAAGTACAACATTTGATCTTTCGATTGCTTTTAAAGCTCTTAAGACTGAATATTTTTCAGTGCTTTCATAAACTTTACCTTTCTTACGCATACCAGCAGTATCAATCATCACATATTCTTGTTCGTCATAAGTATATAGTGTATCAATTGCATCTCTTGTTGTTCCTGCTATTGGTGAAACAATGACTCTATCTTCACCTAAAATGGCATTGATTAAACTTGATTTACCAACGTTTGGTCTACCTATTAGAGATAATCTAATTGTTTCGTCATCGTAATCAGGTTCGTCATCTTCAGGAAAATGTTTTGCAGCTTCGTCTAATAAATCTCCAAGTCCTAAACCATGTGATCCCGAGATAGGGAATGGTTCACCGAATCCTAATGAATAGAAATCATAAATTTCACTTCTCATTTCAGGATTGTCGATTTTATTTACAGCTAGTACGACAGGTTTATTAGATTTGTATAGTATTTTCGCAACCATTTCATCTGCTTGCGTTACACCTTCTCTACCGTTAGCCATAAAGATAATAACATCCGCTTCATCAATGGCTACTTCTGCTTGTGCTCTAATTTGTTGTTGGAATGGTTCATCTCCTAAATCAATACCACCTGTATCAATTAAATTAAAATCATGTGTTAACCATTCACCACTTGAATATATTCTATCTCTTGTTATACCTGGTGTATCTTCAACTATTGATACGCGTTCACCAATAATTCTATTAAAAATTGTAGATTTCCCTACATTAGGCTTACCTACAATTGCTATAATGGGTTTCGTCATAAACCGTCTTCCTCTCATTCATAATCTTTTTTATTTTAACATAACATCACTGATTAGCCTATGAAATTAAAAGGACTGTATTACATTTCAAATAAAAACAGCTTTCATTATTAGGATTCACCTTTATAATGAGAGCTGTTTGATAATTGAGCAAGTTATATCTCAGGTTTAATATTTTTAAATTACTTTAATTTAAAGTCTTTTAATTTATCTCCAAATACATCACCTAAAGTTGGATTATCTTCATCATTGTCTTCTTGATTTAAGTATGATTCATCATAATCATTTTCTTGTTCGATTGTATCTTTTATTGATAATGAAACACGTTGATCATCTTTATCAATTGCTAATATTTTAACTTGTACGTCTTGACCTTTTTCTAAAACTTCTTCAGGGTTACCAATATGCTCATGGCTAATTTGTGAAATATGCACTAAACCTTGAATACCGTTTGCGATTTCTACAAATGCACCGAATTGTGCTAATCGTACTACTTTACCTGGAACAATGTCACCAACATTAAATTGTGAATCAATTTGTTCAAATGGACTTGGTAAAGTATCCTTTATTGATAATGAAATACGTTCAGCTTCTCTATCAACTGCGCGCACTTTAACTTTAACTTTATCGCCGACTTTAACAACTTCTTCAGGTGTCTTCACATGATCGTGAGAAATTTCAGAAACATGTACTAAACCATCTACGCCACCTAAATCAATAAATGCACCGAAGTTTGCTAAACGTGCGACTTTACCTTCTAACACATCTCCTTGAGAAATGTTATTTAATAATTCTTCTTTTTTAGAACTTAATGCTTCTTGTTCTACTTTTTTATGACTTAAAATTACTCGATTGTTTGTTTGATCTAATTCTTCAACTTTAAGATCTAACACTTTACCTAAGTAATCAGAGAAATCATCTATATAATTTACTGAGATTAAAGACGCAGGAATAAATCCGCGTATACCAGCATCAACAACTAAACCGCCTTTAACTACTTCAGTTACTTCAGCACTAATGACTTCATCTTTTTCTAATATTTCTTGTAATTTTTCATATGATAGATTTTCATCTAATTGACGTTTAGAAAGTATATAGTGACCACTTTCTTCGTTTTGTTCTATTTTTGTTACAAAGGCTTCTATTTCGTCACCAATATTGACGACTTCATTAGCTGTTTCGATGTGTTGAGTTGACAGTTGGCTAATTGGTATGATGCCATCAAATTTACCACCTACTATGTGCACCACTACGTGCTTATCTTCTATTTGTTGCACAGTACCTTTTACTTTGTCACCTTCTTGCACTTCATTTATCATGGATTCGTTGAATTCTTCCGTCATCAAAATTGCCTCCTTTAAATAAATTTCATATTATTAACTTCTTATAAAGAAGCTAAATTGTCAAGAAATTCGTACTATTTACACCATTTTATCTTTTGCTAAAGCAACAATCTCATTTGTTACTTCTTCAATTGATAATCCAGTTGTATCAATACTGATTGCATCAACTGCTTTAACTAGAGGTGAAATCTCTCTATTCATGTCGTACTGATCACGACGTTCAATATCAAGTTTCAAACTTTCTAGGTCTGATTCAATGCCTCTTAATTCATTATCTTTCAATCTTCTTTGTGCACGTTCTTCTACTGAAGCAATCATATAAACCTTTAATTCTGCGTCTGGTAATACAGTAGTTCCAATATCTCTACCATCCATAACGACATTCTTTTCGTCTGCTAATCTTTGTTGTTCATCTACTAGAAAAGATCTTACAGGTTCTTTAGAAGCAACGTATGATACTTTTTCAGTAACATCGTTTTCTCTAATTCTTTCAGATACATCTCTACCATTTAATAATACACGTTGTCCATTTTTTAAAACAATTTTCAAATCAATTTCTTTAACAAGACGGTCAAAATCTTCAGTTGCTTGTTCTATGTAATAAAGTGTAATCGCTCTATACATCGCACCAGTATCCACATATATCATTTTAAAACGTTCTGCTACAAGTTTAGCAATTGTACTCTTTCCAGCTGCTGCTGGTCCATCTATTGCAATATTTATTTTTTTCATTTTAATAACCTCTCTTGTTCTTTAATCTTATATATTTTATCATAAATTATAAACATATGAATAGGAGGAAAGAAATGAAGAGAATATTAGTGATACATACAGGTGGCACAATCAGTATGTCAGAAGACAAAGATACAGGTAAAGTAGAAACAAATGAAGAACATCCAATGTACAGACATCAAGCATTCATTCAATCTTTAGGGGATATTACCGAAATTAATCCATTTCAAGTACCTTCTCCACATATGAACAATGAATATATCATCAAATTAAAAGACATTATTAGCCAATCTATCGAAAATAATGAATATGATGCCTTCGTAATTACACATGGTACAGACACATTAGAAGAAACAGCATATTTGCTAGATTTAACGCTAGATACAGAATTGCCAATCATTTTAACTGGTGCAATGCGTTCTTCAAATGAAATTGGTTCTGATGGCTTATACAACTATGTTTCCGCACTTAAGGTTGCTTCATCCGAAGATGCGAAAAACAAGGGTGTCATGGTTGTATTTAATGATGAGATTCACACAGCGAAGAATGTTACTAAAACACATACTTCAAATACAAGTACCTTCCAAAGTCCAAATTATGGACCAATAGGCAGTGTTACGAAAACTAATGTTACGTTCCATCATCAGCCTTTCCATAATCGTAAATTACCAGAAATTGATCCTTCAATTAAAATTGCGATTATAAAAGCACATATGGATTTATCTAGTGACATTTTCAATTTCTTAGTAGAACAACAATATGATGGCGTCATCATAGAAGCACTTGGACAAGGTAACATGCCTCCAACAGCTTTAGAGGGTATCAATAATGTACTAACGGCGCAAATACCTGTAGTTATGGTCTCAAGATCATTTAATGGCGTTGTAGAAGGTACATATGCCTATGACGGTGGCGGATATCAGTTACAACAAATGGGGATTATCTTATCTAATGGTTTAAATGGTCAAAAAGCACGACTAAAACTATTAGTAGGACTAAGTAATCATTTAAACAAAGAAGGATTAATTAAATATTTTGCTTAATTCAAAAAACCTTATTTGTTGATATTGATCAACAAATAAGGTTTTTAATTATGATTCTAAAGGTGTTTGCTTTTTACGTTCGATATCTTGTGCAATTGTTCCACCGTGAAACTTGCCATTCTCAATAAATATTGTATTCGCATCATTACCTGCTGCGATTACTCCGGCAATATATAAATTGTCCACATTAGATTCCATTGTATCCTTATTAAATGACGGCGCTGTGCCAAATTCATTAGTGATTGTTTCTACACCACATGATTCTAAAAATTGATAATCAGGATGATATCCAATCATTGCGAATACAAAATCATTTTTAATGGTATAAGATTGACCGTTTTTACTAAATGTTAATGTATCTTCATCAATACGTTCTACTTCACTGTTAAAGTGCATTGAAATCTTCTCGTGTTTCGCAAGAGATTCGAAGTTTGGTAGAATCCATGGTTTAATACTCTTAGAATATTCAGACCCTCTATAAAGTACCGTTACATTCGCCCCGGCTTTTTCTAATTCTATCGCTGCATCTACTGCGGAGTTCTTCCCGCCGATAATAACGACATTTTGATTGAAATATGGATGCGCTTCTTTAAAATAGTGCATGACTTTACTAAGTTCTTGTCCTTCGACTTCTAGCTTGTTTGGTTGACCGTAGTAACCCGTAGCAATCGTTAAGAATCTAACTTTATATGTTTGTTTAGTAGTTGAAACGAGAAATCTATTATCTACTTTTTTTACTGTTAATACTTCTTCAAAAGTACGTATATCTAACTGATGATGTTTCACTACTTCTCTATAATATACAAGTGCTTGATTTCTTTTCGGTTTCAAATCTTCAACAATAAAAGGAACATCACCTATACCAAGCTTATCGCTTGAAGAGAAAAATGTCTGGTGCGTCGGATAATTATATATCGCATCAACGACATTACCTTTTTCAATTACTACTGTTTGAATACCTTTTCGTTTTTGTTCAATTGCGGCACTTAATCCACATGGTCCGCCACCGATGATTAGACTTTCAAATTCTTGCATAACGTTCACTCCTTATAATATCCTCAATCATTATATCAAGAAATATTAAATAGTAAAACGAATTGAAAACATGACTTTGCTTTAATTGTACATAAATACATAAAAAAACAGCATGCTATATTAATATAGCATGCTGTTTTTTTATTTTATTGTTCTTCATTTACATCTAGAACTTTAAAACCATTTTTAGATAAATACTTAATGAATTTCTTAATATTACTTGATGGTGCTACTTTAATGATCATTCGACGATACATTTTATCTGTCTCATCAAATGTAACAAAAGAAATCGTGTTTAATTTGTACTTTGCAATGATACTAGATAATCGTTTAATACGACCTTCAGCCTCTACAGATGTGATTGCAATTCTTACACCTTTCTGTTTCATACCAAATGCGGATTTAAACTGTTCCATTACATCATATCTCGTCACAACACCAAGAAAATCATTTTCATCATTTGTAACAGCGATTATAGGAAAGTCTTGTAAGTTTAACAATGACTCTTCTACAACTAGATTTTCATTTAAAGAATATAAGTCTAATGTTAATATTTCTTCAATGAGTGCGCCTTCGACGAATTCATCTCTCGAAACATTTTCTTTCTTAAAGAAATAATGTCTAAATATATTGTAACGTGTGACCATTCCAATATATTTACCATTTTGAACGACTGGTAGACCATCAATCCCGTGATGTTCTAGTTTATCCAGTGCAGATTCTACAGTGTCTTTTGGATTTGCAATATAACACTTTTCTTTCGGTATCATGATATTCGTCAAATACATAAATCCATCCCCTTTTGTTTATGTCTATGGTATTACTAAATCCTGACCTTGTGAAATATCATTGCCAGAAATACCATTTGCTTGTCTGATTTTTTCTACATTCTCTGGTGAACCACTACCATAGTATTGAATTGCGATACGATATAAATTCTCTTTACCAGTTACAGTATGAGACTCCTGTGACTGATTTTGAGATTGTGATTGACTTTGATCAGTTGCGCTTGATTGGTTGCTTTGGTTATTTGCAGCATCTTCAGCAGCGTTTTGAACGTCTTCACTTTGTAAAGTATTACTATTTTGATTTGTATTCTGATCTTGCGTTGAAGCTTGATCTTGGTTTGTTGCTTGGCTATTATCTTCAGTTGACGCGTTATCTGTAGTGTTTTGATCAGTTGAATTATTCGCTGATTGTTCACTATTTTGTTTGTCTTGTTCTTCTTTAGCTTGTTTATCTTTTTGTTCTTGTGCTTTATCTTTCTCTTCTTGCGCTTTGTCTTTTTCTTTATTTTCTCTATCTTTTGCAGCTTGTTCATCTGCTTTTTTCTTAGCAGCACTATCTGTTTGTTCAGTTTTTTCAGCAAGTTCTTTTCCATTATCTTTGTTCGCACCATTTAAATACATACCTAAGAATAATGCTAAAGCACCTAAAATAAGTATTGCTGCAATAATTGGAATGATTGCTTTCTTGAATTTATTAGAATCGCCATCGTTTCCGCTACCATTTCCATCACTTGGAGGTGTACCACCGCCAGCAGCTCCAGCTCCTACACCAGCAGCGCCAACGCCACTTGCAACTGCTGCACCTTTTTTACGGCTTGATTTATCGTTTTTATCTTGCTTATTGTTATCAGTATTCTTATTTCCTTTTTTCGATGCTGCTAATCCAGCTGCACCTGCTCCGGCTGCAGCAGTTCCAGCAACAGCGGCTTTTTTACCTTTAGAACCATCTTTAGGTTGGTTCTCTTGGTCTTTTGATTGATCAGAATTGTCTTGCTTGTTATTATCAGGATTTTTATCTCCTTTTTTCGATGCTGCTAATCCAGCTGCACCTGCTCCGGCTGCAGCAGTTCCGGCAACAGCGGCTTTTTTACCTTTAGAACCATCTTTAGATTGGTTCTCTTGGTCTTTTGACTGATCAGCGTTATCTGGCTTATTGTTATCAGTATTTTTATTTCCTTTTTTTGATGCTGCTAGTCCAGCGGCACCGGCACCTGCTGCGGCAGTTCCAGCAACAGCGGCTTTTTTGCCATTAGAATCATTATCTGATTTATTATATTCTTCAGGTTTATCAGTTAATGATTTTTTACGACGCTTTTTATTTTTATGTTGATCATTTTCTTTAGCATGATTAGTTTCTTTAGAATGTTTAGTTGAAGAAGCTGGTGTAATTGGTGCCGACGCTTGTTTAGTCGGTTCCTTTTCTTGTACATCATTATTCTTATTGTCAACTTCATTCGTTTCTTTATTTGGTTCTTTAACATCTTCAGGACTAGTTTGTGCTTTTCTTTGCTTGTTTGCTTCTTCTTTTCGTCGTTGTCTTCTTAAAGCACCTCTAGGTGGATACTGTTGATCTTGCTTATTCCTTTGCTTATCATCTTGTTTTGTTTCTTCTAAATCTTTCCGATTTGATTGACTGTTCAAGTTTGTCTCTTCGGTGTTTTTAACTTCATCATTTACCTTGTCTTCAGGTTTTCCTATCGGTTGACGACTTTTTTCAAATTCGTCTTTAAAATTATCTTTAGACAATAAACTCACCTCATCATTATCTGTTTTATTTAAAATATAAATCTCATATTGAATTATACTTCATTATATCCCTGTTCAACTTATCAAGTAAAGCAATCCTAACAAAATATTGCATTTAACCTATTTTCATATGTTGTTCTTCGTTTTACCTCAGCAATATTAGGTTCTTTTAATAAATTTACATTTTCACAATTGTCACAACACGATTCATTTTGGACAATATTTTCATTAAAATAGTTCATTAAGTATGTTCTTCGACATTTATCTAAATATGCATAGTTTTTCATATATTGATAGGCATACAATTTTTGATTTTGTTCTGCTTGTATTTTTGATTTTAATTGATTTAAAGGATAAAGTTCAAGGAGATACTTAATACTTTGCGTTGCCTCCTCATTTAACTGATACCCTTGTTCATAAAGATTAAGCATATCAATATCAAATGCATGGTCGTTTGCTAGATGTTCTAAAATTGCTAGATCCCTAGCAGTAAATAAACTGATTGCCTGCGAGGAAAAACCATCTCTACCAGCTCTGCCTACTTCTTGTACATATTTAGAAGGTGACGTTGGTAAATGATAATGAATAACAGTTCGTACATCGGGCTTATTTATTCCCATACCAAAGGCACTCGTTGCGACGATTATTTTGATATCATTACTTATGAATTGTGTTTGAACTGTCGTTCTTTCTTGATAATCTAAATCCCCATGATATATCCCAGTAAGATAACCTTGATTATAAATACGTTCAGCTAATTCGTGACATTTTTTCTTAGAGGATACATAAATGATGGTAGGACCAGATTCTTTTATCATGTTCAATAAATAACTATCTTTATCTTCTTCATTTTCAAAATTAAAATGATGATAAGCAATATTTTGACGGTTTAAAGTTTCAACATGTGTAATAAATTCTCTTTTAGTTATTTCTTTAATGTCTTCCATCATTTTAGAAGTTAACGTCGCAGATAATGCTATAACTTGTGAGCTATTGAAGAATGTTGTCACTTTAGACACAAGCGCATAATGTGGTCTAAAATCAAACCCCCATTCACTTAAACAATGTGCTTCATCTAGAACAATATATTGAAATGCCAAACGCTTAAAATGTTTGAAATTATGTTCTTCATATATAAATTCTGGACTACAAAATATAAATTGATATTTATCTAACTGATTAAATATTTCTTGTTTTTCATCTCTTTCTAGTGCTGAGTGAATTGCGACTACATTTTTCTCGCCATTTAATTTCATTTGTACAACTTGATCATCCATTAATGAAATTAAAGGTGAGATAATCAGTACTCTTCCACCAGTGATATATGCTGGTAATTGATAGCACAAACTTTTTCCGGCACCAGTTGAAAGTACGCTTAACACATCATTTCCGTCTAATATACTTGTAACAGTTTCTTCTTGTCCTTGCCTAAAAGTTTCATAACCAAAATATTTTTTTAGTTCTTCATGTAACATTTAAACCCTCCATTGCATATATGGCATACATCAATTTAAGTTCAAAATAATCTATGTCGTTCGTGTTTTCATAATAATATTTTAATGATTGATTGGGCATTTGTTCAAACACTTTTATAAATTGATTGTATTTTTCATTACTGATAAACAGATTTTTATTTGTTAAGTAACCTTTAATATACATTTCAACAATATGATCATGTATCGTATGTGTCTTTACTCTTTTTATATCTGCTAATTGAGCAATATCTTGTGTTTTCTGAAGTAATTGATATGTAGTTACCGTTTGTTGATGAAGTAAAGGTAAATGTTTTATTTGAGAAAGTACTGGATATTTCATTTCATCACTTATACTCACTTGCACAAACTGATATTCTTCTAACAAGTGACACCCCAACGAATGTAATGATATATCTTCCAATAAAGCAATTTGTTCAAGTGTATAAGGTGTTTCACGATAACCAGCAAGTAAGTAATGCAAGTACACATGATTAAATTCATCATTGCTGTCTTTAAAGAGTTGATATACTTCATTTATAAAATCATCTTCACGATGATCTTTAATTGCTATGTAAATTTTCTTTGCTTCATGTTGAATTGATTTATTGTTAAATAAAGGTTGATAAGTCGTTTGTTCATGCTTTTTTTGACTCACCATTTGAATTAATAGTAATAAAGTACCCACTGTTTCAACAGCCTGACTATAAAAGTAATTCCCGATTATAGGCTGAACTTGATTGTTACTAGATTGTTCAACAATATTTTCGAAATCATCATATTTTAAATTAGGTAAACATCCATAATATAATTTTAAATGTTCTATAGTAGCATCGAAGTATGTTTGATGCGTCTTCTTGCCAACCAAAATGTTGTAAATACTTTTATCCGTTTTTTGTTCGTGTTTCATTGAAAGAGCTTTTAAAACTATTTCTTGCACAGTTCTCACCTCATTTGATATAAAAGTGTTGAAAAAAAGAATGGTTATCACTAAAATAGGTATGTATGATAAGTGTAGCACGTTTTTTAAAGGAGGCGAAAATTTTGGCTAAATACACAATTGTAGATATGGATACGTGTATCGCATGTGGTGCATGTGGTGCAGCTGCCCCTGATATATATGATTATGATGATGAGGGTATCGCCTATGTGATATTAGATGATAATAAAGGAATCGAAGCTGTCCCTGAAGAATTACTTGAGGATATGGAAGATGCTTTTGAAGGTTGCCCTACTGACTCAATTAAGATTGCAGATGAATCGTTCGATGGAGATGCACTTAAATTCGAATAACATAGATTACTTTAAATTATAACACCAAACCGTAGTATACAAACTGACGATTTGGTGTTTTTGTTATATGAAAATATAAAACCGCCAATGACATTAAACAGTTTTAAAGTCATTGGCGGTTATTTTATTTATGGATGACCGTTCTCAATTTATCGATAATAAGGATAAATATCACCGATATGATAATACCTTTTATTAAATTGAAAGGTATAATACCAGCAGATACAATCATTTTTAAATTATTTGCTACATCAGCTAAATTCATTATTTGACCATATAAAGGTAATAACACAAAATAGTTCATGATACTCATAAATAAAGTCATTAATAATGTCCCGATGATTAATCCATATCCCATAAACGATTTCGTTTTTTTGATTTTATAGAAATAATATGTTGGTAACAACAAACAAACTGAAGCTAAAAAGTTAGCTGTATTTCCAACGGGTTCGTGTGAAACGATTAAAAAGTTTAAAATATTTTTAAATAAAGCCACTAATATTCCTGATACTGGTCCAAATGCAAATGTTGCTACAAGGACAGGTACATCACTAAAATCCATTGTTAAATATGGTGGAATAAATGGAAGTGGGAACTTCAAAAACATTAGTATAAAGCTAATTGCAATTAACATACTTACAGTGAGTAAGCGTTTCGTACTGTTTTGGTTTGACATGATAGACTCCTCCTATTCATCTCGCAAGAATAGGAGGAAAAAATCGCAAAATAAACCTAACAGCAGTTAGATTTTTTCCTCCATCTTCTCCCATCCAGACTTTAACTGTCGGCCTTAGATTTTCACTAAGTCAGCCATTTTGTTTTCACAAATTGGGTCGCGGGCTATAACCGCCGGTATGGAATTTCACCAAACCCCGAAGATGAATGTTATTAAATTTTTATTTTACGTATAGTATATTAGCATACCATGCAATTTTTTACATTAAATAAACTCATGAATTTAAAATTTAGGTAATTTTATTATAAATTGAGTACCTTTACCTTCAGTACTTTCTACATGAATCGTACCATTATGAGCATCTGTTATTTTTCTAACTATAAATAATCCTAACCCTGTACCGTGTTTCCCTCGCGTGCGAGAAGCATCTACTTTATAGAAACGATCGAAAATTTGTTCCAAATGTTCTTTCGCTATACCTACACCAGTATCAGTAACAGTGATTTTGAAATGATCGTCTGCAGTATCATTAAATACCACATTAATCGCATCATCTTTATGTGTATAACGGATGGCATTATCAATTAAATTCGTTAATATTTGTTCAATTCTATCACTATCACCAAACCAATTTTCTGCTTCACCGACATGCTTCACATTCAAATTCAATCCATTTTCTCTTGCTTGTGGTAAGAATTTCGTATCAATTTTGTTAATGAGACTCGTAATATTAAATGATTCTAAATTAACTTTAATACCTTCTGCATCCATTTTCGCTACTTCTAATAATTCATTAATTAAACGACTTAAACGTTTTGATTCATCTAAAATAATATACAAGAAGTCATCGACGTCTTTTTTATCAGTCACAACACCATCGACAATTGCTTCAGTATAACCTTGTAACATAGAAATTGGCGTACGCAATTCATGTGACACACTCGCGATAAAGTCTTTTTTCATTTGATCCATATGATGTTCTTCTGTCATATCTCTAATGATGACCACGATTCCTGAAGAACCGTCATTTTGAATACTTTCGATATAAGTTGAAATAACAACATAGTATTTATGACCTAACTCATACTCATGAAATTGAGTGTTTTTCGTTCTAAATGTATCGTTTCTTTGAATTGATAAATCAATATGATCGAATTCTTTCACTTCATTTAAAAATACATCGGCCTTAGTATTTGAGATGATAATCTCATTTTTATTATTGATACCTAGTACACCATCTATCATTGAATCAATTAACTTTTCTTGAATGTTGTTTTTCGATTTAACATCATCGATATTTTTTCTAATATCTTTACTCATCTTGTTAAATGCTAGTCCGAGTTCTCCAATTTCATCTCTTGAATTAACAGGTACTTTTTCAGTGTAATGCCCTTTCGCTACTTTGAACGCAGCATGCTTCAATTGAATGAGTGGTTTTGTAATTTTACTTGATAAGAAGAAAGCAAATACTGTACTAACTATTAATAATATAATAGCTGCTATGAGTATACTCAGTGTAACTACATGTTGCGCTTCATTGATTGAATTGATATCTTGAAATAAAAATATACCTGCATTATCACCATGAAAAGCTTGTGATGGATAACCTAGTAATAAATAGCGATGTTTTTCACCGTTATAACTTAAATTAATTTCTTTTATAACATGTTTATCACTTGTAAACACTTTATCAAATGCGTGGTTTGTTTTTATTTCATGATTCATCACTTCTTTTAAAGGATCATCTGAACTTTTCGTTAAATCATTTCTATCTTTAACAATGATGAGTCCAGCTGGATCTTCAACTAATACTTTTGCGTAATCGATAGCAGAGTCTTTTTCGTGAGAATTAAGAAGTAGCCTTTCAATTTTCGTAGCGTCATTATATAAATTTTCACCGGTTGAAGATGTATTATAAGATTGTAAAAATGTAATAAGAAAGCCACTTAATAAAAGTAAAACTGTCGTTACTATTAAAATAATAGATAACCACAGTTTTACAACAACACTATTTAACCGATTCATTATTCAGGAACCTCAAATTTATATCCAACGCCCCATACAGTATGAATCATTTGCGCTGCTTCTTCAGATACACGATTTAATTTCTCACGTAATCTCTTAACATGTGTATCTACAGTTCTTAAATCCCCATAAAATTCATAATGCCATACTTCTTTCAATAATTGTTCTCGATCGAAGACTTTGTCAGGCGATTTTGCTAAATACAATAATAATTCATATTCTTTAGGTGTTAAATTCACTTCTTTTTGATCAGCTAACACGCGATGTGCATCGTTATCAATAACTAAGTTTTCAAAGACAATTAAATCTTTGGCAGTATTCGATTGACTAACCATCGTGTGATTTGTAGCACGTCTTAATAGTGCCTTAACGCGTAACACAACTTCTCTTGGGGAGAATGGCTTAACGATATAATCGTCTGCTCCTGTTTCGAATCCTTCGACTCTATTATTTTCTTCACCTTTTGCTGTAAGCATAATAATTGGTGTCGATTTAGATTCTCGAATTCTTTTGCATACTTCCAGACCATCCATTTCAGGTAACATTAAATCTAATAGTATACAGTCATAATTTTCATTTAAAGCTTTATCCAGTGCAACAACACCATTTTCAGCTTCATCTGTTTCGTAACCTTCTCTTTCGAGATACATTTTTACTAATTTTCGAATTCTATCTTCATCATCTACAACTAAAATACGATCTGTCATACTTGTGTAACTCCTTCCAAGCCATTTTTAAGCATATGAATGTAAACCAGATACAATTAGATTAACAGCTATAACATTAAATAGAATGATTGCAAGGCCACCGACAGCTAACCATGCCGATTTTCGACCTTCCCAACCTTTGCCTAATCGTAAATGTAAAAATATCGCGTAATATAGGAAAGTTATAAGCGCCCATACTTCTTTAGGGTCCCAGCCCCAATATCTACTCCAAGCCATTTGTGCCCATATACTAGCGAATAAAATACCACCAAGAGCAAATAAAGGGAATCCGATAATTACAGATCGATAACCTATTTCATCCATTAAGGATAGGTTTACTTTTTTTGTTAACGGTTTTATAAGGCTAAATAATGTTCTACCTCTCAAAATCAACCTTATTATAGCATATAATATAGAACCTACGACTATAGACCAAATAACAGTATTGAATTTTTGAGCATTTATAACTGCCGGCAATTGCACTTTACTCCAACTTAGAATATCTGTACGTTGGATAGGTTCATAATCACTACCTGATACATTTTTTACGAGTAGACTATCTTGTTGTGTTACAAATGCAGGTAAATGATAATGCTGTACCGAGTTATTGTCATTCTTATCTACGAAGAAATATGTATCATCGTAACCGACAATATCCTTCATTATAATTGTTGTTAATATAAACCCAATAACTATAACTACGAAATACATAATCACTTCTACAAAGAAACTATGTATCGTTTTTTCTTTAGGATTTACTGCTGCTAATAAATAAATAAGTCCAGCAACACAACTAATAGATAATATACCATAAGATATTGTAACAGTTATAACATGAATGGCTAACCAACTTGATTGTAATGCAGGAATAAGTGGTGAGACATCTCTTGAAAACATGCTCGCATATGCGATGAGTAACATAGCAATCGGCAATACGAATAACGCTAAAATAGGCGTGCGGTATAAAGCATAAATAACTAAGAATCCTCCAACCATCATGATTCCAAACATCGTCAAGAACTCATACATATTACTTACCGGTGCATGACCTGCAGCAATCCATCTTGTAATAAAATAAACGATTTGCAAAACAAATCCAACAGCCGTTAATATTACACCAATCTTTTCTGCATTTTTCTTAGTAGCTCTTACAGAGAATGAAAAAGGAACTATAGCTATCAAGTATAATATAAACGCAGAATACAGAGCGAAATTACTGATATTTAATACAACTGAACTATCCATTATTTTCCTCCTTACTATCGTGTATCTTACCTTTTGAATCAACTATATGTGTTAAATGATATTGATCTAATACAGTATTAATTTCTTTACTAAATCCATAGTAGTTCTTATTTGTATGACCCGCAATATTAAACTTACCATTTTCTTTAGAGATCCAAATTCGTCTATGGTTAATATATGAACCAACAGTTAAACCAATTAAGAAAATAACAAACCCTGTAAATAATATAGGTAATGTTAAATCTTTTTTAACGGCTAACACAGTTGCCCATTGATTCGTTGCATTAGAAAATTTAACTTCATATTGATTGTTTTTCGAAATTTCTTGAGATTCTTTGATTCTCAAGAAACTGAATTCTGGTTTTTCTCCAGATTTTTTCACTTCGAAAACAAATGCTGGATTATTTGGATCTGGTGATTTAGTAGCGAGTACACCATTTTCAATTTTTTCATAATCTGGTGCATAACTTCTTAGTTTCACAGTTAAATCATCACTGATTTTAAATTCTTTTTTTGGATTTTCTAGATTGACTGTGAATGGTTTACCTAATGCTTTGCCATCTTTAGTCTTCAAATTAAATGTCATATCTTTTAACACTGAGTTATCAAAACTACTTTGGTAAAATCGTAAGTGGTCATATTTTAATGGTTGATTCACTTTTATAGAATCTGAAGTAACTTCTTCAAGATTCGTACCTGTTCCAATTACATCTTTCTTACTATTTTTATATAGTGTTGCTTTTGTTTCATAATTTTTAGCAATTTTATTTAGACTTGGATCAATAGATTCGGCATTGCTATTTGATTGTGATTTTTGATTATATTCTTCATAAATAAAATCATTATTTTTAATATAATATTCACTGTCTGTACCTGGAACAGGTTTAGTGTCGCCCTCTTTAACATAGAGCGTTTCATCCAAATAAAAACCAGGTATAAATCTAAGCATTGCACCAAATAATAAAATGATTAAGCCAGTATGATTGATATAAGGACCGTATCTAGATAGTCGCCCTTTTTCAAGCAATATATGATTGCCATCTTGTTTAGCTTTATACCGCTTCTTTTTAAATGAAGCACTTAGTTCAGATAAATCTACATCTTCATCTGTTGTTGAATGTAATCTTTGTCGCTTATAGAATGATTCATGTTTTTTCGTTCTTTGATTTTTCAAAGATTTATGTAATGGAATACCTCTATCAATACTTGATGTAATAATTGAGAAAGCTACAAGTCCAAGTAGTATTAAGAACCACCATGAGCTATATAGATTGTGTAAGCCTAATTTATAATAAAGTAAACCTAACGATCCGTAATGTTCATAATAATATTGTTCAGGATTAACATTCATTGGTATAAAGTATTGCTGTGGGAAGATCGTCCCAATTGATGCAGCAATTACTGTAATGACCAATAGTGTTACTCCGGTTTTAACAGATGCAAAGAAGTTCCAAATACGGTCGAGAATCGTCTTGTTTTTCGTCTTGGAACGTATCGCTTGTCCATCATAACGCATGACATCTGTGGTCTTTTTCTTATCATAAGTATCATTAATTAAGCGTCCACAGTTCAAACAAAGTTGTGTCCCCTCTGGATTCTCATAGCCACATTTACAAACAATTTTGTTGTCGTCCACTTAAATCCCCCCTTATTTACTTTTAACCTTTTCCATTTCTTCGATGATTTGCTTTTTAGATAATTCCCCTGTATGTTTCGTTACTATTTTTCCATTTTTATCTACAGTTATCGTTGTTGGTAAAGGATTAACACCATAAGCGTCAGTTACTAAATTATCGTTATCCATTACAACTTTAAAAGTTGGTGTTTCTTTTAACGAACTTAAGTATTGCTTAATTTGTTGTGGATTTTTTCTAACATGAATGGCAACGACTTCTATACCTTGATCTTTATATTCTTGGTATTGTCTTTCTAATTCTGGCATTTCTCGTTTACAAGGTTCACACCAAGTTCCCCAGAAGTTAATTAATACACCTTTACCACGCAAATCTTTCAAGTTTACAGTTTTACCATCTACTGTTTCTAATTCAAATAACGGTGCTTCGTCTCCTACTTTTGCAATCTTATCGTTATCTTTTGTAAGACTAGACCAGACTGTGAATACAATTGCGAGAAGAATTACGACCGTGATAATAATTTGAATTATCGTCTTTTGTTTCTTCTTCATTTAATATCCTCCCTAACACAATAAAAAAACCATACATTTACAATGTTATGGTGTTTTGTTAAGTATATCATGACTAAAAAGCTGTTTAGTGGCATTATTGTGAACGTTTACAGCTTACTTTCCATCTTGAGCTAAAACTCTTAATGTTTTGATTTCATGTGGTGATAAAGTTCTGCCTTGACCAGCGTTTAGACCTTTTAAATTTAAAGGTCCATACTCAACTCTTGATAATTTAACAACTTCATGTCCGAAATGACTAAACATACGACGAACTTGTCTGTTTCTACCTTCTGTAATTGTGATTTCAACATGTGTGACATTTCTATCTCTATCTTGACTTTTCACTTTAACAATAGCAGGTTGAGTCATTCCATCTTCTAATTGAATACCTTTTTCAAGTTGTTTAACTTCTTCTCTTAACAGGTAACCTTTTAATTTAGCGACATATTTTTTTTGAATTTTATAACGTGGATGTGTCATTAAATTAGTGAATTCCCCATCATTCGTTAAAATAAGTAATCCAGAAGTATCGTAGTCTAATCGCCCAACAGGGAAAATTCTAGCTTTAATGTCTTTAAAGAAATCCGTTACAACCGCTCTACCTTTATCATCAGAAACACTTGTGATTACTTTAGTTGGCTTATGGAATAAGATATAAAGTTTATCAGGCATTTCTAATGGAATTCCTTCAACTTCAATATAATCAGAGTCTTTCACTTTCGTACCTAATTCTTTTACTTGTTTATGATTAACGTATACAAGTCCTTCTTCAATTAACTTTTCTGCTTTTCTTCTTGAAGTATAACCGCTTTTAGCAATGACTTTCTGTAATCTTTCTAATTCTTCACTCATATATTATTGCTCCTCATTATTGGTTTGATCGTTCATGCTACTAAAAAATAAATCCATTTCTTCTTGTTCATTTTCTTCATTTGTAGATTTAGGTAATTCATCTAATGATGTTAATCCAAAAACATTTAAGAAATAATCAGTTGTAAATAATAATTGACTTCGTGACTGTTCATTATGTTTCGATTCTATAACACCTTTAGCGATTAACGTCTTAACTGAAGCATCAGAATTAACACCTCTGATCATTTCAATATCACTACGTGTTACTGGTTGATTATATGCAATGATGGACAATGTTTCTAGTGCTGCTTGAGATAACTTTGTATTCATATTATCTATCATTAACTGTTCAAGATAAGGATGCATGATAGGTTTAGCAGTTAAAATACATTTACTTCCGTAAAATGTGATTTGTAATGTTTCTCTTTCATATGTTTCTGCTAATTCTTTCAATTGTACAGGTGTTAACTCTAAAATTTCACACAATTGATTAGTATCAATACCTTCATCACCTAATGAATATAATAATCCTTCTAATAAACCTAATTTACTAACTTCCATAATTCACGCCTCGATTTATAGTAATTTCTCCAAATTGTTGTTGTTGAAACACATCTATTTGTCTTAATTTCATCATTTCTAATATTGCTAAAAACATTGTAACTAACACATTGACCGTTAAGTCTGGTGGTAGACTTTCAAAAAAATTATAACTTTTCTTTTTTGAAAGTTGTGATTCAATACTTGCAGTTGCCATTTCTATTGTGTAACTATCCTCACTAACAGTTACTTGTTGTGGCTGATTAAATCGTTGTCTCTTTTTAGTACGCTGATATGCAACAATTAAATCTGTCATATTCAAATCTAATGGTGCACGTTTATCATACATAGCTTCAAAATTTGATAAATCTGCAGGTTTTTTAATGAAAATTTGTTCGCGATCACTTTTCATGTCATTTAATAATTCTGCATAAGCTTTATAGTTTTGATATTCTATTAATTGTTTAACCAAATCGTCTCTTGGATCATCTTCATATTCATCTAAATCAGAAGGTTGTGTCGGCAATAATAATTTACTTTTTATCATTAAAAGTTCTGATGCCATAACCAAATATTCACTTGCAACATTTATTTCTAAAATTTTCATTTGATGTATATAGCTTAAATATTGTTCAGTCAGTTCCTTCATTGGAATATCATAGATATCTATTTCGTATTTTTGTATCAAATGAAGTAATAAATCCAATGGTCCTTCAAAGGCGTCAAGTTTTACTTCATACATTTAAAACTTCCTCATTTCTATTCCTTTTGCGTGCATAAACCTAAAAATTATTATACCATGTTTAGGTATAAAGATACTATGATGTGAGGGATTTAAAATGGAAATAGACGTGATAAACTTTCATTACAACTTCCATGTCCATAGACATTACTTTGAATGTCATGACATATTAGAGGAATATTGGAAAGCACAACCGCATTTCAGCAAAAATGATGCAGTAGTAAGTTTAATATTATTTTCAACAGCTTGCTATCATTACAGACGAGAGAACATCAAAGGTGCACTTAAAACCTTTAATAAATCCTTACAAATCGCCATCCTTAATCCTTCATTTGAATATCTAGGTGTTGAGAGAGAAGCTTATATTTCTGTGATTCAATCTCAAATATTAAAAATAAACCAAAATAAAAAATATAAAAGTATTCAACTACCACTAACAGATGAATGTTTATATGCCTTAAATCAAACATTTACTGATTTTGAATACAACACGCTACCAGATGTTTCAGACTATATTAAACATCATCACTTATTAAGAGATAGAACGGAAGTGATTGAACAGCGTAATGCTGCTTACCTCAATCGTCGTTCTAAACGATAAATAACCAGTATACAAGTCCCCAAATAACAACAAAAGCACTTAACAAGAATAATGTTTTATACTTGTTCTTTTCGTTATATTGATTTTTGTTACTCATTTTCTTACTCCTTCTTTGCTCTTGGATGATACGTTAAGTACATATCACGTATTTGTTTTTTCGATATATGTGTATAGAGTTGTGTCGTTGAAATGTCTGAATGTCCTAACATTTCTTGTACCGCTCTCAAATCCGCGCCATTTTCCAATAAATGCGTTGCAAATGAATGTCTTAGCGTATGTGGTGTCAACGTCTTCGTTATCCCTTTTTCTAATCCAATTTTCTTTAATATTTTCCAAAATCCTTGTCGCGTCAAAGCGCCACCTCTTGCGTTTAAAAATAGTACATCCGTAATTTGTTTTTTTAATAAATTTGGACGAACTTCTTGTATGTAGTACTTCAATATATTCATTAATTGATCGCCTAGCGGTACGATACGTTCTTTATTCCCTTTACCAAATACTCTTACGAACCCCATCGTTAAGTTAACATCTTCTACTTTAAGTTGGATCAGTTCAGAAACCCTGACACCAGTTCCATACAATAATTCTAACATTGCGCGGTCTCGCTCATCTCTCGCATTTGTAATGTGCGTAAAGGTTAACAACTGATTAACTTCTTGTTCACTAAGTACGTCAGGTAATTTTTGTTCATATTTTGGTGTTTCTATTAATATTGTTGGATCTTTGACTGCATACTTTTCTCTAATCGCAAATTGATGAAAACTTCTAATCGTTGCAGCAAGTCTTGCAATTGTTTTAGAAGATTTACCTTCATCTTTTAATGTAGCAAAGTACTTTTGAATAACCATTCTATCTACGTTATCGATATGCTTTAATTTTTGTTCACTTAAATAGTCATGATATTGTGTTAAATCTCTTTTATAAGATTGGATGGTGTTTTGACTCAATCCTTTTTCAAGTCTTATAAAATCTATAAATTCATTGATAATTTGCTCCATATACTCACCTCGTTCTTAAATGTATTTTACCATAAAAAAAGACGTTACTAAATTGAGTTTAACCTTCATTTAGTAACGTCTCTTTAAATTGAATTAATCTTTTTGACATCTATGACACACGCCATGAAATGTTAGGCGATGATCTAAAATTTTAAATGCAAAATCTTTCTCTACGCGTCTTTCCACATCATCCAATAAATCTTCTTCAATTTCATCAACTGCACCACATTCCATACAAACCATATGATGATGAAAATGTTTTGCCCCTTCTTTTCTCAGATCAAATCGAGCGACACCATCACCGAAATTGATTTTGTCGACTACTTTTAACTCAGCTAAAAGTTCTAATGTTCGGTATACCGTTGCTAAACCGATCTCTGGTGCCTTATCTTTTACTTTTAAGTATACATCTTCTGCACTTAAGTGGTCAGATTCATTCTCAAGTAATACTCTAACAGTCGCTTCCCTTTGAGGTGTTAACTTATAAGAAGCTTTGTGCAATTGCTCTTTCACACGTTGTATACGTTCTTCCAACATGACACCTACTTTCTTAAATAAAATCATTATCAATTAGAATCATATTCGTATATTAAAATACCAATATTCCCTGTAAAAAGCAAGTGAAAATGCATTGTTATTTAGAATTATTATAATTTAAAGCAAAATGTTGAAATGCAATTAAAGTTTTAGCGTCTTCTATCTTACCAGATGATAATAAACTTTGAATTTCACTCACTGGAATTTTAGTGACATTTAAAAATTCATCTTCATCTAAATTAATTTTCCCGACTTTTAAATCTTTTGCTATGTATATGCTTACTTTTTCATTACAGAAACCTGGACAACCATATACTTCACCAATTAATTCTAATTGATCAGCAATATAACCCGTTTCTTCTTCTAATTCTCTAATCGCTGCTTCTTCTCTATCCTCGCC